>JAFEFH010000116.1 GCA_018240695.1 Pseudomonadota bacterium | reverse complement strand
GTCGTGAAAGTGATCGTCGCCGCCTGCCTGCTGCTCTCGGTTGTCGGCTGCGCCGCCTATGTCGAGCCGGGCTATGGCCGCCCGTACCATCACTATGCCTACCGGTACTACTGACCCGGCGCGCTGGCGTCTTGATTGCCGTCTCGATCCTGCGGATGCTGCGCATCGACCGCACGCCGACAGGAACGACGACCGATGGACATCACGACACAGCCGCTGACCCGGGAAGCCTTCGCGCCGTTCGGGGACGTCATCGACGTCCCGCAGGAAGCCGGGCGCATCTATTACGAAAGCGCGCTCGGCAATCTGCGCGACAAGGCCCATCCCAGCCTCTCGGTCAGCCTGAAGCCGGAGACATCGGACCGGCCCTTGGAAGCCAAGTATCTCGAACGGCATGAGTTCTCGTCGCAAACCTTCATGCCGCTCGGCGACGTGTCGCGCTATCTCGTGATCGTGGCGCCGCACACGGCCGACGGCACGCCCGACATCACGAAGGTCAAGGCGTTCATCGCCACCGGCAAGCAGGGCATCACCTACAAGGCGAACACGTGGCACTACGGCCTCACGGTGCTCGATCGCCCGGGCAAGTTCGCGGTGTTCATGTTCCGCGACGGCGGCAAGACCGACGAGGAGTTCGTCGACGTCGCCCCGTTCACCGTCCACATCCCCTGAGCGCATGATCGAGGTCCGCGACTGGCGCACGACAGCCGCGGCGCTCGAGGCCGCGCGTGCGAGCGGTGTCGCGCCGGTGCTGGTGACGCCGCCCGACGCGGCCTCGTTCTACGGCGCGGGCTATCTCGGCGCCCTTCAGGCGCGTGCGCTTGCGGAATTTCCCGACGTCGCGTTTCGCCTGATCGTGGATTGCGGAGATGCGCCCGGTCATGCGCTGGCGTGCCTGCGTGCGGGGGTGAAGCTGATCTCGATGAATCCACCGAACGACAAGGTGGCGGACATCGCGCGCCAGATGGGCGCCGAACTGGTGAGGAGACCTGAATGAGCTGGCAACCGAAACGCGACTTCCAGGGCTACGGCGCCAACCCGCCCGATCCGAAATGGCCCGACGGCGCGCGGGTCGCGGTGAATTTCGTCATGAACTACGAGGAAGGCTCGGAAGCCTCGATCCAGGACGGCGAGAGCCACACCGAAACCGGCCTCACCGAGGCGACCACCTCCTCCAGTGGTCTCAAGGGTCGCGATCTCGCGGGCGAGGGCATGTTCGAGTATGGCAGCCGGGCGGGCTTCTGGCGCCTGATGCGCGCCTTCCAGGAGCGCGGCCTGCCGATGACCGTGTTCGGCTGCGCCCTCGCTTTCGAGCGCAACGTCGAGGCCGCCGCCGCGGTGAAGGCGTCCGGCTTCGACGTGTGCAGCCACGGCTGGCGCTGGATCAAGCACTTCGACCTCACCGAGGCCGAGGAGCGCGACCATATCCAGAAGGCGGTGAAATCCTTGAAGCAGACGGTGGGCGAGGCGCCGGCCGGCTGGTACTGCCGCTATGGGCCGTCGGTGAACACCCGCCGCCTCGTCGTCGAGCATGGCGGCTTCACCTACGACTCGGATTATTACGGCGACGACCTGCCGTTCTGGCAGACCGTCGAGGGCAAGCCGCACCTGATCGTGCCCTACTCGCTCACCAACAACGACGGCAAGTACGCCACGACGATGAGCCACGCCGACCAGTGGTTCAACATGATGAAGGATGCGTTCGACGTCCTCTATCGCGAAGGCGCGCAGGCGCCGAAGATGATGTCGGTCGGCATGCACATGCGCATCCTCGGCCATCCCGCGCGCACGGCCGGCCTATGGCGCCTGCTCGACTATCTGCAGAAGCAGAAGGGTGTGTGGATCACGCGCCGCGTCGACATCGCCAACCACTGGCGCGCGACGCACCCCTATCCGGGCAAGGGCCTCAACGAGTAGGCGACTTGCCCGCCACCATGCGCACCTTGCCGGGCGCGGCGAACCAGATCGACACCGCGCCGAGCGCGCTGAAGCCCAGCGCGACGGCGAAGGCGGCCGTGTAGTCGCCTTCGATGTCGTGCAGCACGCCGGTGACGTACGGCCCCGCCGCGCCGCCGGCGAGCAGCGAGACCATGATCAGGCTGAAGATCGAGCCGAAGTGCGGGCCCTCGAAGATCTCGGCCACGACCGCGCCCATCAGGCTGGTGAAGGCGTAGCCCAGCACGCCCTGCGACAGCACCATCACGTAGAGCAGCGGTTGCGAGGGGGTGCCCGCGAGCGCCAGCAAGGCGGCGTAGCAGATCACGAAGCCCAGCGACGCGATCGTCCAGACGATCTCGCGGCCGATCCGGTCCGACAGGCCGCCGAGGAAGATCTGGCCCGGGATCGCCACCATCGCCACGAGCCCCAGCGACCACGCCGCCTGCATCGGGCTGAAGCCGATCTCGACGAGATACTTCGTCTGGTGCACCTGGATGGCGTACCAGGCGTAGCCCGCGCTGAAGAAACCGACGACCAGCCACCAGAAGCGCTGCGTGCGCACGGCCTTGGCGACCGTCCATTCGATTGCCGTCCAGGCCGGATCGACGACGGTGGCCGCCCGGCGCGCGGCCGCGACGCCCTCTTCCTTTGCGCCGTCGGGATGGAGACCAAGATCCTGCGGCCGCTTGGCGACGATCAGGTTGATCGGCAACAGCACCACCAGGGTCATCAGGCCGAGCGCCCAGCAGGCGCTGCGCCAGCCTTCCTTCAGGATGATGGTCTGCAGCCACGGCAGGATCAGGATCGCGCCGACACCGACTCCCGAGAAGGCGATGCCGATCGCCAGCGCGCGGCGGCGCGCGAACCAGTTGGGCAGATACTGCGACTGGACGGAGAAGCTCATGCAATTGGCGCCGGCGCCGACCAGCAGGCCGAGCGTGGCATAAAGCTGCCACGGCGCGTGGATCATCGTGGCGCCCAGCAAGCCCGCCGCCGTCAGCACCACGCCGATCTCGATCACGAAGCGCGGACCGCGGCGGTCCATCGTGCGGCCCACGATGGGGCTGATCACGGCGGAGACCAGGAAGCCGAAGGAGAAGGCGCCGGCGGCGAGGCCACGGTCCCAGCCGAACTCGTCGACGATCGGCGGGAACATCAGGGAAAACGCCGTCCGCGCGGTCACGCTCACCGCCACCGTGACGAACGCCACGGCGATGATGATCCAGCCGTAGAAGAACGGCAGGCGGGCCGCCAAGGGGGTGCGGGCGCCTGTTTGCAGTGACATCTCTGTGGTCGCTTTCTGTTTCGCCAGCCGCGTCGTGACGCCGTGTACCGTGTCGAGGGCGCGTTCGCCGGTCAATAACCTGCCGGGTAGTCGCCTTTCCTCCACGGAGCGGGGCTTGAACCCCCAAGCCGTGGCCGCTATCACCGGCTCCATATTCCAGGGAGCCCACGACGTGAAGATCACCCGCACCGTCAAGAAGATCCTCGACAACTACGAGAGCGACTGCCCCGGCACCAAGGCCAACCTCGCCCGCATCTTGATGCACGGCCGTCTGGGCGGCTCGGGCAAGATGGTGATCCTTCCCGTCGACCAGGGCTTCGAGCACGGTCCGGACCGCTCCTTCGCGCCGAACCCCGACGCCTACGATCCGCACTATCACTACCAGCTGGCGATCGACGCCGGCCTGAACGCCTATGCCGCTCCGCTCGGTCCGCTGGAAGCCGGCGCCGACACCTTCGCAGGCGCCGTGCCGACAATCCTCAAGCTCAACTCGGCCAACAGCCTGTCGACGAACAAGGACCAGGCCGTGACGGCGTCGATCAACGACGCGCTGCGGCTCGGTTGCTCGGCGGTCGGCTTCACGATCTATCCGGGCTCGGAAGACCAGTACGAGATGATGGAGGAGATCCGCGAGCTCGCCGAGGAAGCGAAGTCCGTGGGCCTCGCCGTCGTCATGTGGTCCTATCCGCGCGGCGGCAAGCTCGACAAGGCCGGCGAGACGGCGATGGACGTCTGCGCCTACGCCGCGCACCTCGCCGCCCTGCTCGGCGCGCACATCATCAAGGTGAAGCCGCCCACCAACGTGCTGTGGCAGCCCGAGGCGAAGGCCGCGTTCGAGAAGGCCAAGATCGACATCTCGACGCTCAGCGCGCGCATCAAGCACGTCATGCAGGCGACCTTCAACGGCCGCCGCATCGTCGTGTTCTCCGGCGGCGAGGCCAAGGACCTCGAGGGTCTGTTCACTGAGATCCGCGGCCTGCGCGACGGCGGCGCCAACGGCTCGATCATCGGCCGCAACACCTTCCAGCGCCCGCGCGCCGAGGCGCTCGACATGCTCGACAAGATCATCGGCATCTACCAGAACAAGATGTAGGTGCGAGCGGGCGCCCAACGTTCGCCGGACGGCGAGGTTGCCCGATCTCCCTTGTTGTTGATGTGCGTCAACGCGCCAACCTTCGCGGGTTTGGCGCGTTGGTTTGCAGCTTGGCTGACACAACAACAAACAAATGGAGATTCCCATGAAGCGCCCTGTTGTTCTGACCGCTCTCTTCTTCGCCACCGCCATCACAGCCGTTCCGGTGGCCTTCACCACCCCCGCCCAGGCGCAGTATCGCGCGTACGGCGACCGCGACCATGACGGCGTGCCGAACCGCTACGACCGTCACGACGACCGCGGCGCCTTCGGCGATCGCGACCATGACGGCATCCCCAACGCGTTCGACCGGCACAACGACAACCGTCGTTTCGGCGACCGGGACCACGACGGCGTGCCCAACGCCTACGACCGTCGTCCGAACAATCCCTATCGTCAGTAACAACCGCGCTTGACGGTTGTTTGCGAGCGGCCGGGACCTTAGTGTCCCGGCCGTGGATTGCCGTCTTTATCTCATCTCGCCGGAGCGCATCGAGCATCCGGCACTCTTCGCCGACGAATTGCGCGCTGCCCTCAAGGGCGGCGACGTCGCGGCGTTCCAGCTTCGCCTCAAGAACGCCGAGGATTCCGCGATTGCGCGCGCGGCCGATACGCTGCGGCCGATCTGCCAGCATGCCGACGTCGCGTTCATCCTGAACGACCGGCCGGACCTCGCCGTCTCGCTCGACTGCGACGGCGTGCATATCGGGCAGGACGACATGCCCTACGCCGATGCGCGCCGGATCGTCGGCTCGGATCGCCAGGTCGGCGTCACCGCGAAATCGTCACGGCACCTCGCGATGGAAGCGGCCGAGGCGGGTGCCGACTACGTCGCCTTCGGCGCGTTCTTTCCTTCGACCACCAAGGCCGTGACCACGCCCGCCGACCTCGAGATCCTCGAATGGTGGAGCAGCATGATGAATGTGCCGTGCGTGGCGATCGGCGGGATCACCGTCGACAACGCGCCGTCGGTGATCGCCGCGGGCGCCGATTTCCTTGCCGTCGCAGGCGGGGTATGGAACTACAAGGATGGTCCCGAAGCCGCCGTACGCGCCTTCAATGCCCTTTTCTCGAAAGACGCCTGAAGCGCGCAAATTGCGCAGGCGTGTGCTTTTCCCAAAGGTCACTCATGGAAGCGTGACCATCGCCCTCAGTTGAACATGGCTGGCCTGCGTTGATGACTCTCGCGCGTGGAGCGGCGAACGCTAGTTTGCCGCCATGTTGAGTACCGCACCCGACATCACGCCGATCTTCGCTACGCCGCTCGTCAAATACGATGTGCCGGATGCAGAGCGTCTGAACGTCGAGCTGCGTCGCATCATCGAAAAGCGCGAAAAGGAAAGTCCCGGCGTGCACGCGTCCAACCAGGGCGGCTGGCAGTCGACCTGGGACATGGACACGTGGGGTGGCGCTCCCGCGATCAAGCTTCTCGCCGTTGGCCGCAACCTCGCCAACAGGATTACCACCGATCGCGAGGGCAGGTCGGGCAACGGCCCGCACCCGGGATTCTTCGCCGTGACGTGGCGCGCCAACATGTGGGCGAACATCAACCGCTCCGGTCACGGCAACGAGTATCACTGCCATCGCGGCGCGGTGTGGTCGGGTGTCTACTACGTCGACGATGGCGGCATCGGTGCCGATCCCTCGCTGGGCGGCGAGCTCGAGTTCATGGATCCGCGGGGTCCGGTCCCCACGATGCTCGCCCCTCACCTCGGCATCGCCATGGAGGCCGGTCAGTGGACGACGGAACGCATCACGCCCAAGCCCGGACGCCTCGTGATGTTCCCGTCGTGGCTGATGCACCAGGTGCGGCCCTATCGCGGCAATGTCGAGCGCATCTCGATCGCCTTCAATCTCACGCCCTAGTTTACCGCACGGGAACAGACTCCGGCCCAGCCCGTTCTCCCGTGATGCGCCGCCTGCTCGCCTTGTCGTTCGCCGCCCTGCTCGCCGCCTGCGCGCCGGGCGCGGGCTCGGTCGGGGGCGCCGACTACAATCCGGCCTACGACTTCCATGAATTCTACCAGGTCACCAACGGCCGGACGTTCCACGTCATCGTCGACGGCAATCCCTTTCCCTCGATCGCCCCTGAGGAGATGCGCCGCCGCCTGCTGCCGGTGATGCAGGCCAATCGGCCGCGTCCGCGCCTCACCTTCACCTACGACGCTCCCGCCGAGCGTCAGCGTCCCGACTATCGGCTCGTACTGGTGTTCGATGCCGCCTTGGACCTCACGGCCGCCCGCGTCTGCGCCAACGAGGTTCGCCATCGCCCGAATCGGAACGGCACCGTCAGTGTGTTCGGCGTCTACTGCCGCAACGACGCCGCCCTCTCGCAGTCCGTCGCCTCGACCCCTGCCTCCAGCCCTGAAGACCCGCGCATGGGCCAAATTCTCCAGAGCCTTTTCCTGGTGCTCTTCACCGATCAGCCGCCGATCCGGCAGCCGCTTCCCTTCACCTTCATGCGCTGACGCCTAGCGCACAGGAAGCCACAAGACATGCTCGATGTGCGGGGCGCCGGTCGCCAGCATGACCAGCCGGTCGAAGCCCAGGGCGATGCCCGAACAGTCCGGCAGGCCGTGATCGAGCGCGGCCAGGAAGTCCGGATCGACCGGCCAGCGCAGGCCGTAGAGCCGTTCCTTCTCCGCCATGTCGGCTTCCAGCCGTGTGCGCTGGATCACCGGATCGGTCAGCTCGCCGAAGGCGTTGGCCAGTTCGACGCCGCAGGCATAGAGCTCGAAACGCTCGGCCACGCGAGGATCGCCGGGCTTGGCGCGCGCCAAGGCGGCCATGCCGATCGGGTACTCGCAGAGGATCGTCGGCCGTCCCATGCCGAGCTTGTGCTCGATCCTGTCGAACATGATGCGAAAGAAGACATCGTCCCAACCGTCGCCCGCATGCATGGCCACGCCCGACGCACGCGACAATCGCTCCGCATCGCCCACCGTCGCCAACAGGTCGACGCCGGCGTGCCGTTCGAACGCCTGGGCGACCGTCAGCCGTTCCGGCGGCGCCAGCGGGTCGCACACCTTGTCCTCGAAGCGCAGCACCTTCGCTCCGGTCAGCGCCAGCAGCGCCGCGCAGTCGGCCATGATCGTCTCGTAGTCCACACCGGCGCGATACCATTCCAGCATCGTGAACTCGGGGTGATGCAAGGCCGATCCCTCGGCGTTGCGGAACACGCGCGCGAACTGGAAGATCTTCGGGACGCCGCCGGCCAGCAGCTTCTTCATCGCGAACTCGGGCGAACTGTGCAGCCAGCGCGAGCGCTTCTCGCCGTCGGGCATCTGCCAGTCCGTGGCGAAGCCGGTGAGATGGACCTCCGCGCCGGGCGCCACCTGGAGGATCGGCGTCTCGACCTCGACGAAGCCCTCGCGCGCGAACCATCCGCGCATCTCGGCGAGCAAACGCCCGCGCGCCTGGAGGTACGGCAGGCGGCGGCTCAATCGGTCGGGGCGCCAGTCGGTCATGGCGGACCATCGCATGCGGCGCGGGCGGCGTGTAGGATTTCACGCATGACGCCGAAAGACATCGACACGTTCTGCAAGACGCTGCCCGCCGCCACCCGCACCGTGCAGTGGGAGGGCGTGATCGTCTTCAAGGTCGGCGGCAAGATGTTCTGCCTGATCGCGCCGGCCGACCATTCGGTGGGCCGCATTTCGTTCAAGTCGGCGCCCGAACATTATGACGCGCTGAGCCGCTCGCCGGGCTTCCGCCCCGCCCCCTACCTGGCCCGCGCCAAATGGGTGTCGGTCGACGATCCCAATTCGCTCACCGCCGCCGAGATGAAAGCCTACCTCAGGCGCGCCCACGCCGTGATCGCCGCCGCGCTGCCCAAGCGGAAGCAGAAGGAACTGGGCCTCTAGCGGCGCGGTTGCGGCCTCAGGCCGCCTTTGATACAAGCCCCCGCCGGCCTCGTTCCGTTCCCACGGACGAGGCCAAATCATTCATTCCGACCAAGCGGTAAGCCCATGAAAGTGCCCGTCAATTCCATCCGTGCCGGCAACGTCATCGACTACAACGGCAAGCTCTGGGTCGCCTCCAAGGTCCAGCACATCAGCCCCGGCAAGGGCGGCGCGTTCGTGGCGATCGAGGCCAAGGCGCTGCGCGAGGGCAACAAGCTCCAGGAGCGCTTCCGCTCGGGCGAGATGATCGAGCAGGCGCATATCGAGGAGCGCGACTGCACCTACCTGTTCAAGGACGAGAACGGCTTCACGTTCATGGACAAGGAGAACTTCGAGCAGCTCGTCGTGAGCGCCGACGTCCTCGATCCGGACCAGTCGCGCTGGCTGCAGGACGGCATGGAAGTGCAGGTCTCCCTGCACGAAGGCACGCCGGTCGGCTGCACCCTGCCCAAGAGCGTCGTGCTCGCCGTCACCGAGGCCGACGCCGTGGTGAAGGGCCAGACCGCCTCTTCTTCCTACAAGCCCGCGATCGTCGAGGGCGGCATCCGCATCATGGTGCCCCCGCACATCGCCGTCGGCACCCGCCTGGTGATCAACACCGAGGACGGCGCCTACATGGAACGCGCCAAGGACTGATCGACCCGATGGCGTTCCCCCCGCGCGACCGTCCGTCCCGAGAGCAACCCGTCGCCCGCATCGGCCGCGCGCCGATGACGACGGGCCGCGAGCGCTCGGGTCCCGCCGAGCGCAAGTCGCTGGCTCCGCGCTCGGCCACGATCACGATCATGATCCGCGCCGCTTTCGCCGCGGCCAAGGGTCTGAAGCGCGACTTCGGCGAGGTCGAGCATCTCCAGGTCTCGGCCAAGGGTCCCGCCGACTTCGTGAGCCGCGCCGACATCATGGCCGAGAAGGTCCTGCGCTCGGAGCTGGCGCGCACGCGGCCGGAGTACGGCTTCTTCGGTGAGGAAGGCGGCGAGACCAAGGGCGACGGCCGCAACCGCTGGATCGCCGATCCGCTCGACGGCACGACGAATTTCCTCCACGGCGTCCCCCACTTCGCGATCTCTCTGGCGCTCGAGCGCGAGGGCGAGATCATCGCCGGCATCGTCTACCAGCCGATCTCCGACGAACTGTTCTGGGCGGAGAAAGGCAACGGCGCCTTCATCGACACGCCGAACGCCCGCTCGCGCCGCCTGCGCGTCTCGGCACGCAAGGAAATGAACCAGGCGCTGGTCGGCACCGGCATCCCGCAGAAGGGCCGCGGCGATCACCCAGCCTACCTCAAGAAGCTCGAGGTCGTGATGGGCCAGACCGCGGGCGTGCGCCGCTGGGGCGCCGCGGCGCTCGACCTCGCCTTCGTGGCGGCCGGCCGCTACGACGCGTTTTTCGAATTCGGTCTTGCCCCCTGGGATGTTGCCGCGGGCAACCTGCTGGTCCAGGAAGCCGGCGGTCTCGTGACCGACATCGCGGGCCAGCCCTACGCGCTGGGCGGCCCGTCGATCCTCGCCTGCAACACCGGCCTGCGCGACCAGATCATCGGCGTGCTGGCCTAGCAGCCGATCCATGTTCGGCAAACCACGTTTGCCGGGGCCGGAAACGCCACCAGAACCGCCCCCAAACGTCGCGGCTCAAGCGCCCGCGCCTTGTTGTGAGTTCGAGTGCCAATAGGTATCCTGCCCGTGAGGAAACTCCCTACGGCCGGGGGCGTCCGTTCGGGCGCTAACCCCTTGGAAAGGCAATCTGTAATGCCCTCGCTCTCGCTCACTGCGCGCAGCCTCGCGCTGGCAGGCTTCGGCCTCGGCGCCGTCCCGGCTTTCGCCCAGTCCGCGAACGTCACCGCTTTCAACCCGTATAACGGCGTCGGCGCACCGAGTGCGCCCGGCGTCTCGGCGATGCCCCAGGGCGGACCTGCCGGCGGACCGGCCTTCAATCCGTGGAATCCGGGCAGCACTTCGGGATGGGGCGCCTCCGCCGGATCCTCGGGCGCCTATGCCGGAAGCTCTTCCTACTATTCGCCTGGCGCCAATCTTCCGGCACCGCCACCCGGCCCCATCGAGAGCCGCCTGACCGCCATACCCGAACGCGCGTCCCGCACGACGGCCCCGACGACAGCCCGCTCGACGGCGAGCGTTCCCGCGCAGGCCGTCGTGGCGCCTGCTCCCGAACCGGTCGTCACGCACGCGACGCCGCCGGCTCCGACGCCGACGCCCATGCAGACCAAGGCTCCGGTCGTCGCGGCCGCGCCTCCGCCTGCCGCTGTTGCGCCGGCGCCCGTCGCCGTCGCACCTGCTCCCACACCGGCGCCCGCGCCGAAGGCCGTCGTCGCCAGCGCGCCGGCCGTGCCCGCCGCGCCGAGCGGCAATACACTCACCAGCATCTCCTTCGGCCCCCAGTCGGCCGAGATCAGTGGCGCGGCACGTACCGACCTCGAGCGCGCCGCGCAGAACATGAAGGGCGTGCGCCAGATCGAGCTGCGCGCCTATGCGAGCGGCAGCGATCCGACCGAAGCGCGCAAGATCGCGCTCGCGCGCGCTTTGTCCGTGCGCAGCTACCTGATCGACCAGGGCATCCGCGGCCGCATCGAAGTCGGCGCTTTCGCGTCGAGCGCGGGCGGTGCGGGCGGCGAGAGAGTGGACATCCTCAGCCAATGATCCCGACCGGCACATCGGCGCCTCGCGACGCATTCATCCCATGACAAATCCCCTTCCCTACCTGGTCCGCATGCTGGTGTTCCTGGCGGCGGTCTGCGGCCTCGCCTGGTACCTCCATGAGGACCTGTTGCGCGTGTTCAAGAACACGCCCGATCTCGATGCCGTCATCCTGGCCGTGCTGGTCATCGGCATCTTCTTCATCTTCCGGCAAGTCATCCTGCTGTGGCCCGAGGTGCGCTGGCTGCGCCGCTTCCGGCACCGCGACGAGAGCACGACGCCGCCGTCCGCCGACTCGGTGAACCTGCTGGCGCCGCTCGCCGCGATGGTCGGCGAACGCCAGGACTTCCGCCTGTCGCCCACCGCCACGCGCGCGCTGCTCGACGGCATCGCCGTCCGCCTCGACGAGCGCCGCGAACTCGCGCGCTACATGATCGGTCTGCTGATCTTCCTCGGCCTGCTCGGCACGTTCTGGGGTCTGCTCCAGACGATCGGCGCCGTCGCCGACGCCATCAACGGCCTGCAAGTCGCGGCCGGCGATGCTGTCAGCATGTTCGCCAAGCTGAAGGCCAGCATCGAAGGCCCGCTCAAGGGCATGTCGACGGCGTTCGGCGCCTCGCTGTTCGGTCTCTCCGGCTCGCTCGTGCTGGGCTTCCTCGAGTTGCAGGCGAGCCAGGCGCAGGGCCGCTTCCATAGCGAGCTCGAGGAATGGCTGGCCGGCGCCACCAGCCTGTCGACCGCCGCCACGCTGCCCGTCGAAACGGGCGGCGGCAGCATGCCGGCCTATGTCGAGGCCCTGCTCGAGCGCAGCGCCGAGGGCATGGACGGCCTGGCGCGCAGCCTGCAACGTATCGAGGAAAGCCGTCAGTCCGCGGCCGGCGCGAACGCGTCGCTGGTCGAGCGCCTCGGCGCACTCGCCGAGACGATGCGCACGCAGCAGAACCTGCTCGCGCGCTTCACCGAGCTGTCGATCGAGATGCGCAGCGCCGTCAACCGACTGGGCGACCGCTCGGGCGCCGAGGCCGATCGCGAAGCCATGGCCGCGCACCAGCGCAACCTCGAGGCCCAGATCAACCGCCTGATCGAGGAAGAGATCCGCAGCCGCGTGTCGCTCGCCGACGAACTGCGCGGCGGCTTCAACCGGCTGTCCGACCGCAGCGCCGACGAAGCCGATCGCGAGGCGATCCTGGCCAAGCAGCGCGACGTCGAAAGCCAACTCGCCCGTCTCGTCGAGGAAAACGCACGCAGCAACACGCAGGTCGTCGACGGCGTGCGCGGCGTCGTGGAGCAGCTCGCGAGCCGTCCGGCGGCCGAGGACCGTCCGGACGATTCCGAGCGCCAGGCCGAGGCCGCGCGGCAAGCGGCATTCGAGACCCAGCGCCAGGCGGCCCTCGAGGCCAAGCGCGATGCCGACCTCGCCGCCGAGCGCGAGGCCGCGGCGGCGCGCCAGCGCGAGACCGATGCCCAGCTGGCCAAACTCGCCGACGAGCAGGCTCAGAGCCGCGCCGCCCTGATCGCCGAGCTGCGCAACATGGCCGCGCGCGTCGCCGACCGCACCGCCGCCGAAGCCGACCGCGACTCGCTGCTGGCCGAGCAGCGCGCGATCGGCCAGCAAGTCGAACGCCTGGGCGAGGTGCTCCAGGACGCCACGCAACGGCTGGGCGAGGCGCCCGCCGACACCGGCGTCCACCAGGCCCTGATCGACCAGCAGCGCACGGTCGAGACGCAGATGGAGCGGCTCGGCGAGGAACTGCGCGGCATCTCCGGCCGTCTCGCCGAACAGGCACCCGCCGGCAACAACGCCGGCAACGAAGCGCTGGTCGCCCAGCAGCGCAGCCTCGAGACACGCATCAACTCGCTGGGCGACGAGCTGCGTAGCGCCATCCGCCAGCTGGCCGAGCGTCCCGCCAGCGACGGCGACCGCGAGAGCCTCCAGCTGCATCAGCGCAACGTCGAGGCCTTCCTCACCCGCCTTTCGGAGGAGAATGCCCGCGCCCGCACCCAGCTCGCCGAGGAGCTGAGCAACGCCGTCGCGCGCATGCCCGACCGGGCGATGGCCGAGGCCGACCGCGAGTCGCTGGCCTCGCACCAGCGCAACATCGAGGGCCACCTCGCCCGCCTCGTCGAGGAGAATGTGCGCAACCGAGGCGCCCTGGTCGACGAGCTGCGCGAATCGATCGGCCGCCTGTCGGAGCGCTTCGCCGAGAACGACCGCGACGCTGTCGCCGCGCACCAGCGCAACATCGAGGGTCATCTCAGCCGGTTGGCCGAGGAAGCCACGCAGAGCCGCAGCTCGCTGGTCGAGGAACTGCGCGGCGAGATCCGCCTGCTGGCGCGCACCATCGCGCTCAGCCGCAAGGAAGGATAAGCCGCGATGGCGGGTGCGCTGTCCTCGCGTCGTTCGGCCGGCGCCGACTATATCTGGCCGGGCTATGTCGACGCGCTGACCACGCTGCTGATGGTGCTGATCTTCCTGCTGTCGATCTTCAGCGTGGCGCAGTTCACGCTGTCGACGGCGCTATCGACCAAGGACAGCGCCATCGACACGCTGAGCCGGCAGATCAGTTCGCTGGCCGACCAGCTCTCGCTCGCCAAGCAGCAGGCCGCCAAGCTCCAGACCGACCTCTCCGCCGCCGCGCTGTCGCTCGGCCAGGCGCGCACCGAGCGCGACAGCCTGAAGAGCGAGCGCGACCAGCTTGCCGCCGCCGCCAAGCAGGCCGCCGACAAGGCCGCCGCGCAGAAGACCGAGATCGACCGCCAGACAGCCGAACTCACGCGGCTGGCCGCCGCCCTCGCCGCGGCGAACAACGAAAAGGGCAAGCTGTTCGACAACCTGACCGAACAGGAGAAGCTCACGGCCGAGCAGAAGGCCAACGTCGTGCGCCTCACCGCCGAGCTCGCCGCGATCAAAGGCGAGCTGGCCAAGCTCAACGCCGCGCTCGAGGCCGCCGACGTCAAGGCCAAGGAACAGCAGGCGCAGATCTTCGACCTCGGCCAGAAGCTCAACCGGGCGCTTGCCAGCAAGGTCGAGGAGCTGGCGCGCTATCGCTCGGAATTCTTCGGCAAGCTGAAGGAAGCCCTGGCCGGCCAGCGCGACGTTCAGGTCGTGGGCGACCGCTTCGTCTTCCAGTCCGAGGTGCTCTTCCCGTCGGGCTCGGCCGATCTACAGCCGAGCGGCGAGAAGCAACTGGCCAACGTCGCGCAACGCCTGCTCGAGATCAGCTCCAAGATACCCAAGGACATCGGCTGGGTGCTCCAGGTCGACGGCCACACCGACAACAAGCCGATCGCCACCCGCGCCTTCCCCTCGAACTGGGAGCTGTCGGCGGCGCGCGCGATCGCGGTCGTGAAATACCTGAACAGTCAAGGTATCGCGAACAATCACCTCGTCGCCGCGGGCTACGGCGAATATCAGCCGCTGTCGCTGATGGATACTGCCCGCAACCGCCGCATCGAGCTCAAGCTCACCAACCGCTAGGGTCCGGACTCAATTGGTCCATTGAGCCAGTATGCGCATGAGGCGGCGATGAAGACACCCGCGAGGTAGTTCCTGGCAAGCTTGTCGTATCTG
>JAFEFH010000115.1 GCA_018240695.1 Pseudomonadota bacterium | reverse complement strand
CGAGGAAGCGCGGCTCGGGTTATTCGTGCTTCTCCGAAAGCTTCGCCAGCTCCCCGATCGACAGTTCCAGCGTTGCCGCGATGTCGCGGACGGTCGCCCAGGTTGGGTTGGCGTGACCGGCCTCAATGTGGGACAGCGTCGGCACCGCGATACCCGCGCGCTCCGCAACCACCTCTTGCGTTTGGCCCTTCCGCTCACGGACCGCTCGAATCGCGGCACCGAGTGCTGGCTGGGGTCGCGATGAGTGCCGCACGCGATGCACGATTTCAGACTGGGCAGCGACCAAAGCGGACTTAGCACATGTGCTATCTCACTGCTACCCTTCGGTGACCCAATCGAAAGCGGCCCCCGGCGGTGCTGTCACACCAACCGAGGGCCTGACCACAAGGAGAACGAGCTCCTCATGGCTGATCAGAACCCTACGGCCGGCCCACGGGTCGTGCCGGTTGACCTTCCGCCGACCCAGACCGAGATCCTCCGCAGCGAGCTGCTCGGCTGGCTCGCCGGGTTGGAGCTGGACCTCGCGCATCCCGAACCCCTGGACGACCCAGCGGCGTCGGTCCGCGAAGCCGACGCCTTCCGTCGCCTCCTCACCGCGATCGATCGATCGGAGATCGAGCTTCCCGACGAGGACGCCCGCACGGCGATGAGCATGGCGGCCGAGGGCTATGACGAGGCGTGCGGCTACGAGCGCGTCTGCGCCGTCCACGACGCCCATCACGCGCTGTTGTCCCTGCTGGGCTGATGGACGAGTCAGACGCGCGTCTCGCCTACGTCCTCGGCAGACGGATGAGACGGATACGCCGCGATCAGGAACTGAGCCAGGAGGCCGTCGCCTGGATTGCCGGGATACATCGGACGCAGATCGGCCTCTACGAGCACGGCGAGCGGATGCCCTTCCTCTCATCGTTTGTGAGGCTGGCCAGCGGCCTCGGGGTGTCGCCCTGCACGCTGCTCGACGGCATCACCTGGGAGGGCGAGGGCAACGGTGCTGGGTTCGTCCTTCCCGATCAGGGCGGCGGTCGCTATGGCCGCTGAGCGGTCCTCTGCCGTAGCCGAGCGGTTCGGCGCGAACCTGCGGCGCGTCCGCCGACGCGAAGGACTGTCCCAGGAAGGCCTGGCGGTCCGTGCCTCTCTGCACCGCACCGAGATCGGTCGTCTGGAGGGCGGCGAGCGCGCCTGTCGGATCGACACGCTGATCCGCCTGGCGGGAGCGATGGCGGTCCCGCCCGGGGAACTGCTCGACGGGATCGCCTGGGTTCCCGCCCCGGAGCTCCGCGGCGCGTACGCCTTCGGATCCAGCTCGATCAAGCGAAAGCTGGTCTGCGAATGGCCGAGCCGATGAGACACGAAAGCCAAGCACCGGACAGATCCAGCCAAAGGCAGCCGAGTCGAATGAGACAGCCACGCAACGCCAAGTCAGAGAACCCAAGGCCGAGATCAGAACCGAGGAAGGCACGACCAACAGCAGAACCCCTCACGCACTATCACCAGGTCAGCGAGAGAAGGAACGACGGAAGCCGACACACTACGAACCGGGTGGTTCCATACCTTCACGGAGGCGGCGGAGTTCACGTCCAACCTCCGGCCTAGCGTCCTCAGCGCGGCGGGCTGACCCCGCATTATCTCGTCGCCTGGGAGGCTGACCGGGAGAGTCGTGTCGCCCGTCGCGTCCGAGGACCGACGGCGTGACCTGATAGGAGCTTGAGCACCAGACCCGGTTCTGTCCGCCGCCGATCCGCTCTTCGTCAACGACCGGAATCGGAGGCAGGCAGCAGTGATCACGATCGGGATCGACCCTCACAAAGACACCCACACCGCCGCCGCGGTCGACGGCACGACCGGGCAGATGCTCGACGAGCTGACCGTCGCGGGCGACCGGCAGGGTCACGAGCAGTTGCTCTCCTGGGCACGCGAGATCTCCGGCGAGGAGGGCGAATTGTGCTTCGCCCTGGAGGACTGTCGGCACGTCAACGGTCGGCTCGAGCGCTTCCTCCTGGCCGCCGGCGAGCTGGTCCTGCGGGTCGGGACCAGGATGACCGCCAGGGAGCGCAGCGCCGCCAGGACCTACGGCAAGTCGGACTCGATCGACGCCCTAGCGGTCGCACGTGCCGCCCTGCGCGAGCCGGACCTGCCACGAGCCACCCACGACCCGAAGCTGCGCGAGCTGAAGCTCTTGGTCGACCACCGCGAGGACCTCGTCGGCGAGCGCACGGCCATCTCCTCGCGTCTGCGGTGGCACCTCCACGACCTCGACTCGGGCATCGAGCCCTTCGCCCGCACCCTGAACCGGGCGGACACCCGTCGGGGCCTCGTCCAGCGTCTCGGGTGCTACGGGAAGACCGTCCAGGTGCGGATCTGTCGCGAGCTGATCGCCCGGATCGGTGAGCTGACCCGGGCGATCGACGCCCTGCGCGCGGAGATCGCGGCCCTCGTGCGACCGATGGCGCCCGGGCTGCTCGCGCTCCCGGGGGTCGGTGAGTTGATCGCCGCGCGGCTGCTCGTCGAGGTCGGCGGTCCCGGCCGCTTCACCTCCGACGCCGCGCTCGCGCGCCATGCGGGATGCGCGCCGATCGAGGTCTCCTCGGGACGCCACCGTCGCCACCGGCTTTCGCGGATGGGGAACCGCAAACTCAACGCCGCACTGCACCAGATCGTCCTCACTCAGGCGCGGGTGCATCCGCCGGCCCAGGCCTACCTGGCGAGGAAGCGTGCCGAGGGCAAGTCCAACGAGGAAGCGTTCCGGTGCCTCAAACGACAGCTCGTGCGGGTCGTCCTCAGGGCGATGCAGCCGCAGGCCACTCCGGTGCCGTCACTCCCCGCCCCAGACGCCCGTCAGCACCAGTAGGAGGGCAAGTGCGAAGTACCCGATCACAAGGCACGCGATCGTGAGGCCGATCCACCTCGCGCCCTCGGCGACGCTGCGAGGCGGGCGGAATCTGATTTCCGACAGGTCACGCATGAACATCCACTACCCGGCTCTCCGGCAGTTGTTTCCTCATACTTTTAGAGGGAGATCCGCAAAGCACCGCCGTCTCTCAGAGGAGTTTCTTGACATAGGAGCGACCCTCCGGTTCCACGCCTGGGCCGCACCTTCTCGCCCGACGAGGTCCGCAAGGGACGGCGGGTCGTCTCGTCGCCTGCGACCGCCCCCTCCGGCGGCCGATTGTGGCACGGCTGCGCCGTGCGTACGGCCGCTTCTAGGGGGAGGCGGGAGGGCCTTGACCTTCGGTCTCCCGGCAAGGATTTAGGAAGTCACCCGATACAAAAGCGCCTCCCGAACGACAAGAAGGGTGTGAGCGCCAAATCCGCCGGCCCGACCTTCTACACCGAGCACACCCTCGCCGCCTACCTGTCGGTGTCGGACCGGACGATCCGCAACTGGATCAGGCGGGGCGAGCTACCGAGCTACAAGCTCGGAGCGTCCCGCCGGATCGACCCGGCCGATGTGGAGGACTTCCTCGCAAGGCACCGGGACGCCGCCGCATGAGGCGCGAGTCGCCGATCAAGCGGCGCAACCCGTCGGGCAAGGTGGTCTGGGTCGCCCGGTACCGGGGCCGGGACGGCAAGCATCACATCGCCAAACCGACCTGGAACCGTGGCAAGGGCACGTTCTATCGCAAGGCCGACGCACAACGCGCGATCGACGAAGCCTACGGTCTCTCGGATCGTCCCGACACGCTCGGCGCCTACTTCGAGACGTGGACGGAGCGCCACCCGCGATCGGAGCGAACCAACGCGACGAACGAGCACCGGATCGGCCGGCTCGTCGACGTGGAGGTCGAGGGGATGGCGTTGAAGGACTGGCCGCTGCGCGAGCTACGGCGGCGCCACGCCCTGGTGCTGGTCGACCACATGCTTCGGACCGAAGGTCGCGCCACCACCGGAGCGGTGGGCATCCTCCGCGCCCTCTCGGCGATGGCCGAGGACGCGATCACCGACGAAGTCTGCGACCTGAATCCGTTCAAGGGCATTCGCATCCGGGCGAACGATCCGAGGGGGCAAAAGAGGCGCAGGCCAATCCGTGTGTTCAGCTTCGAGGAGATGCACCGCTTCGCCAGGGCGGCGGGGCGTTACGAGGCGTTGGTGCGGACCTTCACCGACACGGGCATGAGGCTGGGGGAGGTGCTGCCGCTACGGGCCGAGGACTTCGACGGCGAGACCCTCCAAGTTCGTCGAACTGCTCACGAGGGCGTCATCCTCGAGGGCACGAAGACGGATCACGGCGAGGAGGGTGCCGGTCGCATCGTCCCGGTTCCGGCAACTCTCGGCTGGATGCTCGAAGCCCAGATCAATATGAACGGTCCAGACTGCGAGCTGATCTTCACGACGCCGAGCGGCCGCATGTGGCGAGAGCGAAATTTCTACCGTGATGTCTGGGATCCGACTCAGGAGGCATCCGGCTTGGACATTCGCCCTCACGAGTGTCGGCACGGCTACATCAGTCATCTGCGTGCTGCCGGGGTCGACGATGCTGATTTGGCAGAGATGGTCGGCCATCGCGTTCAGACGATGCTGGCTCACTACGCGCATCCCGCCCGGCGAAGTCTGCAAGATGTCCGGAGACTCCTCGGCTAGAAAATCTAGGACGGCCCCGCTGGACAGCTCCCTCGTTCCACTGACCTCATACGTCACGCAACCCCGCTTAGCAGTCACTCGGAACGGGCTCTGCAGAGCCAAATACTAATCGGCTCTGTCGAGCACTATCGTCATTGCCTCGGCTATGAAGTCGAAAACCCGGATGACCTTCAGCTGCTCAAGAACCTGAGGGTCAACCGAGGAATGCCGCCCGAGGTTGTAGGCGACACACCCTACGAATCCGGGTTCCTGCCGAAAGCTCGTGATGGGAACGGCGCCGACCCCGGTATAGCGATCCCTGCTGATCGTCAGGAGCTCCCATGACATCCCAAATCGCTCGCGCTCGCTAAAGCCATCCCATGCGTCCTTATCGGCATCGCGCAGAATTCCGACGGAAAAATCGGCAAAAACGGGTTCTTCCGTCGCCCAGCACGTTCCGATGATTCCCTCTCCTCTTCGAAAAGACTGTGACCGAGGGGATTTTGGACCTATCCGTTCCCTCGCGACCCGAACGAGTTCGGGTGGATCTCGGCGCTCGTCCACCAGGAATACATGCAAGCCGAACTCAGCGGTGATTCCAGAACGGTCCTGGACCTCATCTCTCGACAGGCGCAGGAGCCGCTCGACGGTCGCCTTCGTGCCTTTATCTAGGAGAGAATCCTTCCAACGGTTGGCCAGTTGGCGGACCGCGACCCCAGCGGCCTTGAGTCCCTCATCAACGGGTGAAGTGCGCTGGAACGGGATATAAGTCAGGCCGGAGACATCAGAGGGCATTCTCACGCCGGATTTCTCCTCGACGAGAAGCAAGGCGCGGCGCCTGCCGAAGATTGCGACGAACAGGCCGAACTCAAATACCAGATTGTCTCTCGGCGCTGGCGATTCTCTGCTGCGCGAAATGACCTGGTCGTCAGCGGTGGCGACTACCAAGGCTCCGTCATACTCACTACTGCGCTCCTCAAGGGTCTCAAGGGTGAATTCGCCAGCAGCGAAGAATCCTTCGACCCAGACCTCAGACTCGATCTCTGGCGCGAGTAGAGCCTTCAACGCTTTGGCGTAAGTGAGCCCCTCCGTGGACGAAGCAATGAGCAGCTTTGGTCGCCGACGCGCCAACTATCTCACCCCGCGACGCCCGATTATGGCTGTGAACTCCTGATCGATGCCGCAGACTTCTCCAATATCACTAAAGGAGTTAGCGGAGTCCGACTCTAGGTGCTCTGCGGCGCTGGGTGCGACGATAGCTAGGAGGCCCCCCGAGGTTTGTGGATCATTTAGAAGCACAGTCACCCTCTTGTCGGACTCGCTGGCGATATAGCTCACAAACGGGTCAGTATCACGGAGGTTGGCATCGGCTAAGGCCGACCAGCTCTGCTCTTGGACGAACAGATCCACATTGTCAATTACGGGTAGATCTTCTGAAAAGATTCGCACCGTAGTGTCTCCGCTGATGAGTTTCAGTCCGCCAAGAAGTCCAAAGCCGCTCACATCAGTAACGGCTCGAATTGATCCTGGCGCCGCCTCAAGAGCCTCGCGCAAGGCTGCCGCGGCCTCACGGTTTAGGGTCGTCATCTGGCTGTACGCGGAGGTGATCTCGTCTTCGGAAACGAGGCCCATCTTGAGGGCAGCGAGCGCAAGTCCGGTGCCAAGCGGCTTGGAGAGGAGAACGCGGTCGCCTACTGACGGAACGACCGGCACGAAGTCGTCGAGAGCTCTTCCGGTTACGGCTACGCTCAAGAAGGCGTCTCGGTTTTCTACGGTATGACCCCCGGCGACGACAGCGCCTGCCCGTCGCACCGTCTCCTGTAGCCCTGCCAATGAGGCGCTTGCGTACTCCGAAACCAACAAGGCCTGAGGGCCAGCGATGGTTACCGAAACGAAGAGCGGCGTTCCGAGGGAGGCGTAGATATCCGACAGGGCATGGGTGGCAGCTATCGAGCCAAAAAGCTGGCCATCCGAGGAAACCGGGAAGAGCAGGTCGCTGGTTGCGAGGAGGGTCTGGGTAGGCTCTGTGAGGCGGACCAGATGTGAGTCGCCCATGTCCTCGACGCGACCGACGGGCCCAAGCGCAGGAGCATCCGCCGATAGTGCAGCATGATGAAGCAGCTCCCGTAACAACTGCTGCGGGAGCTTCCGCGAACATCCCCCTGGCTGTTCCACATGCTCATCACGCATTCAAGCGCCTCCTGATGCGTCGGAGGGTATTGCGATCGGCGAGCACATACAAGGCCTCGTGGAGGCGTGTCCCTCGGGCCCTAGGGAAAAATGCACGTCGCTCGAACGAGAGGACGAGAGCACCACGAAAGAGGGACGCCACTCTCGGATCGGCTGAATTGCTGATGAGTACGCATGCTTCTTCGGTGGCCAAGGTATGTGCGATCTCAGCGAGCCGGAGCTGATCCGACCAGGAAAACGCGGAGGGAGAATAGCGGCGAAAGTGCCCTTCTTCCTCTGGAAGGGTGTAGGCAGGGTCACAGTAGACAACCGCGCCAGGTTTCGTCCCACGGAGCGTGTGTTCAAAGTCCCGAGCTCCCAATGTCGCATTGTTCATCGCCTCACCCACCCGCCGGAGAGCGTCGGTGTCAGTAAGTGGGCCGAGGGAACGGTCGCCCGAGTAGGGAACGTTGAAGGTACCCTGGCGATTAGTGCGATAGATACCGCCGTAAGAGCAGCGATTAAGATACAGGAGTCGGACGGCTCGGTCACAGTCGCTGGAGCAAGGAGTGTCTCTCACCTCGGAGTAGACTGCCGCGGAAACAGGGAGCGCCGCCAGTCGCGTGCGTATGGTCTCCGGGTCGCGCGCTAGGCTGCGGTAAGTAGCAATCAGCTCCTCGTTGACGTCGCCGAGCACAGGCGATGGCCATGTGAACGCAAGATACACCGACGCGCCACCGATGAAAGGCTCCAGGTATTCAGTAGGGCGAAGCGCTGGTAGAAGTTCGGAAATCCGCGGGACAAGCCATCGCTTTCCACCAGCCCAGCGAAGGACGGGGGAGACCGAACGGCGAGCGACCACTGACTGGGGAGTCACTCGCCGGCTGGAAGCGAGAGGGCCCGAAGACGCTCTGGCATCCCGAGCTCTTCGAGATACTCGGCCACGACAGTCGGAACTTGCGCCTTCCAGCGAGGATTCCCAGCGAGCATGTCGGATCTGAGCTGGTGCCCTTCGAACTCCTTGGTCTGGCGCTCCCAGAGAACGATGACGTCATATCCACCGCTGCGCAGCAGGCGAATCTTTTCCTCGTTCCAGCTGTCGTAGGTCGTAGTAAAGATCGGGACGCTCGTCGGAAGAAATTGAGCTAGCAGCGGAATCTCCTCGATCGGGAATGGCAAAATGTCGAAGCGATCTTGAGATATGCCCTCAGCTCTTAGAGCGATCTCGATCATTTGCATGCGCTCGAAGTAGGAAAGTGGATTGTGTGCAGGTAGGGTCCTGTGTGCCGCGTCGAGCGAGTCCACCCGTATCAGGCGATCATGTAGATACTGGGTTATGCCAATGTGCAGAAGATCGCACTCGTCGAGCGAGGCGAGAAGGTACTCCAAGTGACCTTTGTGTAATGGCTGGAAGCGACCGTGCGCCGAACCGACGGCGTGAGTCCTAGGTTGGGCCATCGTCAGCGAGGGCCGAGAAGATACTGGCGGAGAATCAACTCCGACCAATTCTCGAAGTCGTCGACACGAGCCTCGACTTCTGCGGGAGTCTCGAAGGCCAGTTGTTGCAGGAAGCCGCGCTCGCCAACCTCAATGTGAGCATTGGCGGGGGCGGAGACCTCGTAGAGGACAGCGAGATGCTGGAGGCTGACTTCTCGTCGCGTGTCGTAGAGGACACCCTTCAAGGTCATGACGGGCGGATCATCGAACCTGAGCTCCTCCCTGAGCTCACGTTGAATGTACATCGAGCCGACATCTGGGTCGAAGATGCTGAAAAGCGGAGGAACATCATCTGGGTTTAGGTGACCGCCGAACAACAAGGAGTAGCAGCCGTGAAGACGTGCCTCGGGAAGACGTCGCGTCCGTTTATACGTCGCAACGCGATCCTCCACCCTGACGAGAAATGCTGAGACGAGCTGTATAACGTCCAAGTCCTCCTCGGCATCCCGGCGTTGCATAGGGAAGAGGCTCACAAGCAGCTCTTGACTTGCCGCATCTGAGAGTTGATGGAGGCCTGGACCTGGGACGAACCGATCGAGTAGAGACCGCTCGAATACGACGATCTCCTCATCCAGCAAAGCTTTCTGGAACCGATCCGCAACAAACTCGTCGTATCGGCCGATCCAAGATCGAAGGCCAAAGCGGTTCTTGTCGGTGCGCATGAACCGCGAGTCCGTGTTACGGCTCAAGATATCCGTCGAGAGCTTCGCCTTCATGGTTTGGGCTGGCGTCCGACCAGATGACTCGATCAGGCCACCTTGAAGCGCTCGCTCGGTAATTTCGCGCGGATGCAGCGGCGCATCAGTCTCTTGGAGAACTTGCTCGGCGGCGTCGAGAAATGACATGGATCGAACCTGTCCCACTTCGTACGGCAACGTACCAAGTGCCGCGGACTTCACGCACGCTGGGAGGTGGGCGATTATCGGAGTTTGCGAGGCCCGGGACAGGCTCGGAAACTCGCCGTTCAGGCGCGTCGTGTTGCGCAGCAGAAGGTCGACGCCTTGGCCGGTCGGGCGACTACTCAGAAGGCAATGATCGCCATTGCTGCGAATGCCCCAAGAATTAGGGCGGGATACACAACCCGGAACACGGCCGCCGGTCGTGCTCGCCAGTACTGCTGGCGCAGGGTCGAGGTTCCTTTTCGAGGCATCGTCCGAAAGACGCCGAACTTATGCAGTTCTAGGCGCGCCTGCATCCGCAGGACCGCTGCTTCGTTGTCGGCGTCTATGCCCAAACGATCTACGTATGCGTCAAGGAGCGCCTCAAGACGGGTCGCCCGAGCGAGTGCGCGGCGGTAGAGAGTTGCGTGGAGTAGGTCGATATATCCAAAGAGCAGAGCGATGAAAGCGGCAAAGAGACAGAAGGACCAAGAATGGTCATTGACCCCTACGCCGAGTATTACTCCCCAAGCGGCGAAGCCAGCCGCCCGTAGGGACATACCCGTGGCGAGCACGCTCTGGATGGTTCGCAACGTGACGTCATAGTCGTAACGAACGAGGTCAATAAGCGCCTTCTCGCGCTCCGCTGCGGTTAGGGTCTCGCTGGGCTCAGTCAATCGAATCCGCCTCTTTGATCGCCTTGCTGACGGCTTTCGAATACGCAGTAGCGCTCTCTTGGGCTCGGGTTGCCAGCTCTTCCTCGTCCTCGGCTTTTGCCCAAGCGCCGATCTCTTCGATCAGTTCGATGACGAAGGTCTCATGAAACTCGCGATATATGTCGCTGTCGCCGCCATAGTTTTGTCCTCGCACATCGGCATCCATTTTGTAAAGGTGCTGGAACGTGACTAGGAGAGCCCTCGCCTCCTCGGTCCAATTTTGTTTGGGACTCCTGAGGAGCAGCGTTGCTTCAAGGGCGCTGTCGGCCGAGATATCCAGCAGCCGTTTTTTCGCGACATTGGCGAAAAACTGCTCGTAAAACGTGCGACAGAACTCCCGGATCGGCGACTCGAAGTCGAGCGGTTCATCGATCTGTCCCTTGGTCGCGAGGGCTTTGATTGCTTCATCGACGAAGTTGAAGACCTCCGGCGCGATCGGTTTCGAATCCATCAGTCGAAGAAAGTAGCGCTTCGAGATCCGCCACCGCTTGTCTCATCTCCACATCGGCCCCTCGGTCGTCGAAAGGTGGCGAGAGTTGATCGTATCCTCCTTCAATCTCCCGAAAGGCGCGGAGAGCGGATAAGCGTTGAGCCGGATCCGTGAGCGCTGGGTATCGGGTAGCGATCCACGAAAACGGCTCGTCCTTGCCGTACCTGGGATCGCCCTTCTCCACAGTGATACCGATTGCGACGGCGCGGGAGACGCTGTAAAGACGCGCGAACGCGAAGTGGTAAATGCCGTTAAAGCGAGCGAGGTCCCGATAGCGCTCGACCTCTCGGCTCGCCCACCGATAGGTAGGCGACGGGTCCGCCGTTTGGCCAGCTAACGAATCGAGGTGCTGCGAAAGCCAATCATTGCGATCAAAAAGGACCTTGCCCTCATCCCGGATGTGCATCGCGAAAATGGTCCTTTCGTCCGACAGCCTTCGGAAGCTCTCCCGCGTGTGGATGACCAGACTGATCGCCTCGAGGCCCGTTAAAACTGAGCGGAACGTGCTCGGTCGCGTCGGCTCTCGCGTGACGAGCATGAGGTCGATGTCGCTCCCCGGGTGGGCCTCGCCTCGGGCTACCGAACCCAATACGCATGCAGCCTCGATTTCCGCTCGGCGAACGAGGCGATCGGTCGCCTCGTTCGCGAGTTGCATACCCCAATCCTGGCCGCCGCTATTCGGATTCCGAGCGTTCATCGCGAGACACATCGTAGGCCCAGGCAAGGAAGGACCTGGGGAACTCTGTCGCACTCCCGAAACTTCGGGCCGGAGACATAAGCCCTTGGAGAGAGAGCTCGTTCCGTCTTGGCAGTTGGCATTGCGGCGGACACACAGCTGTCTCTTTCGGATCTCATCATCGTTTCGAGCCCCATCCCTAAGCCAAAGCCCTTCGTCCTTTCAATCCGACGGAGAATGGCTCTGGAGAGCGGAGTGGCTGCGTGGCTTGTGGAGGCGATGGCTACGCCGGCGCGGAGCCGCGGAGCTCGGTCAGCCCCTCATGGCCGCAGGAGCTTCTCAAGTACTTCGGGATCCGGAGGCGGCGGGTTCTCGTTCTCGACGACCAGGTCGTCGGGGAACTCCAGCAGCCCACGAAGGTGATCCTTCAGTTCCTCGAAGTCCATGAACCCGTCAAATCTGTCACCGAGGTCTCCTTCGTACAGCGCTTGATCAGACCTTGCATTGTTGACCGCCTCTTTGACGGTATCGCCGATGCCACGCTCAGATTGCCGTGACGGAGGCGGGCGTAGACGGCTCGGCCGTCATCGAGGGTGCCCTCCCACTGTGAAGGACACGCGAGGCACGTTTTCTTCAGCTTCAGCACCGCGGGCATGGCGACCATGCTTGCAGACAGAAGATTCCACTGCCAGGTCGGTATCGACCCGGACTAGCTACTCCTTAACGATCAACCTGGGGCGGGCGACGCCCGTGCCGCACGTAGAGCACGACGCCACAGATGACCACGATGCCCCAGAGAACGGACGCCCAGATTCCGACCTGTTGGCCGATGAACCCTGCGATGACGACCGCCAAAATGACGGCGGCGTAGGCAGCGAAGAGAAGGAGGGCTCGACCGGCGAGTCTGCGCATGATTCCCAGCCTAGTGACGACCGACACCGTTCCCAAGGACCGTATCTCCGAGGCTCATTCCAGTCGCATCGCCGCCGTGATCCCGGGCGCGAGAGGCCGGCCACGAATCCCTCGGGATCGCTGCTCGCCGGATCCGTCGCTGCCCGGTTGTCAAGGCCGGGCACGTCAGCGACGTGCTCGCTCGTCGGGATCTGCAAATTGGGAAAGTCAGCTATGCAATTCGGGAAACCACTCCAGAGAATTTGGGAAGTCGGTAGGAGATAAATGGGAAGGAAAGAGGATGGCCAGTGCCGTGATCGGCGCGCTACGGTGCGGTCGTGGGCGCCGAACCGCCAGAGACCGACCCGCCCCAGGGCTTCGACATCGATGACCGCGAACTCGACCAATTCATCGCGGATTGGGAGGCGGTCGACCGTCAGGCCGCGCGCGTGCTGCGCGAGGCTCTCGGCGAGCATCGTGGTGAGCTGATCCCGGCGGGGGAGCCTGACGCTGTCAGCTCTCGCATACGCGACGGGCTCGCGGCTGGCGTCTATCCGTACGACTGGATCGGCAGAGCTGCCAGCCTCGATCGAGAGGCGCTCCCCGGTGACGGGACGGAGCTCCTCCTCCGCTGCGTCGCCGCGACGATCTCACCCCGCGAGGAGACCGGCCTCGACATAGATGAAGAGGCGATGCTGAGCTCGATCGAGCACGCCGATTGGATCGGAGCGATTGTCAGCGCGGTGCGCGCCGGCCCGGGCGCCGCCGCTTCGACGCGCTCGCTCGTCGCCGGGATCGCGGCCTGTCCTGAGGTCGAGTCCGGACCGGGCGGGGATTCCGATGAGGACGTCGCTTTCTTGGAAGCCGCGTTCTCGATTCTTGCGGTCCCTTGGCGCGTGCTGGGCATGATCGATCGCGAGGAGCGCCTAACCGACCTCGGTGCCTGGACGCTGCCGAGGTCGCTGGCCCGCGCCCGGGGCTCGGATTTCGACGCTGTGGATTGACGATCCGGCAAGCGCCCACCGATCGCCGGAGACGCGAGTGGCGAGTGCAAGGTGAGGGTATAAGCAAGTTCATGCGCGCTTGTGCGGGGAGTAGGTCGGCTCGGGTTTCCGGGATCGTCAGCCTGGTGCTCGTCTTCCTGGCCGTACCTACGCTGGCAGCATCCGCGAGCCGCCCGGTCAATCCCCCCGCGGTGAGATCAGGCAAGGCTGCTGAAGTCTTTGGCACCTATGTCGTCCTCGAAGGTTGGATCGACCCACGAGGTCAGGTGACGCGCTACTACTTTGAGTTGGGGACGACCGAGTCCTATGGCATTTCTCCCGAACTGAACGATGAACACCCAATTCCCGCCTACCGCCGTGGCCAGGTGATTGAAGCGATTCCGGGACTACGACCTCGCACGACGTACCACTTTCGTCTCGTAGCCCATAGTCGCGGCGGTACTACCTACGGCAAGGACAAGACTTTCAGAACGCGCCGCAGCGACGGCTGATATCGAGGTCCGACGCCACCTCTGGAGCACATGCTCCGACTGAATCGCCGCCCCTTGCATCAGCCTGTGGCCGGCGATCTCGTCGCCGATCTAGGTGCCGGCTCAGAGTTTCGTATTACAATTTATTCGTGGAGATCCATCCGTCGGCACGCAAGCACGGGGTCGACGACGAGGACATTAGACACGCGATTGAGAACGCAATGAGCGCTGATGAGCAGGATGACGACACGAGGCTCTACCTCGGACCGGCACGCAACGCCGAGTTGCTCGAGGTCGTCACGATCAGTCGTGACGACGGATCGGAGCTGGTGATCCACGCGATGAAGATGCGGGCGAAGTACCGGCGACTGCTCCCAGGAGATTGACGATGGCGAAGAAGACTCATGGCAAGACGGCAAGTGGACGGCCGATCACGGACGATCTGATCGAGCGCCTCGCTGAGAAGGCAGAGGCTGGATACGACGTTGAGGAGACGCTACGTCGTCGGCCAGGAAGGCCGTCCATCGGGTCCGGCCCCGCTCAGGTCGAGTCCGTGCGGCTCGATCCGGAGTTGCGTCAGGCACTTGAGCGGCGGGCCGAGAAAGACCACGAAGGCACGTCTGCGGTGATCCGCAGAGCGCTGCGCGAGTATCTATCCCTGGGCTGAGTCTCATTACAGTCACATCGCCGCGGCGATCCGGCTTCCCATGCGGAAGACCTTCGTCCTTTCAAGCCGAAGGTCGCCAGCGCGAATCTGGTGGGACGGAGTCGAGGGATGCACCGCTTCACCAGGGACCCCGATCGCGACGGCCACCGCGCGTCAGCTCAAGTGGGGATGAACGCTCAGGCGAGCGTTTGGACCAGCGCCCATCCGCCCCAGGCGGCGAGCAACAGCAGTGCCAGCCCGAGCCAGACCTCGCCCGCGAAGCGCTTGTTGCCCATGGTGTAGGCGAGGACCGCCTTGGACACCGTGTTCGTCGTCAGGGCGGCGAGGACGGGGATCACGGCTTCGTGGGCCGAGATCTTTCCCGTCGACGCCAGCGAAGCCGCGGATACCGCTGCTGATTGGGAATCGGCGAAGCCGGCAATCGCCGCGCTGAGGGTCACGCCTCTGCGTCCCAGGCTCTCGTTCAGGGCCGCGGCAACCACCAGCAGCAGGGAGATCGTGGCGGCGAGTATCAGCGCGATCCTGAAGTCGAAGGCGCGGCCC
>JAFEFH010000114.1 GCA_018240695.1 Pseudomonadota bacterium | reverse complement strand
CTGGGCGAGCGGCTGTCGCTGGCGACGCTGGGCAGCGGCGCGCAGAAATTGCCGCGCGAGGGCCAATGGCCGTCGCAGGCCGCGGTGTCCATGCTCGACGAGCTCGCCGCCGTGCATGCCGAGCTTCTCGCCTCGGTACTGCGCGCTGCCGGTTCCCGCGGGGCCGCGGATCCCGAGGCCGCGCTGGCGCGTTGGAGCGAGACACGCAGCGTCGCGCTGGAACGGGTCGACCGGCTGAAGGAAGAACTGGCCGCCGCCGGCCAGCTCGACCTCGCCATGCTTGCGGTCGCCACGGCGGAGTTGCGCGCGCTTGCCTGACGCCGGATCATCGCCATATCGGAGGACATGATGGACAAGAAGCCCCCAATCCAGAAAACCGACGCCGAGTGGCGGCAGGAACTCGACCCCATGCAGCATCACGTGCTGCGCCAGTGCGGCACCGAGCGGCCGGGCAGCAGCCCGCTGAACTACGAGAAGCGCGCGGGCACCTTCCGCTGCGCCGGCTGCGGCGAGCCGCTGTTCGACAGCAAGACCAAGTACGAGAGCGGCTCCGGCTGGCCGTCCTTCTGGGCGCCGATGGATCACGCCGTCGACACCACCGTCGACAAGAGCCACGGCATGGTGCGCACCGAGGTCACCTGCGCCAAGTGCGGCGGCCATCTCGGCCACGTCTTCCCGGACGGCCCGCAGCCGACCGGCGACCGCTACTGCATGAACGGCGCGGCGCTGAAGTTCGAAGAGAAGAAGTGATCGCTTCTAGAGACCTTTGAGGAACTCGATCAGCAGCCGATTGACGTCGGCGGCTCTCTCCTGCTGCACCCAGTGACCGGCACCGTCGAGCAGGTGGCAGCCGCGTAGTCCCGGCAGCGTCTTGGGAAATGCCTCGAGCTGGGCCTGCGCCGCGGGGAAGCGCAGCACGCCATCCTTCTTGCCGGCGATGAACAAGGAGGGCTGCCGGATCGGCTGGCCGCGCCACGGTCCGCCCAGCTCCCAGTTGCGCCGCAGGTTGCGATACCAGTTCAGCCCGCCGCGGAAGCCCGCACGCGTGAATTCCTGCGTGTAGTAGTCGAGATCGGCCTCGCTCAGCCATGCCGGCAGTTGCTTCGGCTCGGCGGTGTTGCCGAGCAGCGTGCCATCGGGCAGGCGGCCGAAGCCTTTCTTGTCGTCGTCGAGATCGCCGCTGGCCGTGTAGTAGAGCCGGCGCAGCGCCGACTTGATGTCCTTTTGCAGCTCCGCCTCGGGCACGCCGGGCTTCTGGAAATACTGGAGATAGAAGTCGGTGATGCCGAGCTTGCCGAGCGCCGTCAGGATGTCGACGTACCCCGGCGGCGAGTACGGCACACTCATCGCGCACACAGCGGGAAACAGGTCGGGCCGCCAAAGCGCTGCGTGCCAGGCGACCGGCGCGCCCCAATCGTGACCGACGATGACCGCCCGCGTCTCGCCCAGCCCCTTCACCAGCTCGGCCATGTCGCCCACGAGATGCATCAGCGTGTACTGGTCGGCGCCCTCCGGCGCCTCGGTGCCGCCATAGCCACGCATGTCGGGCGCGACGCAGCGGAAGCCCGCCGCGCTCACCGCCTCGAGCTGGTGCCGCCACGAGTACCAGCTCTCGGGCCAGCCGTGGCAGAACAACACGAGCGGACCGCTGCCGATCTCGGCGTAGCGCATATGGATGCCGTTGGCGGCGATCGTCTTCAACGGAATGCTCATCGGCTGTTCCTCCAGCGCCATTTCATCGTCGCCGCCGCAGCCAGCACCATCGCCGGCACGGCGATGAACGAGGTCGGCGCCAGCGACGCCACGCCGGTGAGGCCATTGCCCACCGTGCAGCCCAGCGCCAACACGCCGCCCGCGCCCATCAGCGCCGCGCCCCCGGCATAACGCAGCATGTCGACGGGTTTGTCGAAACCCACCAGCCTGAACTCTCGACGGACGGCGGCGACCGCGAGCGCGCCCACGAAGATGCCGGCCACGAAGGCGATGCCGAAGTTGAGCTTGGCGCCGGTGAAGGTCAGCAGATAGACGAGCCCCTCGCCGCCGCCGCGCGTGACGTTCACGCTCTCGACCGTCATCGGCTCGAATTCGTCGGCGCCCAGCACGCCGGTGGCGAGATAGCCCGCCGGCACCAGCAAGCCGATCAGCACGCCCGCGACCAGGTGATAGGCCGGCACCCGCCGCCAGGCGATGAAGGCGAGTGCCACGGCGGCGAACACCGCGCCGACGGCGAGCGGCAGGGCCTGCGCGCCCAATCCGACGGTCGTGAAGGCGGAGAGCTGCGAACGCAGCGGCGCCAGCACGCCGCGGATCGTGGCATAGGCCACCAGCGCGAAGACCAGGAACGAGACGACCGAGCGGAGATTGCCGCCGGCCGACAGCACCAGCAGCCGCGTGCTGCAGCCGCCGGTGAAGACCATGCCGACTCCGAACATCGCGCCACCCAGCAGCGCGCCGCCCCAGAACAAGGTGGGCGGCAGCACGACGGCCTTGGAGAGATCGAGACGGCCCGCCATCACCAGCGCCTGCACGACGACCAGCGCCACCACCATCGCCGAGAGGAAGCCGCGCAGCCGTGGCGCGTTGGGGGTCGTGAGCGCGTCCTCGACGGCGCCGCGCATGCAGAAGCCCGACCAGCGAGCGATTGCACCGAAGCCCACGCCGATGGCGAAGGCGGCCAGTGCCACCTGCCCGTTGGTGTCCAATGTCATGCGCCGGAGATTAGCCGCGAAGGTGGACCGGACGCGACAACCTTGAGCGGACCGAGGAACGCGCGCCGAAGATCAGCGAGCCCAGGAAGAAGGCGCTCGCCACCAGCACGATCACCGGCCCCGACGGCAGGCCGGCATGGAACGAGAGCAGGAGTCCGATGGCGCCCGACAGGAAGGCCATCGGCACCGCGATCAGGGTCATCGACCAGACCTCTCGTGCCCAGAAAGACGAGGCGACCGCGGGCAGCAACATGAGGCCCAGCGCCATCAAGGTGCCCAGCGCCTGGAATGCCGCCACCATGTTGAGGACGGCGAGGCCGAGGAACAGCGCGTGATAGAGCGCGCCGCGCACGCCCATGGCGGCGAGGAAGCCCGGGTTGAAGCACTCCACGACCAGCGGCCGGTAGATCGCGGCGAGCCCGACCAGGGTCACGGTCGCGGTGCCGACGATCAGGATCAGCGCCTGGTTGTCGACGGCGAGGATCGCGCCGAACAGGATGTTCATCAGGTCGATCGCCGAGCCGCGCAGGGAGACGATCAGGACGCCCAGCGCCAGCGACGTGAGATAGGCCGCGGCAAAGCTCGCATCCTCGCGAATCGAGGTGAAGCGCGCGATCGCGCCCGAGACCATGGCGGTCGCGATGCCCGCGACGAAGCCGCCGAAGCTCATCGCCGGCAGCGACAGACCGCCCAGCAGGAAGCCCAGCGCCGCGCCGGGCAGCAGCGCATGCGCCAGCGCATCACCCATCAGGCTCATGCGGCGCAGGATCAGGAACACGCCGATCGACGAGCCGGCGACCGAGAGCGCAAGGCACGCCACCAGCGCCCGACGCATGAACGCGAAGTCGGCGAACGGCTCGATCAGGTAGGTGTAGAGCAAATTAAGCGCTGAGCTTCATCGGCGCGGGCGCAGAGACCTCGCAGGCGCCGGCATGCTCGTCCCACGCTTCCGCCATCGCCCGCGCGCGCAGCAGGTTCTCGGCCGACAGCACGCGCGCCGTCGGGCCGGCGTCGACCAGCTCGCGCGCCAACAGAAGCGCGTTGGGAAAATCGCGGCGCACTTGGTCGAGATCGTGCAGCACGGCAACGACGGTGCGCTGCTCGGCCTGCCAGCGCCGGATCACGTCCATCAGGTCGGCCACGGTCTTGGCGTCGATCGCGGCGAACGGTTCGTCCAGCAGCACGAGGTCGGCGTCCTGCAACAGCAGGCGCGCGAACAGCACGCGCTGGAATTGGCCGACGGACAGCGTGTCGATCGGCCGGCGCTCGAAGCCGCCCAGCCCGACCGATTCGATGGCGTGCTGCGCGTCGTGGATGTCTGTCTTGCTCGCCTTGCCGAAGCCGCCGAAGCGGGCCCAGCGGCCGAGCAGCACGGTGTCGAGCACCGAGATCGGAAAACTGCGGTCGACCTCGGCCTGCTGCGGCAGGTAGGCGATGCGCCTCGCCGAGCATTCGATGCGGCCCTCGATGCGTGGCGCCAGGCCGAGCAGCGCCTTCAAGAGACTGCTCTTGCCCGCGCCGTTGGGGCCGACGATCGCCGTCATCTCGGCGGCGGGAATCTCGGCCGACACGTGATGCACCGCCGGATGACGGTCGTAGCTCACGGTCAGGTCGACCAGCTTCAGGGCAGGCGCAGCGGCCATCTTCAGAACGCCCACCAGGCGCAGAGCCACAGACCGGCGGCTACGATCAGGGCCGCGGCGACGCGCGCGGGCGCGCTCATCGCGAGCAGGGCGGTGCCGGGCGAAACGGGTCCATGCATGATGATTTGTTATAATATTACCTTTGCAGAGTCCAGCCAGCCGCTCACCGAACCCGCGCGGCGCGGTATCCGTTTCTTGATTGGCAGGTGAGGCCAGCTGCGCTCATGTTGACTGCATGTCCGCTTTCACCGCCAGCCGCCGCGCCGTCCTCGCCGGCGCCGCCGCGACGGCCCTCGTCCGGCCGGCGGCCGCCAGGGGCCGTGAGGACGGACCGTGGGCGATCGAGCTCTTCACCTCGCAGGGTTGCAGCTCGTGCCCGGCGGCCGACGCGCAGCTCGGCATCTTGCGGACGCGGCCCGACATCGTGGCCCTGTCGTTCCACGTCGACTACTGGGACTACATCGGCTGGAAGGATCCCTTCGCGACGCGCGAGATGACCGACCGCCAGCGCACCTATGCCCGCGTGCTGCGCCAGCGCTACGTCTACACGCCGGAGATGGTGGTCGACGGCATCACGCACGAACCCGGCACCTCGCGCGACTCGATCGAGGAGATGCTGGAGGCCGCGCGCCACCAGTCGCCGCAGCGCGCCACGCCGCAGCTCACGCGCGTCATGGACGGGCCGCTCACGATCAAGCTGGCGCCGTTCACCTTCGAGGGCGATCCTGCCGAGATCATCCTCGCCGTCTACGATCCGCGCCATGCGACGCCGGTGCCGCGCGGCGAGAACACCGGCCGCACGCTCGACAACTTCAATGTCGTGCGCCGCCTCGAAACGATTGCCAAATGGAAGGGCACCGCCGCGAGCTGGACGGTGCCGGCCGACCGCTTCAAAGCGGGCCAGGGCATCGCCGTGCTGGTCCAGCACGCCGACCAGGGCGCCATGCTCGGCTGCAACAAGCTCGAGCCCAACGTCACGGGCTAGGCGCGCCGCCTTGCTTCCGCCGCCCTGGCGCGCGAAGGTCGGGGCATGTCGTTCGCCAAAGAGGCCGGCCGCCTGACGGCCGTCCTCGGCCCCACAAATACCGGCAAGACCTATCTCGCGATCGAACGCATGCTGGGCCACGAGTCCGGCATGATCGGCTTCCCGCTGCGCCTGCTGGCGCGCGAGAATTACGACCGCGTGGCCAAGCTCAAGGGCGTCGGCAAGGTCGCGCTGATCACCGGCGAGGAGAAGATCGTCCCGCCGGGCGCGCGTTATTTCATCTGTACGGTAGAGTCCATGCCGCTCGACCGGCCGGTCTCGTTCCTCGCCGTCGACGAGGTGCAGATGGCGGCCGACCTCGAGCGCGGCCATTTCTTCACCGACCGCATCCTGAATTCGCGCGGCCTCAACGAGACCATGCTGCTGGGCGCCGACACGATCCGTCCGGTGCTGAACCGCCTGCTGCCCGACATCGACATCGTGGCCCGGCCGCGCTTCTCGAAGCTCTCCTATGTCGGACCGAAGAAGGCGACGCGCCTGCCGCCGCGCTCGGCGGTCGTCGGCTTCTCGGCCAACGAGGTCTACGCCATCGCCGAGCTGATCCGCCGCCATCGCGGCGGCACGGCGATCGTGATGGGCGCCTTGAGCCCGCGCACGCGCAACGCGCAGGTCGAGATGTTCCAGTCGGGCGAGGTCGACTACCTGGTCGCGACCGACGCGATCGGCATGGGCCTCAACATGGACGTGAACCATGTGTGGTTCGCCTCCTTGCGCAAGTACGACGGCCGCATGTCGCGCCAGCTGCGCGCCGTCGAGCTGGCGCAGATCGCCGGCCGCGCCGGGCGCTACATGAACGACGGCACGTTCGGCACGACGATCGACGTGAACGGCCTCGACGAGGAGACGATCGAGGCGATCGAGAACCACCGCTTCGATCCGCTGGAGGATCTACAGTGGCGCAACGCGTCGCTCGACTTCCGCTCGCCGGCGGCGCTGCTCGCCTCGCTCAATCGCCAACCGCCGCACGAGGTGCTGGAGCGGGTGCGCGAGCAGGACGATCAGTACGCCTTCCAGACCCTGTCGCAGCAGTCGGAGTTCCTGCCGCGGCTCCAGGCGCCGGCGCGCGTGCGTCTGCTCTGGGAGGTCTGCCAGGTGCCGGACTTCCGCAAGACCATGACCGAGGAGCACATCGCGCTGCTCGGCCAGCTCTTCACGCATCTCAGCCAGGGCGGCGAGCGCCTGCCCGAGGACTGGATCGACAGCCACGTGAAGCGGCTGGAGCGGTTCGACGGCGATATCGACACCTTGATGGCACGTATCGCGCATGTTCGGACCTGGACCTATATTTCGCACCGTGCCGACTGGATTCAGCGCGCGGCGCATTGGCAGGAACGCGCCCGCGCTATAGAGGACAGGCTGTCCGACGTCCTGCACCAGCGGCTGACCCAGAGGTTTGTCGATAGACGGGCGGCGATGCTTGTTAGAAGATTGCGCGATGAGGGTGAAATGACGACGTCAGTCGCCGAAGCCGGCGAGGTCATTGTCGAGGGCGAGCATCTCGGACGGATCGAGGGCTTCCGCTTCGTTCCCGACAAGACCGAGGAACAGACCGACCAGAAGGCGGTGCTGAGCGCGGCGCTGCGCGCGCTGCGCGAGAACCTGCCGACACGCCTGGCCGCCTTCACCAACGCGCCCGACGGCGAACTGGTGTTCGATGCGCAGCTGCGCGTCTGCTGGGGCGGCGGTCCGGTCGCGCGCCTGCTGCCGAGCGGCGACGTGCTCGCGCCCAAGGTCGAGGCGCTCGCCTCCGACCTGCTCGACGGCCCGGCGCGCGAGGACGTGCGCAAGCGCGCCGCGACCTGGGTCGAGACGCGCATTCGCCTCGGCCTCTCCGAATTGATGGATGCGCGCGCGGCCTCGGAGCAAATCCCCGCCGGCGCACGCGGTATCGTCTTCCAGCTCTGCGAGGGCCTGGGCGTGATCGCGCGCAAGCCGATCGAGCAGCAGCTCACCGAACTCGCCGAGGAAGACCGCAAGGCGCTGGCCAAGCTCGGCGTGCGCGTCGGCGTCTTCACGCTCTACTTCCCCAGCATGCTGAAGCCGGTGCCGATCCGCCTGCGCGCCGGCCTCTGGATGATCGGCCGCGGCCGCGATTCGATTCCCGCGCTGCCCGCCGAAGGCCGCACGTCGATGGACTTGCCGCCGGGGTCGGAGCGCGATTTCTACGCCACCATCGGCTACATCCCGCTGGGCAACCACGCGATCCGCGCCGACATGGTCGAGCGCCTGGCCGCGATGGCGCGCGCCGCCGTGCGCGACAGCCGCGAGACCGCGCGCCGCGCCCAGCAGCAGGAAAAGAAGGCCGCCAAGGAAGAGGCCGGAAAGCCCGATGAATCGGGCATTCCCGCGCCCCCTACCGACGGCGAGATCAGCGAGTGGGCGATCGTCGCCGCCGCGTTCGGCGAGAACGAACCGGCTGCCGACGCGGCGCCTGCACCGGAGCCCGTTGCCGAAGCGGCACCGCCGGCTGAAGAGCCCGCACCCGCCGTCGATGCGATGATCGCCGTTCCCAAGGCCCCCGAGGCTGAGGCACCGCCGGCGGCGGAAGAAGCGCCGGCCGCGGAAGCGAGCGCCGAAGGAACGAAGCCCGAAGAAGCGAAGAGCGACGAAGCCAAGCCCGAAGAGCCGAAGAAGCGCGAGCCGCGTCCGCTGCCGCCGGGCTGGTTCCGCGCCACGCCGCAGATGATGTCGCTGGTCGGCTGCTCGGAGCCCGAGATGGCCGACGTGCTGCGCGGTCTCGGCTATCGCGTGCATCCGCCGTCGGACGAGAACGGTCCGCTGTTCGCCTTCTCGGTCAAGCCGCGCTTCGTGCGCGAGCGCGAGGAGCAGCGCGAGCGTCAGCGCCTCCAGGAGAAGGAGCGTCGCGACCAGCGCCGCCGCGAGCGTCCCGAACGTCCGAACGAGCGCCAGTTCTTCTCCGACGCACCGCGCCGCGACGGCCCGGGCGGAACCAACCAGGGCGGACCGAAGCGCGACGGCCAGAAGTTCGGCCCGCGCTCGGAAGGCAAGCCGCGGGGCGATGGACCGCCGCGCGGCGATCGTCGCGACGGGCGTCCGCCGCGCCGCGATTCGGGCGGACCGGCGCTGCGCCTCTACGCCACGACCGAGAAGAAGGGCGAGGCCGCGGCCGATTCGCCGTTCGCCAAGCTGCTCGAGCTGAAGCTCGGCGGGAAGAAGTAGCGCTTCCCGCGCATGCGGCCCCACTGATGCGGCTCGACAAGTGGCTCTGGCACGCGCGCTTCTTCAAGACCCGGTCGCTCGCCACGCGCTACATCGAGAAGGCGCGCTGCCGCGTCGATGGCCGCGTGACCGACAAGCCGCATGCCGCCATCGCGCCCGGCATGGTGCTGACCTTCGCGCTGGGACCCAGGGTGCGGGTGGTCAAGGTGGTGGCCCTGGGCGAGCGCCGTGGGCCGGCCCCCGAAGCCCAGACGTTGTATGAGGAAATCGACCCGGCGGGACGCGACCAGGGCTGAGGTCGCTCTGCGCGTCGGAAGCCTTGCGCCCGGCTGCCCGCCGCGTTAACACGCGCCCGATTCAGGAGCGTTTGATGACCTATGTCGTGACCGAGGCTTGCATCAAGTGCAAGTACATGGACTGCGTCGAAGTCTGCCCCGTGGACTGCTTCTACGAAGGCGAGAACATGCTCGTCATCAATCCTGATGAATGCATCGACTGCGGCGTCTGCGAGCCCGAATGCCCGCCGGCGGCGATCGTGCCCGACACCGAGAAGGGCATGGAGCAGTGGCTGGAACTCAATCGCAGCCTGTCTGCGGAGTGGCCCAACATCACCCGCAAGGGTGAGGCGCCCGCCGATGCCGAAACCTTCAAGGACGAAAAAGACAAGTATCAGAAGTACTTCAGCAAGGAGCCGGCCAAGCGCTAGGCCGCTCCAGCGCTAGATTTAGCGCTTTCTAAGTCTTTTGATGCTATCTTTGCGATGCCATGCAGCTTTCGCATGGCCCAAGCGTTGCCGAAATGCAACATCGCGCGCGACTCCAAGCCAAAACTCTGATATAAGGGTCGGGCTGGAAGCGGTCCGGGGTCCGGTCCGCCGCTAGTTCGGTCGCCAGTCGGTATCCGAAAGCAACTTACCGACACGGCAACCGGGCGGGCACACAGGGGAGTGTGCGCGGTGGATCGCGGTGCTGCTGACACGCGGGGCTTAGAGTGAAGGGATTGGACATGGCCAAGCCGGTTAAGAAGCCGCCTGTGAAGGCGGTAAAGGATTTTGCGTTCGATAAGGGCGACTTCGTCGTCTACCCGACCCACGGCGTGGGCAAGGTCATCGACATCGAGGCGAAGGAGATCGCCGGGCACAAGCTCGAGCTGTTCGTCATCTCGTTCGAGCAGGAGCGCATGATGCTGCGCGTTCCGGTGGCCAAGGCGAAGCTGTCGGGCCTGCGCAAGCTCAGCTCGCGCAAGATCATGGAAAACGCGCTGGTCACCCTGAAGGGCCGCAGCCGCGTCAGCCGCGCCATGTGGAACCGCCGCGCCCAGGAATACGAAGCGAAGATCAACTCGGGCGACCCGGTGTCGATCGCGGAGGTCGTGCGCGACCTGCACCGCAACGCCGGCCAGCCGGACCAGTCCTACAGCGAGCGGCAGATCTATGAAGCCGCCCTCGATCGTCTCGCCCGCGAACTCGCGGCCGTCGAGCGCATCGACAAGGAAGTGGCGACGCAGAAGCTGAACAGCGTCCTCCAGAAGGTGGCGGCGTAAGCCTCCTCTTCCCGTAATTCGAAAAGGGCGGTCCGCACGGGCCGCCCTTTATTGTTTGTGTCGCCTACGGCTCGTTTGTCCGTGTCGCCTAAGGCTCGATGATCTTCACGGTGGTGCGTTGCGCGAACTGCGCGGCATCGTCGACGCCGTTCAGCGCCAGCAGCCGTTCGAGGCGGAAGTCGGCATAAGGCAGGCGAGCCGCCAGGGCGGCCGCCGTCGCATTGCCGCGCGGGATCACCCGCACGCGATAGGGCCGCAACGCCGCCGCCTCGGCATCCGACAGCAGGCGGAAGGTGCGCGCCGCGCCGATCAGCGCTTCGATGCGGCGATCGCGGTCGGGCCCGTCGGCCAGCAGGTTGAAGAAGCAGATGCCGGCCCCGTTGCGCACCAGCACGTGGCGCAGCTGCGCCAGGCCGGTGTCGGCGCCGCGCGGCTTGGCGCCGACCGCGGCTTCGATGCCGTTGATCGAGGTCTCCTGGATGTCGGTCGGCGTGGGCGTGAGCTTGTTGCGCATCCAGTCGGAAAGCCGGCCCGGCACGCGCTCGTCGGTGCAGGAGAAATAGAGCATCGAGCGGTCGCGGCCCACGCCCAGCACGCCGTCGGGGTCGTTGAACAGCACGAAGTCGCTGGGCGCGCGGAAGGAGAGCTTCATCACCGGATGCACGAACAGCGGCCCGTGCACGAAGCCTTCCTCGGGCCGGTCGTCGATCGACATGCCGTCGAGCAGCGCGAGATATCCGGCGCGGTTCGACGTGCCGGGCGTGCGCGCCAGGTCCATCGTCGCCAGCGCGGCCAGCCGGTCGTCCGCCGCGGGATGGGTCGACTTGGCGTCGGGATGACCGTCCGACGCGAAGGCCGGCCCCAGCATGCGATCCTGGAGCAGCGACTCGCGGCGCAGCTTCTCGATCAGCGTCACCATCGCATCGCCGCGATAGCCCGCTTTCACCATGTAGCCGAGCCCGGCATGGTCGGCCTCGAGTTCCTGGTCGCGCGAGTAGCGCCGCAGCGCCAGCAGCCCGTCGCGCGCCACCGCGCGGCCGACCGTGACCGAGCCGGTGATCGCCGCCGCCTTGACCGCCGCGTCCATCGCCTGGCGCCGCTCGCGCGCGCGCTGGGCGGCATGATGCAGGGTGATGTGGCCGATCTCGTGACCCAATGCCGCCGCCAGCTCGGCTTCGTCGTCGATCAGCGCCAGCAGGCCGCGCGTCACGAAGATGTAGTTGTTGCCCAGCGCATGCGCATTGGGCTGCGGCCGGTCGAGGATATGGAAGCTGTAGCTGCCCGGAATCCTGGCGTCGGTCACGAGCTTGCGGCCCACGCGATCGACGAGGGCCTGCAACGCGGGCGATGCATAGGTCGGCCCGACTTCCCTGGCGATGACATCGGGCAGCGGCGGCGAGGCAGCGGCGGCGGCGGTCTGCGGCGGATTGTTCTCCGGCGTGCAGGCAACGGCCGCGCCGAGCAGCGCGAGAAGCAGCAAAATACGCCGGAAAACCACGCTTCCTCCTCGTTGCCCCGCACGGATGGGCGGACCTTAGACGCTGAGCCGCCGCGCCCGCAATGCCGCGACACCGGTCGCGACACTGGCACCCGGCGCGCCGCTATGGCAGTGAATGGGCAGGATCCTCGCATGCCGCGCTCGGAAACCCCTCTTCGCTCAGACCTCTTTCCCGAGATCTCGCCCTACGCCAGCGGAATGCTGGCGGTCGATGGGCGACACACGATCTATTGGGAGCAGAGCGGCAATCCCGAGGGCGTGCCGGTGGTGTTCCTGCACGGCGGCCCGGGCGCCGGCTCGGCGCCGGTGCACCGCCGCTTCTTCGACCCGCAATTCTATCGCATCGTCGTCTTCGACCAGCGCGGCTGCGGCCGTTCCATGCCGCTCGGCGACCTGCACGACAACACCACCGATCATCTCGTCGCCGACATGGAGAAGCTGCGCGCCCATCTCGGCATCGGCCGCTGGCTGCTGTTCGGCGGCTCGTGGGGCAGCACGCTGGCGCTGGCCTATGGGCTGAAGCACCCGACCCGCACGACCGGCTTCATCCTGCGTGGCATCTTCCTCGGCACCAAGCCCGAGATCGAGTGGTTCCTCCACGGCATGCGCACGATCTTCCCCGAGGCGTGGCGCGACTTCGTGGGCACCCTTCCCGAAGGCGAGCGCGGCGACCTGCTGGGCAACTACTATCGCCGCCTCACCGATCGCAATCCCGACATCCATCGTCCGGCGGCGCGCGCCTGGAGCCGCTACGAAGCCGCGTGCTCGACGCTCTATCCGACGGCGCGCGCGCCGTTCGAATCCGACCATGGCGGTTTCGCGTTGGCGTTGTCGCGCATCGAGGCACATTACTTCGCGAACAACACTTTCCTGCCCGACGGCTGGCCATGGAACGAGATCGAGCGCGTGCGCCAGCACCCGTGCACGATCGTGCAGGGCCGCTACGACATCGTCTGCCCGCCGGTCACCGCCGAGGCGCTGTCGCGCGCCTGGCCGGAGGCGCGCTTCGTGGTAGTCACCGACGCCGGCCACAGCGCGCTCGAGCCCGGCATCCGTGCCGCGCTGGTCAACGCCACCGAGAATTACCGCCTGTCGATCACCGACGACGATCTCTTCGCCCCGCGCTTCCCCTGGGAAGCCTGACGCACACACTGGAAGCAACATGGACACGAACATCGCCTCGTTCGAACTGCCGCCGGAACAGACCGGCGCCGCCGCCTGGTACGGCCCCGAGATGTCGCGCAGCACCGAGTGGCTGATGCCGCTCAGCGCGCCCGAGATCGCCGAGGTCGAGAGCGCGGTGAAGAAGCTGGTGGCGCGCGACGCCGACATCGCCGCGATCAAGCCGTCCGACTTCCCGCTGCCGATGCTCGGCCGCAAGCTGAAGGCGCGCGTCGAGGACGAGGTGCTGAACGGCCGCGGCTTCCTGATGCTGCGCGGCCTGCCCGTCGAGCGCTGGACGATCCGCGAATCGGCCACCGCCTTCTTCGGTCTCGGCGCTCATCTGGGCAGCGCGCGCTCGCAGAACGGCAAGGGCCATGTGCTGGGTCACGTGCGGGATCTCGGGCTCGCCTCCGACGATCCCAACGTGCGCATCTACCAGACGCACGAGCGCCAGACCTTCCATACCGATTCCTGCGACATCGTCGGCCTGCTCTGCCTCAAGACGGCGCAGAGCGGCGGCCTGTCGGCGCTGGTCAGCTCGACCACGATTTTCAACGAGATGCGCCGCCGCCGGCCCGACCTGCTGAAGCTGCTGTTCGAGCCGCTCGCCACCGACCGGCGCGGCGAAGTACCGGAAGGCCAGAAGCCCTATTTCCTGCTGCCGCCGTTCAACTGGTACAAGGGTTATCTGAGCGCGATCTACCAGCGCCAGTACATCGACTCCGCCCAGCGCTTCGAGGATGCGCCGCGCCTGTCGCCGCAGCTCGTCGAGGCGCTCGACATGTTCGACGCGCTGACCAACGACCCCAAGCTCAACATGTTCATGGAGTTCAAGCCGGGCGACGTGCAGCTCGTGCACAACCACACCCTGCTGCACGACCGCACCGGTTTCGTCGACTGGCCCGAGCCCGAGCGCAAGCGCCACCTGCTGCGCCTGTGGCTGGCCGCCGACCGCGCGCGGCCGCTGCCGCCCGCCTACGCCCAGCGCTACGGCTCGGTGGCGATCGGCGACCGCGGCGGCATCATCGTGCGCGGCACCCAGCTCCACGCTCCCCTGGAAGCGGTTTGAGGGAAGCTGTCCGGGGCGGGTTGACCCCGGGCTTTGCCATCCCTAAGTGAAGGCCCTCGAAAGCAACCACTCTCAATAGGGACAACGTATGGCCAGCGATTCACCCGCGGGCGGCGCCCCGGATGACATGCCGGTCGCCTCATCCGATTCCACTGGGCCCGAAATCACCCTCGAGACCCTGCAGCGCGTAGTCGAAGGCCTGCAGGCCGAGAATGCCGACCTGAACGACAAATACCTGCGCGCCGTCGCCGAGCAGCACAACATCAAGCGTCGCGGCCAGCAGGAGCTCGACAAGGAGCGCAAGTTCGGCAGCGAGCGCTTCGCGCGCGACATCCTCTCGGTCGGCGACAATCTCGGCCGCGCCCTGGGCGCGCTGCCCGCCAACCTCGACTCGCTCGACCCGGCGCTGCGCAACGTCATCACCGGCGTGCAGGCGACCGAGCGCGAGCTGATGTCGATCCTGGAGCGCCACGGCGTCACCCGCATCGAGGCCAAGGGCAAGCCGTTCAACGCCGAGTTCCATCAGGCCATGATGGAGATCCAAGACCCGTCCGTTCCGGCCGGCACCGTCGTGCAGGAGCTGATCCCGGGCTATCTGCTGGCCGGCCGCCTGCTGCGCGCAGCGATGGTCGGCGTCTCCAAGGGCGGCCCCGTCCGGGCGCCCGAGCCCAAAGCCAGCAACGACGCTTAAGGCTCCTTCCCCATTCGAATGGGGA
>JAFEFH010000113.1 GCA_018240695.1 Pseudomonadota bacterium | reverse complement strand
CTGCTCTCGGTCGTGCTGACGGCCGCGGCGTCGTGGTGGCTGCTCGATCCGCGCGCCGCCGCGGTAGTGACCGCGCTGGTGCCGCTGATCTTCCTGCGCCATCACGAGAACATCGCCCGGCTGCTGAACGGCACCGAGTCGAAAATCGGCGCCAAGGCCGCCGCCACCGCGGGCCACAATGGCGGCCCGCCGCTGGGAACCGTCTAGTTCTTCTTCGCGGCCTTGCCTTCGTAGCGGCGTGACCACTCCGCCAGGATGCGGGCGCGGTTCGCGGACGCCCAGGCGAAGTCGTTCTTGATCATCGATTCGGCCACGCCCGCCGGATAGCCCGGGATGTTGCTCGGCACGCCGGGCAGCGCGACCTGGCTCACGAAGTGCGCGTAGAGCTCGTTGGCCTTGCGCGAGGCCGCGAAGTCCATCAGCCGCTGCGCCGCCGACAGGCTCTTCGTGCCCTTCAGGATCGCCGCGGTGTCCATCTCCCAGCCGCCGCCCTCCTTCATCAGCAGCGCCTCGATCGGCGCGCCCTTGGCGATGACGTCGGCGGCGGAGGTCTCGGCGGAGATGCCGATCGGGAACTCGCCGGTCGCCGACTGCTTGCAGGGCTGCGAGCCCGAATGGTCGTAGACGGCGATGTTCTCGTGGAGCTTGTCCATGAAGGCCCACGCCTTCTCCTCGCCCCACATCTGGATCCACGCCGAGACGTGGAAGTAGCCGGTGCCCGACGAGGCCGGATGCGGCATCGCGATCTTGCCCTTGTACCTGGGGTCGAGCAGGTCGAACCACGAGGTCGGCTTGGCGAGGCCGAGCTTCTGGCCCTCGATCTTGTTGAAGCAGACCGCGGCCACCCAGCCTTCCATGCCGGTGTAGTGCGGCGGATCGGACGTGTCGCGGAACGCCGGCCGCAGCGCCTCGACGTTCTTCGGCGCATAGGGCTCGAGCAGGCCCCGCGCCTTCAGCTGCATCGCCGAGGTGACGGCGAGCCCCCAGATCGCGTCGCCGCGCTGGGCGTTCTGCTCGGCCAGGATGCGCGCGGTCAGCACGCCGGTGGCGTCGCGCAGCCACACGATCTCGACGTCGCGGTTCTCCGCCTCGAACGCCTTCTTGAAGTCGGCGATGTGCTCGACCTCGAGCGTCGAATAGACCTGAAGGCGCGTGCGCTGCTGTGCCTGGGCAGGCAGAGCGAACGCGGCCAATGCAATCAGTGCAATCCAGCTTCTCATTCCGCGTGAATAGCACAGCTTTCGTTGATCGTGTCAGGGGCCCGCTCTAGGGTCGCGCGACGTGAACGCCGCAATCGACCTCAAGCTCGAGCGCGCAATGCCTTGGGCGTTGATCGCGGCGTGCTGCCTCGCCTCCTTCGCCGCCGCCTCGAGCGGCACGACGCGCGCGCCGCTGCTGCTCGCGATCTCGGGCGACCTCGCCGTGCCGATGCCGCTGGTCGCCAACCTCGTCTCCCTGACCGCGATCGCCTGGGGCATCACCTCGGCGCTGGGCGGCTGGCTGTCCGACCGCTTCGGCCGGCGCGTGCTCCTGGTCGTGGCGCCGCTGGTGCTGGCCGTCACGATGGCCTTGCAGGCGCAAGCCGACACCTTCGTGTCGCTGGCGGCGTGGGCGGTTCTGAGCGGCGGCTCGTGCGGCACCTTCATGGGCGTGCTGTTCGCCGAGGTCTCCGCACATGTCGCCGACCGCCAGCGCGGCCGCGCGCTGGGCTGGGTGATGAGCGGCCAGTCGCTGGCCCTCGTGATCGGCGTGCCGATGGCCGCCGCGGTCGGCGCGATGGTCGGCTGGCGCGGCTGGTTCCTGTGCGTGGCCGCCGTGGCGCTGGCGTCGAGCGTCGCGCTGCTGATGACGGTGCCGAAGTCGCCGACGCGCGCGGCCGGCACGAGGCGCAACAGCCTCAAGGGCGCGCTGTCGGCGCGCATCTGGGGCCTGCTGGGCTGCGGCGTGATCGAGCGCGTCTGCTACGGATTGGCCGCGGTCTACTATCCGACGTTCCTGCAAGTGACCTACGACCTGTCGCTGGTGCAGCTCGCGATCCCGCTGCTGGTATTCGCGATCGGCAACGTGGTCGGCACGATCCTGGGCGGCCAGCTCGCCGACCGTCTCTACGACCGGCTGCTCACCTTCACGGTCGCGATGGCGTTGTCCGGCTTCTCCGCGCTGGCGCTCTTTCTCTGGCATCCCGGCGTCGCGATCTCGGTCGCGCTGGGCTTCATCTATGTCTTCCTCAATGCCGCGGGCCGTCCCTCGCTGATGGCCGCCTACGCCGCCGTGCCCGACCAGGTGCGCGGCACGGTGATGGGCCTGACCGGCACCGCCGCCAGCGTCGGCTGGATCGGCGCCGCGGGCCTCGGGGCCGCGATGATCGGGCTGGGCGGGTTCGGCGGCTTCGGGCCGCTGGGACTGGTGCTCGGCCTCGCCTGCGCCGCGGGTGCGCTGTGGTGCCGTCGCCCGAATACATCTTTGGGTTGATTTACATTCTATAAATGCTCGCCATATGCTGGCAGCATGTTCGATGGCCCTCTCTCCGCCGAGACCGACCCGCAGGAACGCCTCGCCCGCCTGCGTCTCGCCCGCAGCCCGCGCATCGGCGCCGTCACCTTCCACGAGGCGCTGGCCCATTTCGGCTCGGCGCGCGCGGCCTGTACCGAACTCGCCGCCGTCCCGGCCGCCCCGATCCAGCGCGAGGAGGAACAGCTCGCCCGCTCCAACGGCCGGTTCGTGGTCTGGGGCGACACTTATTATCCCGCGGCGCTGGCGGCCCTGCCCGACGCGCCGCCGGTCCTGTCGGCGATCGGCGATCTCGGCCTGCTGGCCCGCCCGACCCTGGCGATCGTCGGCGCCCGCAACGCCTCGCTGGCCGGCCGGCGCTTCGCGGGCGACCTGGCCGCCACGTTGGGCGGCGCGGGCTTCGTCATCGCCTCCGGCCTGGCGCGCGGCATCGACACCGCCGCCCATGAGGCCGCCCTGACCACCGGCACGGTCGCGGTGGTCGCCGGCGGCATCGACCATGTCTACCCGCCGCAGAATGCCGGGCTGCACGCCGCCATCGCCGCCCAGGGTCTGATCCTGGCCGAGTCGCCGCTGGGCACCCCACCGGTCGCCCGGTCCTTCCCGCGCCGCAACCGCATCGTCAGCGGCCTGTCGGCCGGGGTCGTCCTGATCGAGGCCGCCGCCAAATCGGGCTCGCTGATCACCGCCCGCCGGGCCGCCGAGCAGGGCCGCGAGGTCTTCGTCGTGCCCGGATCGCCCCTGGATCCGCGCTATGACGGCTCCAATAGCCTCATCCGGGAGGGGGCCATTCTGACCCGCGGCGCCAACGATATTTTAAGTGTGTTGGGTTTGCCGCAGTGCGCCCGCCAAGTCCTTGAAAAGCCCCAGGAAAAATCCCACCTCGGGGAGACGGAGAAAGTGGTCGAGGCCCTGGGGGCCACCCCCACTGCGGTTGACGAACTGGTACGTCGCTGCCAAGTCTCCGCCGCCACCGTCGCGGAGGTCCTGCTCGCCCTCGAGCTGGAAGGCCGCTTGGAAAGGCACCGGGGTAACCGAGTATCTCTGATGTAAATCAGTGCTCTAGCTCCGGTTCTTAATAATTTACTGGAGCTGTTTCCGACGATGGATGTGCTAGTCGTCGAGTCTCCCGCAAAGGCAAAGACCATCGGCAAGTACCTGGGCCCCGGCTACACCGTGCTGGCCTCGTACGGTCACGTCCGCGACCTGCCGCCCAAGGATGGGTCGGTGCGGCCGGACGAGGACTTCGCCATGGACTGGGAGGTCGACACTGCCTCCCAGAAGCGGGTCGACGCCATCGCCAAGGCCGTCACCAAGGGCGGCAAGCTCTATCTCGCCACCGACCCGGATCGCGAGGGCGAGGCGATCTCCTGGCACGTGCTCGACATCCTGTCGCGCAAGAAGGCGCTCCAGGGCGTCGACGTGAAGCGCGTCACCTTCAACTCCATCACCAAACAGTCGGTGCTCGACGCCGTCGCCCACCCGCGCGACCTCGACCAGCCACTGATCGACGCCTATCTCGCGCGCCGCGCGCTCGACTATCTCGTGGGCTTCAACCTCTCGCCCGTGCTGTGGCGCAAGCTGCCGGGCAGCCGCTCGGCCGGCCGCGTGCAGTCGGTCGCGCTGCGCCTGATCTGCGAGCGCGAGTCCGAGATCGAGGTCTTCAAGAGCCGCGAGTACTGGACGGTCGACGCCGTGTTCGGCACCGCCAAGAAGGCGACGCTCAAGGCCCGCCTCACCCACCTCGACGGCCGCAAGCTCGACAAGTTCGACCTCGACACCGCCGAGCGCGCCGAGCGCGCGCGCAAGGAGATCGAGCGCCGCGCCTTCTCGGTGGCCTCGATCGACCGCCGCCAGGTGCGGCGCAACCCGCCGCCGCCGTTCATCACCTCGACCCTCCAGCAGGAGGCCTCGCGCAAGCTCGGCCTCGGCGCGGCGACGGCGATGCGCATCGCGCAGAAGCTGTACGAAGGCGTCGACATCGGCGGCGAGACGGTCGGCCTCATCACGTACATGCGCACCGACGGCGTGCAGCTCGCGCCCGAGGCGATCGGCCAGACGCGCCGCCTGATCGAGACGCGCTACGGCCAGAACTACGTGCCGGAGAAGCCGCGCGTCTACACGTCGAAGGCCAAGAACGCCCAGGAGGCGCACGAAGCGGTGCGCCCGACCGACCTCTTCCGCCTGCCGCAGGACGTCGCCCCGTATCTCGACAAGGACCAGCTCGGCCTCTACGAGCTGATCTGGAAGCGCACCGTCGCCAGCCAGATGGAAAGCGCCGTGCTCGACCAGGTGACGGTCGACATCGCCAGCGGCGACAAGACCGTCCAGCTGCGCACCACCGGCTCGGTCGTGAAGTTCCCGGGCTTCCTCACGCTCTACGACGAGAGCCAGGACGACAAGGCCGAGGATGGCGACGAGAACGCCACCATCCTGCCCGACGTGCAGGAGGCCGAGGCGCTCGACCGCCGCGAGATCCTGCCCGAGCAGCATTTCACCGAGCCGCCGCCGCGCTATTCGGAGGCGAGCCTCGTCAAGAAGATGGAAGAGCTCGGCATCGGCCGTCCCTCGACCTACGCCTCGATCATTGAAGTCCTGCAACGCCGCAACTATGTGAAGCTGGACCGCAAGCGCTTCATTCCCGAAGACCGCGGCCGGATCGTGACCTCGTTCCTGCAGACCTATTTTCCGCGCTACGTCGAATACGGCTTCACCGCCCATCTCGAGGAAGAGCTCGACGACATCTCGAGCGGCAAGGCCGAGTGGCACCAGGTGCTGCGCGAATTCTGGAAGGCCTTCTCCGCCGCTGTCGGCGAGACCAAGGAACTGCGCGTGCGCGAGGTGCTCGACAAGCTCGACGAGGAGCTGGGCCCGCACTTCTTCCCGGCCAACGACAATGGCGGCAAAAGCCCGCGCACCTGCCCGTCCTGCGCCGACGGCCGCCTCGGCCTGAAGCTCGGCCGGTTCGGCGCTTTCATCGGCTGCTCGAACTATCCGACCTGCAAGTTCACCCGCAAGCTGGGCATCGTCGATCCCGAGAAGGACGCGCTCTCGGGCGCCAACCTCAACGAGCCGAAGCTGCTGGGCACCGACGAGGCGACCGGCAAGGCCGTCACACTGCGCAACGGCCCCTACGGCCTCTACATCCAGCTCGGCGTTCCCGAGGAAGGCAGCAAGGACAAGCCCAAGCGCGCCTCGCTCCTCAAAGGCATGACGCCGGAAGACCTCACCTTCGAGAAGGCGCAGGCGATCCTCGCTTTGCCGCGCGAGCTGGGGCCGCATCCCGAGGACAAGGAGCCCGTGCTGGCCGGCGTCGGCCGCTTCGGCCCCTACGTGCGCCACGGCTCGAAGTACAAGTCCATTCCCGCCGACGAGAGCGTGCTCGAGATCGGCATGAACCGCGCGGTGGCGCTGCTCGCCGAGGCCAAGGCCTCGGGCCGCGGCCGCGCCGCCAAGCCGTTGCGCATCGTGGGCAACCATCCGGCGGACAACGCCGCGATCGAGCTCTACGAGGGCCGCTACGGCATGTACGTGAAGCACGACGGCGTGAACGCCACCGTGCCGACAGACCTCAAGCCCGAGGAGCTCACGGTCGACCAGGCCGTGGCGCTGCTCGCCGAGCGCGCCGCCAAGGGTGGCGGCAAGAAACCGAAGAAGGCCGCCAGGGCCAAGAAGGCGGCGCCCGCCGCCGCCAACGACACTGGCGGCTCCACTGGCAATAAACCGAAGACCGCCAAGAAGAAGGCGGCGCCGAAGAAGAAGGCTGCGAAGGCGAAAGCCAAGCCCGAGTCCGAGACGCCGCCCCGCACCGGGACCGATGGCTAAGGGCCGCGTCCCGACCCGCGACGAACTTCTGGCGTTCATCAAGGAAAGCACCACGCCCGTGGGCAAGCGCGAGATCGCGCGCGCCTGGGGCATCAAGGGCGACCAGCGCATCGAATTGAAGGCGCTGCTTCGCGACCTGCGCGACAGCGGCGAGATCGCCGCCGACCGCGCCAAGACATTCAAGGATCCCAAAGCTCTGACTGACATCACTGTCCTGGAAATCACCAGGGTCGACGGCGACGGCCACCTGCTGGCCGTGCCGCGACGACACGACGAAGAAAAAGACGGCCCCGTTCCCCGCATCGAGATCGATCCGCATGGCTCGCGAGGACACACCGCCCCCGCCGTCGGCGACCGCGTGCTCGCCTCGCTGAAGCGCCGCGGCAAGGACACCTACCAGGCCAAGATCATCCGCCACTTGGGCAGCGGCCCGAAGAAGATCCTCGGCCTCTACGAGGAGCCGCCCGGCGGCAACGGCATGGGCCTCGTGACGCCGACCGACCGCAAGCTGCGGCAAAGCTTCGACGTCCGCCCCGCCGACAGGAACGGCGCCCTGCCCGGCGACATCGTCTGGGTCGAGGCCACGGGCGCTGCCCTCTCGCGGCGCGCCCGCGTGCTCGAGAGGGTCGGGCCGATGAGCGACCCGCGCACGGTCAGCCTGATCGCGATCGCGGCCAACGACATTCCGGTCGACTTCCCCGAGGCCGCGATCGAGGAGTCCGAGAAGTGCAAGGCCGCCCCGATGGGCGACCGGCTCGACCTACGCCAGGTCCCGCTGGTCACGATCGACGGCGAGGACGCGCGCGACTTCGACGACGCGGTGTTCGCCGAGCCCGACCCCGATCATCCCGGCGGCTTCCGCCTGCTGGTCGCGATCGCCGACGTGGCCTGGTACGTGCGGCCCGACAAGCCGCTCGACCGCGCCGCCTACCGCCGCGGCACCTCGGTCTATTTCCCCGACCGGGTCGTGCCGATGCTGCCCGAGGCGATCAGCAACGGCTGGTGCTCGCTGCTGCCGCGCCAGGACCGGCCGGTGCTGGTGGCCGAGATGCGCATCGACGCCGAGGGCGAGCTCACCAGCCACAAGTTCCATCGCGCGATGATCCACTCGGCCGCGCGGCTGACCTACAACCGGGTCCAGCGCGCCGCCGACGGTCATCCCGACGAGGAAATCCGGCCGCTGATGAAGAGCGTGATCGAGCCGTTGTATGCGGCCTATCGCGTCCTCCTCGCCGCCCGCGAGAAACGCGGCGCGCTCGACCTCGACCTGCCCGAGCGGCTGGTCAAGCTGGGCGCCGACGGCCGCATCGCCGAGATCGGCGTGCGCGAGCGGCTCGACAGCCACAAGCTGATCGAGGAGTTCATGGTGCTGGCCAACGTGGCCGCGGCCCAGGCGCTCGAGCGGCGCCACGCACCCTGCCTCTATCGCGTCCACGACCAGCCCGACATGGCCAAGATCGAGGGCCTGCGCGAGTTCCTCTCGACCCTGGGCCTCAAGCTGCCGATCGGCCAGCGCCTGCGCCCCGCCGACCTCAACCGCGTGCTGGGCGACGTCGCGGGCAAGCCGACCTCGCGGCTGGTCAGCGAGACCGTGCTGCGCAGCCAGAGCCAGGCGGTCTACAGCCCCGACAATCACGGCCACTTCGGCCTGGCGCTGGCGCGCTACGCCCACTTCACCTCGCCGATCCGGCGCTATCCCGACCTGCTGGTCCATCGCGCGCTGATCTCGGCCTTCGGCCTGGGCGACGGCGGCCTGCCCCACGGCGACGCCGGCCGCTTCGTCGAGTTCGGCGAGCACCTGTCGATGTGCGAGCGCCGCGCGGTCGCCGCCGAGCGCAACGCCATGGACCGCTACGTCGCCAATTTCATGGCCCAGCATGTGGGCGCCGCCTTCGGCGCACGCATCAGCAGCGTCACCCGCTTCGGCCTGTTCGTCACGGTCGACGGCTCGGGCGCCGACGGGCTGATTCCGATCCGCAACATCGGCCAGGAATTCTGGCGTCACGACGAGGGCCGCCAGCTGCTGGTCGGCGAGCGCACCGGCGAGACCTACGGACTGGGCGACCGGCTCAGGGTCAAGCTGGTCGAGGCCAGCGTCGCCACCGGCGGGCTGCTGTTCGACATCGTGGACGTGGTCGAGCGGGTCGAGCGGCTGGCCGCCCCCGGCTCCCGGCGCGGCGGCAGGCGGGACGACGACCGGCGGGGGCCGCGTCGCCCTGTCGCGCACCGGAAGGGCCCTCGGGACAAACGGTCGCGACGACGAAGCTGAGCCGAGCCTCCATCTTGGGGGCCATGAACCATATCGGTGCCCCCGTCGATTTCTGGTCCGCCATCTGGCGCGGCTGGCGCGGACAGTGCCCTCGCTGCGGCGAAGGCTCGCTGTTTTGCAGCTATCTCAAGATGCAGAGCAACTGCCCGTCCTGCGGGCTGACGCTGGAACCCTTCCGGGCCGACGACGCCCCGGCCTACTTCACGATCTTCGCGGTCGGCCACGTGGTGGTGCCCCTGGTGCTCGCCTTCGAGCGCTTCGGGCAGGAGCCGCCGCTGTGGCTGCACGCCCTGCTGTGGCTGCCCCTGTCGGTGGTCATGGCCCTGCTCCTGCTACCGCGCATCAAGGGCGCGGTGATCGCCTTGTTGTGGACCCAAAGCCTATCCACACCCAAGCCCAGCACCGGCGGCCCGTCGGCTCTTTCCTGACGTGGCAGCCGGCCGAGAGCCTATGCTAAAGTCTCCCTTCATTGGGTTTCCAGGGTGCCGGTGATCTCTTCCTTGCGACAGTTTCTGACCCGTCCGACCCTGTCGCGCGTGGCCGCCGGGTTGATCGCGGCCTCGCTGGTTGCCTCCTGCCAGCCGGGCGGCGGCGCCCTGCCTACGCAGACGGCGGCCGGCCGCAACGAGGCCGGCATCGAGCGCGTCGTGCTCCAGGCCTACCGCGCCATCGGCGACCGCGCGCTGCGCGAACCCGACTTCCGCAAGCTGTCGCTCGAGACCTATCGCGGCTTCGCCACCCAGGACCCGTCGATGTCCCTGGTGACGGCCGACGGCGCCTACACCGTCATGCGCGACGGCAAGGCCGTGATCTCGCGCACCCCGCCGTCCAACCCGACCGACGGCCGGGCCTGGGGCAACATGATGGCCGACCTGTTCACCGGCTCGATCAAGGCCTCGCCCGCCCTCCAGCAGGTCGACCGCCAGGTCCTGATCAAGGGCGCGATGGACGCGACCACCAAGCAGCTCGACCGCAACACCCGCTATGCCGACCCCGAGGAAGCGCGCGACGACCGCTTCCAGCGCGACGGCGGCGGCGGCATCGGCATCACCGTCGAGCGCATGCCCGACAAGAAGGTCGTGATCCGCGCCGTCCAGGCCGACTCGCCGTCGGGCCGCGCCGGCGTCCAGCCCGACGACCAGATCCTGGCGATCGACGGCGAGAACATGGTCGACCGCCCGCTGGCCGACGTCGTGCACAAGCTGCGCGGCACCGTCGGCGCCCCGGTGTCCCTCACCGTCCTGCGCCCGTCGCAGGGCCGCGAGCTCACCGTCGCGATGAAGCGCAGCCGCATCATCCCGACCACCGTCGAATACGAGCGCCATGGCGACGTCGCCCTGATCCGCCTCAAGGGCTTCAACAGCGCCACCGACGAGAGCCTGCACCAGGCGATCGACAAGGCGCGCGGCGAGATCGGCCGCGACTTCGCCGGCTTCATCATCGACATGCGCGGCAACCGCGGCGGCCTGCTCGACCAGGCCCAGGACGTCGCCGAGGAGTTCATCGGCGACGGCCCGATCTTCTCGACCCAGGGCCGCCATCCCGACAGCCACCGCGTCTATCGCAGCTCGAGCCGCCGCGCCGTCACCCAGCCGATCGTGGTGCTGGTGAACGGCAACTCCGCCTCGGCCGCCGAGATCGTCGCCGCGGCGCTCCAGGACCGCGGCCGCGCCGTCGTCGTGGGCACCACCAGCTACGGCAAGGGCACGGTGCAGACCGTGCTGCGCATGCCCAACGAGGGCGAGCTGATCCTCACCTGGTCGCGCCTCGTGGCGCCCTCCGGCTACACCTGGAACGAGCTGGGCGTGATGCCGAACATCTGCACCGCCAAGGTGACCGACGTGAACAAGCTCGGCCCCGAACTCGACGCCAGCCGCGCCCTGCTCACCCGCTGGCACGCCGAGCGCGAGCCCTCGCCCCAGGAAGTGGCGTCGATGCGCAAGATCTGCCCGCCGGGCGAGGATACGCCCGAGCGCGACGTCGAGGTCGCCAGCCGCATGCTGCGCGATCCGGTGCTGTACGCGCAGGCCGTGAAGTCCGGCGCGGTCGACCAGGCGGCCCGCCAATAGGGGCTTCCGGGCCGCTTGACACCGCAGTTTGGGCGACTAATTTGCCGCCTCCACGGAATTCGCCCTCCCCCCTTCAGGGCTATGGGGCATAAGGACAAAGACAATGGCCAAGCCGACCTCGATCCTCATCAAGATGGTGTCCAGCGCCGACACCGGCTTCTACTACGTCACCAAGAAGAACCCGCGCACCAAGACCGAGAAGCTCGAACTCAAGAAGTACGATCCGGTCGCGCGCAAGCACGTCGTTTTCAAGGAATCGAAGATCAAATAAGACCCCGAAAGGGTGTCGATCGAAAAGCCGCCCCACCGGGCGGCTTTTTCATGCCCTTATCCCGGCAGGCGCTCGAAGCTCTTCATGCCCTCCGGGATGGTGTGGAAGGGCTGCTTGTCGACCGTGTAGATCGCCATGCGCGGGCCGCCGAACTGGGCGGGATCGTCGAGCGTGCCGATCTTCAGCACCACGACGTTCAGGCTGTTCTGCGGCCGCGTCACGAGATGGGTGCCGCACTCGGCGCAGAAGTCGCGCGTCACCGGCTTGGGCAGGTCCGACCGCGTGAACTGCCGGGGCTCGCCCCTGGTGTAGCGGAAGCCGTCCTTCGGCATCAGCATGAACAGGTTGGGCGCGCCGCCGGTGATGTACTGGCATTCGCGGCAATGGCACTGCGCCTTCAGCAACGGATCGCCCTCGGCCACGTACCGCACCTTGCCGCAATAGCATCCGCCTTCGAGCTTCATGACGCCCTCCGTTGATTGCCCCCGGTAATTTGCCCATCGTACGCAATCCCTCTACGGTCCGCACATCCTACGAACGGAGGGATTTGACATGAGCGCCCAGCTTTCGCGCGACGATTGGAAAGGCCGCATCGGCGGTCTCAGCTACCGCAACCAGGCATTCATCGGCGGCAAGTTCGCCGCCTCCCTCTCGGGCAAGACCTTCGACTGCGTGAACCCCGCCACCGGCCAGGTGCTGACCAAGGTCGCGGCCTGCGAGCAGGCCGACGTCGACGCCGCCGTGAAGGCCGCGCGCGCCGCCTTCGAGAAGGGCACCTGGGCCAACATGGCGCCGGCGCAGCGCAAGCGCATCATGCTGAAGCTCGCCGAGCTGATGATGAAGAACCGCGAGGAACTGGCGCTGCTCGAGACGCTCGACATGGGCAAGCCGATCGCCTTCTCCGCCTCGGTCGACATCCCCGGCTCGGCCAATGCCGTGCAGTGGTTCGCCGAAGCCATCGACAAGGTCTACGACGAGGTCGCCCCCACCCCGGGCAACGTCGTGGCCCTGATCACGCGCGAGGCGACGGGCGTCGTGGCCTGCGTCGTGCCGTGGAACTTCCCGCTGCTGATGGCGTGCTGGAAGATCAGCCCCGCCCTCGCCGCCGGCAATTCGGTGATCCTGAAGCCCGCCGAGCAGTCGCCGCTGACGGCGCTGCGCCTCGCCGAGCTCGCCGCCGAGGCCGGCATCCCCGAGGGCGTGTTCAACGTGCTGCCGGGCTTCGGCGAGACCGCCGGCCAGGCGCTCGGCCGTCACATGGACGTCGATGTCGTGGCGTTCACCGGCTCGACCGAGGTCGGCAAGTACTTCCTGAAGTACTCCGGCGAATCCAACATGAAGCAGGTCTGGCTGGAGTGCGGCGGCAAGTCGCCGAACGTCGTGCTGGCCGACGCGCCCAACCTCGACATCGCCGCGCGCCGCACCGCGTTCGGCATCTGGTTCAACCAGGGCGAGGTCTGCACCGCCGGCAGCCGCCTGATCGTCGAGGACAAGATCAAGGACCAGTTCCTCGAGAAGGTCATGGCGATCGGCCAGAAGATGATGCCGGGCGACCCGCTCGACCCCAAGACGCAGATGGGCGCCATGGTCGACGAGACCCAGACCAAGCGCGTGATGGGCTACATCGAGGCGGGCACCAAGGAAGGCGCCAAGCTCAAGATGGGCGGCAAGCAGGTCCATGTCGACAATGCCGGCTCCTTCATCGAGCCGACCGTGTTCGACGGCGTCGACAACAAGATGAAGATCGCCCAGGAGGAGATCTTCGGCCCCGTGTTGTCGGTGATCTCGGTCAAGGACGCCGAGCAGGCGCTGTCGGTCGCCAACGACACGATCTACGGCCTCGCCTCGGCGATCTTCACCGCCGACATCAACAAGGCGTTTAAGTTCGCCAAGGGCCTGCGCGCCGGCTCGGTATGGGTCAACACCTACGACGGCGGCGACATCACCACGCCGTTCGGCGGCTACAAGCAGTCGGGCATCGGCCGCGACAAGTCGCTCCACGCCTTCGACAAGTTCACCCAGGTGAAGACGACCTGGATTCAACTGGGCTAGCGACGCGCCTGACCCCTCCGCCCTTCGGGCACCTCCCCATCTGAATGGGAAGGAAAAGCAGTCCTCCCCCGTCATCGGGGGAGGTGTCGTCGTCTTACGACGACGGAGGGGTCATACGCTTCTACCCCCGCCGCGCCTTCTCGATCGCGGCGACGTCGATCTTCTTCATGTCCATCATCGCGGCGAAGGCGCGCTTGGCCTCCTCGCCGCCGACGGCCAGCGCGTCGGTCAGCACGCGCGGCGTGATCTGCCACGACAGGCCCCATTTGTCCTTGCACCAGCCGCAGGCGCTCTCCTGCCCGCCATTGCCGACGATGGCGTTCCAGTAGCGGTCGGTCTCTTCCTGGTTCTCGGTCGAGACCTGGAACGAGAAAGCCTCGCTGTGGTTGAACTCGGGGCCGCCGTTCAGGCCAAGGCACGGAATACCGAGCACGGTGAACTCGACGGTCAGCACGTCGCCCGCCTTGCCCGAGGGATAGTCGCCGGGCGCCTTGTGGACGGCCGTCACCTTGCTGTCGGGAAAAGTCTTGGCATAGAAGCGCGCGGCGGCCTCGGCGTCCTTGTCGTACCACAGGCAGATCGTGTTCTTCGGCATGGCGTGTCCTTTCGGTGGGAGGGGACGTCTAGCGAAGCGGCCTGCCGTCGAAGCCGTCGAGCGGCAGGCCGAGATGGTGAACGATGGTGGGCGCGATGTCGGCGAGGCTGGTCGCGCGATCGACCGCGCCCTTCGAACGCCCGGCGTCGTCGAGCATGAGGAACGGCCGTGTCTCGTCCGGTCCCCAGCCGCCATGCTGGCCGCAGCCGATGGCGGGACCCTTGCCCGGCTCGATCACGACATAGCGCTTGCCCGGCACGCCGAATGGATTGGGCTCGGCGCGGCGCGCCATGTCGACGGCGGCGACGATGCCCTGGCGCGCGGCGAAGCCGTGCGCGGCGAGATCCTTCTCTTCGGTCAGCACTTCGGCGGCCCACGGCATGCGCCGCATCGCGTCGAGCACGCCCAGCAAGCCCGCGCGCCCGCGTTCGGTCGCGTAGAGCACCGCCGCGGTGCCCTGCCCGGCCACCGCCACGTCGCCGGCGGCCAGCGCCGCGCCCAGGCCGTGTTCGTTCAGCCACGCATCCATGTCGACGCTCTCGCCGATCGTCTCCTGCCCGTGGTCCGAGCCGATCATCAGCAGGATGTCCTCGCCCGCCGCGCGCAGCCGGTCGACGGTCGCCACGACCTCGGCGACGCAGCGCTCGGCGCCGGCCAGCGCCGCGGCATGTTCGGGCGAGCCCAGCGGCACGCGATGCATGGTGAGGTCGGGATCGGACAGCCAGAGCAGCGCGACCGCCGGCCGCCGCTGCTCCAGCACCTCGGTGCAGAAGCGTTGCGTCATCGACCAGTCGCCCGCGCCGTCATGGCTGACCGAGAGCGCGTCCGGCCCCTCGATCTTGGCGCCGCCCGGCGCGAAGGAGCCGGCGCGGTGATAGACGTAGCCGTGGCAGTCGGGATCGAGGAAGTACGCTGCACCCGGCGAGACGTTCGAGAACACGATGCAGCCGCCGGCGCCCGCGACGCGCTCGGCCAGCGCCGGCACGTGCAGGGTGCGCCCGGTGGCGCGGCGCATGTGGTCGCGGAAGGCGGGATCGCCCACGTCGCGCACCACGACCTTGCCGTCTTCCATCAGGCCCATGCGGTTGCCGTGCAGCCCGTGCCGCGCCGGCTGGCAGCCGGTCGATAC
>JAFEFH010000112.1 GCA_018240695.1 Pseudomonadota bacterium | reverse complement strand
CACGGCGCGGCCGCGGCGGGCCTCGTGGCGAAGCCCTTTTCGGACCACATCCGCTACCTGCGCGAGTTCCGCGTGGTCGAGCCGATCGAGGTGCGCTCGGCACCGATCGAGATCGGCGAGCGCCATCTCGTCGTCTATCACGAGGTGCGCAACGCGGCCGACGGCGCCGTCGCCGCCACGATCTGTCGTCGCCTCGAGAGCGATCGCGCCTGGCCCGATGCGTTCCGCGCGCGTGCCGACGCGGCGCGTGTCGACCTGCCGGCGGCGGCGCGGCCGCGCAGCGTCGGCACGCCGGCGCTGCCGGACATGACACTGGAGCGCGCCGAGAAGATCGGCCTGATCCTGGTCGGGCGCACCGTCGTGAAACCGCAGGAGTGCGACGCGCAGGGTGTGCTGCTGCCGCGTCACCAGTTCGGCCGCTACTCGGACGCGGCACCGATGTTGTGGAATCACATGGGCTTCGACCGCTCTGCGATGCAGGAGCGTGCGGTGGGCTCTGTCGTCGTCGAGACGCTGCACTATTATCGCGGCGCTGCCCGCGCCGGCGACCTGATGGTGATCATGAGCGGCCTTGCCGACTTCTCCGACAAGACATTGAAACTCGTGCACTTCGCGTTCGACGGCGAGAGCGGCGGCCTCGTGGCCTGCTCGGAAGGCATCGGCATGAAGTTCGACCAGAAAATCCGCAAGATCATCGCCTTCTCGTCCGACGATCGCGCCCGCCTCGCCCGCTGCAAGCTCGACCTCTTCGCGCAGGAGTGACCATGGACGACAAGACCAGGACCGCCGCGGGCATCGCGGCCAACCTCCAGGGCATCAAGTACGACGACAAGCGTCTCGCCGAACTCGCGGCCGAGGTCGAGCTGCTGAACGGCGCGGTGCGCGAAGCAGCCGCCCAGCGCCTCACCTTCGACGACGATCCCGCGAACTTCGCCAGCCTGATGGCGCGCGAGGCGCGGAAATGAGGAACGACGATCTCGCGCTCGAGGACCTGAGCGCCATCGCCGACGCGATCGCCGCCGGCCGCATCACCTCGGTCGAGGCGACCGAGGCCTGCCTCGCCCGCATCGAGACATGGCAGCCACGCACCAACGCCTTCATCCGCGTGCTGAAGGAAAAGGCACTCGCCCAGGCGCGCGCGATGGACGCCGAGCTGAAGGCCGGCAAGCGGCGCGGGCCGCTGCACGGCGTGCCGATGGCGCACAAGGACATGTACTACCGCAAGGGCGAGCTCTCGACCGGCGGCAGCTCGATCCGCAAGGACTGGATCGCACCGGTGACGGCGACCGCGCTTCAGAAGCTCGACGCCGCCGGCGTGGTCGAACTGGGCTTCCTCAACATGGCGGAGTTCGCGGCGGGTCCGACCGGCCACAACGTGCACTTCGGCCATTGCAAGAATCCGTGGGACGAAAAGCGCGTGACCGGCGGCAGCTCGAGCGGCTCGGGCGCCTCGGTCGCCGCGCGCATGACCTACGGCGCGCTGGGCTCCGACACCGGCGGCTCGATCCGCATGCCGGCCGCCGCCTGCGGCGTGGTCGGCATGAAGGCGACCTATGGGCGCGTCAGCCGCGCCGGCGCCGTCGCGCGCTCGTGGAGCCTCGACCATGTCGGACCGCTGACCCGCACCGTGCGCGACAATGCGCGCGTGCTGGCGGCGATCGCCGGCCACGATCCCGCCGACTCGACCACCAGCGAGAAGCCGGTGCCGGACTACGAGGCGCTGCTCGAGGGCGGCGTCGCGGGCCTGCGCATCGGCCTCGCGCTCCCCAGCGACGGGCCGGGCGGCCTCGACGCCGGGATCGGCGGCGCGATCCAGACCGCCGCCGACGTGCTGGGCAAGCTCGGCGCCAAGATCTCGCCAGTGACCTTGCCCGACTTCACCGCGCTCTATCGCGCGGCCGAGGTGATGGTGAAGTGTGAGGCCGCTGCCATGCACCGGCCGTGGATGGAGAAGACGCCGGAGCTCTACGCCAACCAGGTGCGCACGCGCATGGAAGCCGGCTTCTTCATTCCCGCGACGCAGTACATCGACGCGCTGCGCCTGCGCGCGCACTTCGTGGCGGAGTTCCTGGCGACGGCGATGGACGGGGTCGACGCGGTGCTGCTGCCCGCGATCCCCTTCCCGATCCCGACGATCGAGGAGACCGACACCGAGAACAAGGGCGGGCCCGCGGTGCTGAAGATGGTCGCGGGCTTCACCGGCCTGACGCGGCCGTTCAATACGCTCGGTATCCCCGCGCTGTCGGTGCCGTGCGGCTTCGACCGCAACGGCGTGCCGATCGGCATGCAGCTCGTCGGACGGCCGTTCGACGAGGCGATGCTGTACCGGATCGGTCACGCCTATCAGGGCGCGACCGACCATCACACGCGGGTGCCGGCCTAGGCACCCGGACGGGCGTCAGACCGCGAGGTTGACGGTCACGCTCTTCTTCTGGGTGAAGCTGTCGAGCATGCCCTCGAGCGAGAACTCCTTGCCGAGGCCCGACTGCTTGAAACCGCCATAGGACATGCCGGGCGTCTGTCCGCCGCCCTGGTTGACCTGCACCCAGCCCGACTCGATGGCGTGCGCGGCGCGCAGGCCCTTGCCGATGTCGTGCGTCCAGACATAGGCCGCGAGACCGTAATGGCTCTCGTTGGCCATGCGGATGGCCTCGGCCTCGTCGCTCCAGCGGATCGCCACCAGCACCGGCCCGAAGATTTCCTCGCGCGCGAGGCGCCAATCGTTCGAGCGGTCGGCGAACACGGTCGGCATGGTGAAGTAGCCTTCCGACAGCGGACCCGACTTGGGAGGCAGGCCGCCGAACACCAGCTTGGCGTCGGCGCGGTCGAGGCCGTCCTGCACGTACTTGCAGACCTTGGTGTACTGCTTGTTGTTGATGATCGAGCCGATGTCCGACGCCTCGTCGAGCGGGTCGCCGATCTTGAGGGCAGTCACCTTCTTCTCGAGCTTCTTGAGGAAGCTGTCGAAGATGTCCTCGTGCAGGAACATGCGCGAACCGGCCGTGCAGCTCTGGCTCTGGCGGGTGAAGCGCATGGCGTTGACGATGCCGTCGACCGCCCAATCCTCGTCGGCGTCCGGATAGACGATCGACGGGCTCTTGCCGCCGAGCTCGAGCGAGACCGGCACGATGCGGTCGGCCGCGGCGCGCATGATGATCTTGCCCACGTCGGTCGAGCCGGTGAACGAGAGCTTGCGGATCTTCGGATGGTTGGCGATCGCGCCGCCGCACTCCTCGCCGTAGCCGGTGATGACGTTCAGCACGCCGGGCGGCACGAACTCGTTGCAGATGTCGGACATCATCAGCACGCCGAGCGGGGCGTCTTCGGCGGCCTTCATCACCAGCACGTTGCCCGCGCACAGAGCCGGCGCGATCTTGAGCGCGCCCAGCATGACCGGCGCATTCCACGGGATGATGGCGCCGACGATGCCGATCGGCTCGCGGCGCGTGTAGGACAGCACGCCCTCGCCGAGCGGCACGGTCTCGCCCTTCAGCTCGCCGCCGAGGCCGCCGAAGTAGCGGAAGATGTCGGCTGCCAGCTTGGCCTCGCCGCGCGCCTGGGTGCGCAGCGCGTTGCCGGTCTCCATGGCGATGGTGCGCGCCAATTCCTCGACCCGCGCCTCGATCGCCTCGGCAATCTTGAGCAGCAGCTTGCCGCGTTCGCGCGGCACCACGTTGCGCCACGCCGGAAAGGCCTTCTCGGCGGCGGCCACCGCGAGGTCGACGTCGGCCGCCGCGGCCCGCGGCACTTCGGCGACCGCGGACCGCTTGCCCGGGTTCTCGATGGTGATCGTCTGGCCCGAGACGCTGCCGATCCACTTGCCGCCGATCAGCTGGCCCTTCGGCGTGTAGGTACCGGGGGCCGGGGCGATCTTGGGCGTGATGGTATCCATGGGGCGTACTCCTCCGAAATTCCCTGGGGCAAATGACAGGGGCGGAGTTTGGCCCGCAGGACGCAGCGCTACAAGCTCTAGGCGGCCTGCCGCAGCTGCGGCGAGAGCGCCTCCTCCGCGGCGAGCGTGCGCGCCACGGCATGGACCGTGGCCGCGATGCGCACCGCGGCCTGGATCTGCTCGGCCGAAAGACCCTGCTCGCGGCATACCTTTTCATGCGCCTCGAGGCACATGCCGCAGCCGTTGATCGCCGAGACGACCAGCGACCACAGCTCGAAATCGACCTTGTCGACGCCGGGCTTGGCCATGGCGGTCATGCGCAGCTTGGCCGGCAGGGTCTTGTAGTCGGCCGCGTGCACCAGATGCACGAAGCGATAGTAGACGTTGTTCATCGCCATGATCGCCGCGGCGGTCTTGGCGGCGTTCAGCGCCTCGGGCGACAGCTCGCCGCCGAAGGCGTCGACCACGGCCTGCGTGGTCGGCGCATGGTTGGCCGCGAGGGCGGCGGCGACGAAGCTGCCGGCGCGCTGCTGCGGGCTGAGCAATTGCTCGGACGCCAGGCTCGACAGGTTGAGCTTGAGGTCGCGGGCATAGTCCGGCAGCCGGTCCTTCAGGGCATCGAGGGACATGATCGTTTCCTCACGCGGCCTTCAGGACCTCTTCGCCCTTCTGCCAGTTGCAGGGGCAGAGCTCGTCGGTCTGAAGCGCGTCGAGCACGCGCAGCACCTCCTGCGGGTTGCGGCCGACCGACAAGTCGTTCACCGACACGAAGCGGATGATGCCCTCGGGATCGACGATGAAGGTCGCGCGCAGGCAGACGCCCTCGTTCTTGTCGAGGATGCCGAGCGCCGTCGACAGCTCGCGCTTGAGGTCGGCCAGCATGGCGAACGGCAGCGCCTTCAGGTCGGCATGGTTCTGGCGCCACGCGAGATGCACGAACTCGCTGTCGGTCGAGACGCCGTAGACCACCGCGTCGCGCTCGTTGAACTCCTTGTTCAGCTTGCCGAAGGCGGCGATCTCGGTCGGACAGACGAAGGTGAAGTCCTTCGGCCAGAAGAACACGATCTTCCACTTGCCGGCGTCGGTCTTGTCGGTGACCTGCGCGAAGGCCGTCTTGGGATCGAGGCTCTTCACCGCCTTGAGGTCGAACGAGGGAAACTTGTCACCGATGGTCAGCATGAAACGCTCCGGGTTGAATACTAGAACGCTTCTAATATGCAATGACCGGAGACAATTGCAAGTCGTTCTCAGAAAGATTCCAGAGAACTATTTCCCCTTCTTTTTCGGGGCTTTGCGTGCGGCTTTAGCGCGCTTCTTCTTCGCGGTGAGCTCGCCGTACTTCATGCCCTCGAGCTTGATGCCGTCGGGATCGAGGAAGAACACGGCGTAATAGTCCTCGTAGTACTCGCCCGCCGGATCGACGATCCGCACGCCGTGGCCTTCGAGGAAGCCTTGCAGCGCGTCGACGTCGCGGCGATTGCGCAACTCGAACGCATAATGATGCAGGCCGACATCGCCGATGCGCTGCTTCTGGCGGCCCTCGGCCGGCGCGATCCAGAAACGGGTGCGACCGTTCGTCCAGCCGATCGTGTTGGGATACTCGTCCGAGATCTCGAAGCCGAGATGCTCGAACAGCTTGCCGTAGAACTCCTTCGACTTCTCGTAGTCGCTGACCCTGATCGAAATATGGTCAATCCCGACAACCTTGGAGGTGGGCATGGCAATCTCCTTCTTCTAAGGTCAACGCCTCATGCGCCTTTCCGTTCTCGACCAATCGGTCGCCATCGCGGGCCGCCCGCACGGCGCGTCGATCCGCAACACCGTGGCCCTCGCCCGGCATTGCGAAACCCTGGGCTACGACCGCTTCTGGGTGTCGGAGCATCATAACCATCCGACGATCGTGGGCACCGCGCCCGAGATCGTGATGGCGGCGATCGCGGCCACCACCGAGCGCATCCGCATCGGCAGCGCCGGAATCATGCTGCCGCACTATTCGCCTTTCAAGGTGGCGGAGGTCTTCCGCGTGCTCGACGCGCTGGCGCCCGGCCGCATCGACATGGGGCTCGGCCGCGCACCCGGCTCCGACGGGCGCACGGCCTACGCGCTCAATCCCACGGCCAACGAGCGGCCCGAACATTTTCCCTCCGACGTGCGCGACCTGATGGCTTGGGTGCAGGGCGAGCCGCTGGTGAACGGCCATCCGTTCGGCATGGTGAAGGCCTTCCCCCAGGGCGAGACCGCGCCGGAGATGTGGATTCTGGGCAGCTCCGACTACGGCGCGCAGGTCGCCGCCCTGTTCGGCCTGCCCTATTGCTATGCCTGGTTCTTCTCCGACGGTGCCGGCGGCGAGCGCGCGATCGATCTCTACAAGCGCACCTATCGGCCGAGCGCGCGCCATCCCGAGCCGCATTCGGCGCTCTGCGTCTGGGCGCTGGCGGCGCCCACGATGGAAGAAGCGCAGTACCATTTCACCTCGCGCGCGCTCTCGCGCATCAACCGCGACAAAGGCGTGATGGGCCCGCTGGTCTCGCCCGACGAGGCCGCCGCCGCGCCGCTGGCGCCGCACGAAGAGGCCCGCATCGCGCAGTTCCGCAAGGACTCCTTCGTCGGCACCGGCCCCGAGGTGATGGCGCGCATCGTGGCGCTCAAGGACCATGTCGGCGTCGACGAGATGGCCGTCGTCACCTGGACCTACGACGAGGAGATCCGGCGCCAGAGCTACGCCGAACTCGCCAAGGCGTTCTAATTCCCGTCATCCCGACCGAAGCGCCGAAGGCGCGTAGCGGAGGGACCTTTCATTCTCAACGACCGCGCAGGAAGACGAGGTCCCTCCACTACGCCGAGCTTCGCTCGGCTTCGGTCGGGATGACGGGCTTGTCAGCTATCAGCGATTCTACCGCGGCTCGGTCCAGCTTTCGGCGAAGGCCAGGGCGCAGGTGCTGAAGGGGCGGCCTTCGCGTTCGCGCTTCCACGGCTGGCCCTTGGCCTGCACGCCGTCGACCGTGAGACGCGCCGACAGCGCCGGGATCAGCACCGTGCACACGCCGTAGGGCCGCGGGTTGGGCGGGGCGTTGGGTTGCGTGTGGATCAGCAGCGGCTCGCCGATATCGTGCCAGGTGAGCGCGATCTCCGAGTCGAGCGCGGAGACATGCTCGGTCCAGAAGTCGCGCGCGTCGCCGGACTTGCGGAAGTCGGCATCGATCACAGGGATCGTGAGGTCCTTGAGCTCGGGGTTCAGCATCCCCTGCACCGTCTTCTGCAGCCAGCGCGCCATGGCGATGTTGTCGGAGTAGATGCGCCAGCGTCCGTCGGTCAGCTCGCTCTTGAGATAGAGCACGTGGCCAGGGCCCGCTGGACACGAGAAGATGCGCCAGAAGCTCGCGTCCGTTGAGTTGGGATCGCCATCCTTGCTACTGAGGCGGATGAACGGATTCTCGCCGATCACGATCGTCCGATTGGGATCTGCAACGCTCATCTCGCTCCCCTGTTCCGTCGCCGGAAGCAAATAATAGCAGGGGAGGAACTCGGGGAACTAGCGCAGGGACCCTGCGTATCTCCAGGTGCGGAAACCCCCGCTCCAGGAGCGACCATACATGGCCAACTCATTTCGTCGCGGCATTCCCCTTCTGATGGCGACCGTCTTCGGCACGGGCGTCCTCGGGATGACCGGCGTCTCGTACGCCCAGACCCAGGGCGACCCTCCGGCGCGCGTGGCGCGCCTGGCGTTCGAGCAGGGCACCGTCTCTTTCCATGACGCCGACGATACGGCCTGGTCGCCGGCGCAGATCAACGACACGCTGACCACCGGCGATTCGCTGTGGACCGAGCCCAATTCCCGCAGCGAGCTGTCGGTCGCCGGCACGCGCGTCCGCATGGACCAGTCGACCCAGCTCGACATGCTCCAGATCGACGATGCGCAGACCCGCCTCCAGCTCGCGCGCGGCCGGCTCGACATCAAGACCTTCACCATGGATACCGCCCAGCCCTATGAAGTCGTGACGCCGCGCGGTGTCGTGAAGCTCCAGGCCCAGGGCGACTATTATGTCGAGGCGGGCACGATCGACGATCCGACCCGGCTGGGCGTGCGCAGCGGCGCCGCGCAGATCACCGGCGCCAACGGCCAGGTGCTGGCCGTGCGCGCGGGCGAGGTCGGCGAGATCACCGGCGACGCCATGACCCCGCAGCTCCACACCATCCAGAGCGCGCCGCCGCCGCAGCCCTCCTACTGGGCGCAGCGCGACCAGCAGATCAGCTACGCCACGCCGCAATACATCTCGTCCGACGTCGTGGGCTACGAGGACATGCAGGCCTACGGCTCGTGGTCGAACGATCCGGAATACGGCCAGGTCTGGTCGCCCAACTCGGTGCCGGCCGGCTGGCAGCCCTACTCGACCGGTTCGTGGGCCTATTCGCAGCCCTATGGTTGGACTTGGGTCGACGAGCAGCCCTGGGGTTACGCGCCCTATCACTACGGCCGCTGGGCGCACCGCAACGACCGCTGGTATTGGGTGCCGCCCGAGCGGCGCGAGCGCGCGGTCTACGCACCGGCGCTGGTCGCCTTCGTGGCCGGTGCCGCGCTCGGCAGCGCGCTGGGCAACGCCAACACGCACCCGGTGGGCTGGTTCCCGCTGGGCCCGCGCGAGGCCTACGTGCCGCCCTACACCAACGACCGCAACTACTACAACCGCGTGAACGCCAACGCCCGCGTCGAGCGTGCGATCCTCGACGACCGCTGGCAGCGCGCCGAGCGGCATGAAGCCATTCGCGCCGACCAGCAGAACGAGCGCATGGCCAACCGCCGCTTCACCACCGTGGTGCCGGCGCAGGCATTCGTGAGCTCGCAAAAAGTGAACAGCGCGGCGATCAAGGTCGCGCCCGACAAGCTCGCGGCTGCGCCCGTGGTCGCGGTCTCCGCGCCGCCGGCGCCCGAGCAGGGCAATGTCGCCAAGACGAACACGCGCTTCAACGGCGTGCAGGAACTGGCGCGGCCGCCGCAGGCCGAACGTCAGGACCATCGCCAGGCACCCGGTCCCAAGATCGCCACTCAGACCCAGCCGCCGGCGGCGGGCGCCAAGCCCACCCCGCCGAACCTTCAGCCGCGCAACGGCGCTCCGCCGCCCCCGGCGATCCAGGGCGAGCGCAAGGACGCCCCGCAGCCGAACCAGCCGAACGCGCAGCGTCCGGGCGAGCCCAACCGCCCGAACGAGGCCAACCGCGCCGCGCCGCAGAAGCCCGGCCAGCCGGCCGCGCCTGCGACGCCGCAGGCCAATCGTGCGGAACCGCAGAAGCCCGGCGAGGCGCAGAAGCCCGGCGAGGCGGCGCGTCCGCCGCAGGCTCAGCAGCAGCAACATGCACCGCAGTCTCCCCAGGCCCAGCAGGCTCCCAAGCCCGCGGCCCCGGCTACGCCGCAGGCCCAGCAGAAGGCGGCCGAGCCACAGCGCCCTGCGGAGCAGCATCAGGCGCAGCAGCCGCAGCAGCCGCAGCGTCCGGCCGAACGCCCTGCCGCAGCGCAGCCGCCGCATCAGGCTGAGGCCCCGCATACGCCCGCGCCCCAGCCGCAACAGCATGCGGCTCCTCCGCCGCAGGCCCAGCAGCAGCACGTGCAGACGCCGCCGCAACAGCAGCAACATGTGGCGCCGCCGCAAGCCCAGCAACACGCCGCGCCGCCTCCGCAGCAGCAGGCCGCTCCACCGCCCCAGGCGCAGCATCCCGCGGCCGCCCCTGCGCCCAAGCCGACTGCTCCGCCGCAGCAGGCGCAGCAGAAGGAGCAGAAGGAAGAGAAGAAGTAGCTTCGGCTGGCTACAGAACCTGATTGCGCAGAACCTGGTCGCCTTTACCGAGGCGGTCCAGGTTCTCGATCAGGATGTCGATGACATTGTCCTCGTAGGCGCGCGTCTCGCCCGCCGTGTGCGGCGTGATGAAGACGTTGGGCATCGTCCACAAAGGCGAGTCCGCCGGCAGCGGTTCCGCCGCCGTGACGTCAAGCGCCGCCGCCCAGATCTTGTTGCCCTTCATCGTGTCGATCAGCGCCGCCTCGTCGGCCACCTTGCCGCGCGCCACGTTCACGAACATCGACGACGGCTTCATCGCCGCGAACGCCGCGGCGCTCATCAACCCCGTGGTCTCGGGCGTGAGCGCACAGGTCAGCGCCACGATGTCGGCCTTCGGCACCAGCTTCACCAGGTCGCCCATGCCGTGGATCTCGTCGGCGCCGTTGGTGCCCTTCTTCGGGTCCTGGCGGATGCCGATCACCTTCATGCCGAACGCCTTGCCCAGCATCGCGAGATGGCTCCCGATGCGGCCCATGCCGACGACCAGCATCGTCTTGCCGCCGAGCTCGTCCTCGCGCTGGGTGAGATCGCCGATCATGCCGCGCCACATCTTCTTGTGCTGATTGTCGCGCGCCTCGGGCAGGCGCCGCGCCACCGCCAGCACCAGCGCGATCGCATGCTCGGCCACCGCGCGCGCGTTGACGCCGGCGGCGCTGCACAGCCGCACTTTCGCAGCCGACAGCTGCTCCCTGGAATACTGGTCCATGCCGGAACTGATCGACTGGATGAACTTCAGCTTTTTGGCGTGCGGGATCAGGTCGTTCTTCCACATGCCGGACACGACCACGACATCGGCTTCGCCGACCCGCTTCTGGAACTCGTCGTACGAGCGCACCTGGAAAGCCTTGAGGCCGGTCTTGCGGGCCTCGAACCGGTCCAGCATCTGATATGCGGCATGCGCGAAGCAGATCGTCAGATTTTCTTTCGACGGAAACATGGAACTCCCCCTACACGAAGTGCGACACTAGCCCGAACAGCGTCCCAGGGGGAACCGTCATGCGTCGCAATCAACTCCGTGAAGCCTTGTCCGCCGGAAAGCCGACCGTCGGCACCCATGTCCTGTCGTGCTGGCCCACCCTGATCGAGCTGATCGGCCATTCCAGGCAGTACGACTATGTCGAGTTCACCGCCGAATATGCGCCGTTCACCATGCACGATCTCGACAATCTCGGCCGCGCCTTCGAGGTGGCGAACCTGGGCGGCATGATCAAGATCGAGCAGACCCAGTACACGCACCAGGCCATGCGCGCGATCGGCGCGGGCTTCCAGAGCGTGCTGTTCGCCGACATCCGCAACGTCGAGGACGCCAGGCAGGCGGTCGACGCGGTGCGGGCGGAGACGACCATGGCGGCGGGCGCGCGCGGCCGGGGCCGGCTCGGCGTCGGCATGCGCCGCGACGTCGGCACGGTGCGCGAGGGCGGCCAGCCGGTCTATGTCGACGCGCTGAACGACGTCGTGATCGCGATCATGGTCGAGAAGAAGTCGTGCGTGGACGATCTCGAGAACATCCTGTCGGTGCCGGGCATCGACATGGTGCAGTTCGGCGGCTCGGACTTCTCCATGAGCATCGGCAAGCCCGGCCAGCACAACGACCCCGAGGTCGTCGCGGCCGAGAAGAAGACGATCGAGATGGCGCTCAAGATGGGCAAGAACCCGCGGGTCGAATTGCGCGATCCCACCCAGGCGGAGAAGTACCTGAAGATGGGCGTGCAACACTTCTGCATCGGCTGGGACGTCCGCATCCTTGCCGACTGGTGGGACGCCAAGGGCGCCGAGATGCGCGGCATGGTGGGTGGCGGCGTCGCCGCGCCCAAGGCGGCCGCCAAGACGGGCAACTACTGAGCCGTCCGTGAGCACACCGCCGGTCGCCGCCAAACGCCCCGCTCCCTTCACCCGCCACGGCATCACCGTGGCGGACGACTATGCGTGGCTGAAGGATGCGCGCTGGCAGGAGGTGCTGCGCGATCCGTCGGTGCTGGCGCCCGACATCCGCGCCTATCTCGAGGCCGAGAACGCCCATACCGAAGCGCTGCTCGGCCCGACGGCAGCCTTGCAGAAGACGCTGGTCGCGGAAATGCGCGGCCGCATCAAGGAAGACGATTCCGGCGTGCCGATGCCGGACGGCCCCTTCGCGTATACGTGGAAGTATCGCCAGGGCGGGCAGCACGAGCTCGCCGGCCGCCTGCCGCGCGAGGGCGGCGACTTCCAGATGATCCTCGACGGCGACGCGCTCGCCAAGGCGTCGGACTATTTCAAGTTCGGCGGCACGCGCCATTCGCCCGACCACAGGTTGGAGGCGTGGAGCGCCGACCTGCGCGGCTCCGAATACTTCACCATCCGCGTGCGCGCATGGGCGACCGGCCAGGATCTCGCCGACACGATCGAGCGCACCGGCGGCAATGTCGTGTGGGGCGCCGACTCGACGTTCTTCTTCTATGTCGAGCGCGACGACAACCATCGGCCGTTGAAGGTCTTTCGCCATCGCCTGGGCACGCCACAGACCGACGATGTGCTGGTCTACGAGGAGAAGGACAGCGGCTGGTTCGTCTCGATCGGCGAGAGCGCCAGCGGCCGCTTCTGCGTGATCTCCGGCGGCGATCACGACACCAGCGAGCAGCGGCTCGTCGATCTCTCCGACGCGGCCGCCGCGCCGCGCCTGGTGGCGCCGCGCGAGAAGGGCGTGCGCTACAGCGTCGACGACCGCGGCGAGGAGCTGTTCATCCTCACCAACGAAGGCGGCGCCGTCGACTTCCGCATCGCCACCGCCCCGCTCGCCACGCCCGATCGTGCGCACTGGCGCGAGCTGATCCCGCACCGGCCCGGCGTCTACCTGATCAACACCCAGCTCTACGCCAACCATCTGGTGCGACTGGAGCGCGCCAACGCGCTCCCCTCGATCGTGATCCGCGACCTGCGCACTGGCGCCGAGCACACGATCGCCTTCGACGAGGCGGCCTATTCCCTCGATTCGATCAGCGGCTTCGAGTTCGACACCACGACGACGCGCTTCGCCTATTCGTCGATGACGACGCCGACCGAGATCTACGACTACGACATGGAAAGCCGGCAGCGCAGCTTGCGCAAGCGCCAGGAGATCCCGTCGGGCCACGATCCCGCCGCCTACGTCACGACGCGCATCCTGGCGAAGAGCCACGACGGCGCCGAGGTGCCGGTGTCGATCCTGCACCGCCGCGGTTTCGTGGCCGACGGCACCGCGCCGCTGCTGCTCTACGGCTACGGCTCCTACGGCATGTCGATGCCGGCGTCCTTCTCGGCAAACCGCCTGTCGCTGGTCGATCGCGGCTTCGTCTACGCCATCGCCCATATCCGCGGTGGCGCCGACAAGGGCTGGAACTGGTATCTCGACGGCAAGCGGGAGAAGAAGACCAACACCTTCGACGACTTCGCCGCCGCAGGCCGCGCGCTGATCGATGCCAGATACACCTCGGCCAAGCGCATCGTCGGCCATGGCGGCAGCGCCGGCGGCATGCTGATGGGCGCCGTCGCCAACCGCGCGCCGGAGCTGTTCGCCGGTATCGTGGCGGAAGTGCCGTTCGTCGACGTGCTGAACACGATGCTCGACGACACGCTGCCGCTGACGCCGCCCGAATGGCCCGAGTGGGGCAATCCGATCGCCGACGCCGAGGCGTTCCGATACATCCTGTCCTACTCGCCCTACGACAATGTCGCGCCGAAGAACTATCCGAAGATCCTGGCGATGGGCGGGCTCACCGATCCGCGCGTCACCTACTGGGAGCCCGCCAAGTGGATCGCGCGCCTGCGCGCCACTATGACATCCGGCGGTCCGGTGCTGCTGCGCACCAACATGGGCGCCGGCCATGGCGGCTCGTCGGGTCGCTTCAACCGCCTCGACGAGGTGGCGATCGCCTATGCTTTTGCGCTCTGGGCGGTGGGTCTCGCCTAGCAGGCGGTGTGACGCGGCGGCCCTTTGCTCGGGCCGCCGGTGTCAGTAAGGTTCTCCTCCGGAGACAATCCAAGAACGAGCCAAGGGAGGCCGCAAATGGCTTACAAGATCATGATCATGGGCGCGTCCTACGGCTCGCTGCTGGCCTCCAAGCTGATGTTCGGAGGGCACTCCGTGCACCTGATCTGTCTGCCGGCCGAGGCCGACCTGATCAATTCCGAGGGCTTCCGCGTCCGCATGCCGATCCGCGGCCGCAAGGACCCGGTGGTGATCGACTCGCGCACTCTGCCCGGCAAGGTGACCGCGGGCGGCGTCGACAGCGCCAACCCCGCCGACTTCGACCTGATCGGTCTGGCCATGCAGGAGCCGCAGTACCGCTCGCCCGGCGTGCGCGAGCTGCTCGACAAGGTCGCCAAGTCTCGCGTGCCCTGCATGTCGATCATGAACATGCCGCCGCTTCCCTACGTGCGGCGCATCCCCGGCCTCAACCACGACCTGCTGAAGCCCGCCTACACCGACCCGTCGGTGTGGGACAGCTTCGATCCCGAGACGCTGACGCTGTGCAGCCCCGACCCGCAGGCGATCCGCCCGCCCGACGAGAAGGTCAACGTGCTTCAGGTCACCTTGCCGACCAACTTCAAGGTGGCGCGCCTCAAGGACGAGAAGTCGACCAACATCCTGCGCCAGCTCGAGAAGGACATCGATGCGGTGCGCTTCGACACGCCGGAAGGCAAGATCGAGCTGCCGGTGAAGCTGCGCGTCTATGACGGCATCTTCGTGCCGCTCGCCAAGTGGTCGATGCTGCTGGCCGGCAACTATCGCTGCGTCACCAAGGACGGCATGCGCACCGCGCAGGAAGCCGTGCACAGCGACATCGAGACCTCGCGCTCGGTCTACAACTTCGTCTACGACCTCTGCGTGAAGATCGGCGCCGATCCGAAGGATCTCGTGCCGTTCGAGAAGTACGCCGCCGCCGCCGAGAGCCTGACGCGGCCCGCGTCGGCCGCCCGCGCGCTCCAGAACGGCATGCCCAACATCGAGCGCGCCGACAAGCTGGTGCAGCTGATCGCGCGCCAGAAGGGCCTCAGCCACCCCGAGATCGACCGCGGCGTCGCCCTGGTCGATGCCCGTCTCGAGGCCAACCGCAAGAAGGCCGCCGCCTGACCGGCTAAGGCTGGATCATCGTACCCTTCGGCAAGGCGGCGCAGTGGTCGTAGATGTCGGAAGGCCGGGTGAACCAGACCTTGTCCTTCTCCGGATGGTTGGCGATGTGTTGCAGCGCCTCGCGCAGCGCCCCCAGGCGATAGGGCTGCCCCACGATCATCGTGTGCAG
>JAFEFH010000111.1 GCA_018240695.1 Pseudomonadota bacterium | reverse complement strand
CATGACCCCTCCGTCCGCTGCGCGGACACCTCCCCATTTGAATGGGGAGGCCGTGTGACTCTCCGCAGGGTGAGGTTGAAGCGTCCGCCCTCCGGCAGCAGCGTGCTGGTGCCGGGGAGGATGCGATCGACGCCGTGGAACCAGTCGCGCGACGGGCCTTCCAGCACCACCGCATCGCCGCTGCTCAACCGCACCGACCGCGTCGGGCTCTTGCGCTCGGGCCCGCCCAGCCGGAACAGGGCGGTGTCGCCAAGCGACAGCGACAGGATCGGCGCGCCCTTGGCGTCCTCGTCCTCGTCACGATGCAGGCCGAGCTTCGCCTCCGGCCCGTAATAGTTGATCAGGCAGGCCTCGGGCGCATAGGCGACGCCGGTCGCTTCGTGCCACAGCGCAAGCACGCTCGCGGGAATCGCCGGCCATGCCTCACCGGTTCCCGGATGGACAGGCGAATAGCGATAGCCGCCGATCTCCGACAACCAGCCCAGCGGACCGCAATTGGACATCCGCACCGACAGCGGCCGGCCCGAGCGCGGCATGACCGGCGCGAACAGCGGCGCGCGGGCCAGGATCGCCCGGATTTCGGCCAGCAATCCGCGCTGGCGGTCGAGGCTCAGATGGCCCGGCAACAGGCGCATGGCGGTCCGGATAGAGGGCTCAAAAAGATCATAAAAGCTCGATTTCAGGCGGCTCAATGCCTATGTAGGGTCGGTTGGGGCGAAATTCGCGAGCCGAATGAGACGGCACCATTGCAGGCCGCCCCAGAGGACCTATATAGCCCCTGTCCTGACCCGGTCTTTCCGGCAGGTAACATCATTATCGGGGGTCTGCCGGGCGCCTTCTGGGGCCAGACGGACCTGCTGGAAGAAAGAGTAGAGAATCATGGCGAAAGTCATTGGCATCGATCTCGGCACGACCAACTCGTGCGTTGCCGTCATGGAAGGCGGCGATACCAAAGTCATCGAGAATTCCGAAGGCGCGCGCACCACGCCATCGATGGTGGCGTTCACCGACGCGGGCGAGCGCCTCGTCGGCCAGTCGGCCAAGCGCCAGGCCGTCACCAATCCGATGAAGACCCTCTATTCGGTCAAGCGCCTGATCGGCCGCCGCTTCGACGACCCGATGGTCGCGAAGGAAAAGTCGCTGGTGCCGTTCAACATCGTGAAGAACAACACGGGCGACGCGTGGGTCGAGGTGAACGGCGAGCAGTACAGCCCCAGCCAGATCTCGGCGTTCATCCTCGGCAAGATGAAGGAGACCGCGGAGGCCTATCTCGGCGAGAAGGTCGACCAGGCGGTCATCACCGTGCCGGCGTACTTCAACGACGCGCAGCGCCAGGCGACCAAGGACGCCGGCCGCATCGCGGGCCTCGAAGTGCTGCGCATCATCAACGAGCCGACGGCGGCGGCCCTTGCCTACGGCATGGACAAGCGCAAGAGCGGCACGATCGCGGTCTATGACCTGGGCGGCGGCACGTTCGACGTGTCCGTGCTCGAGATCGGCGACGGCGTGTTCGAGGTGAAGGCGACCAACGGCGACACGTTCCTGGGCGGCGAGGACTTCGACCAGCGCGTGATCAGCTACCTCGCGGACGAGTTCAAGAAGGAGCAGGGCATCGACCTGCGCCAGGACAAGCTCGCCCTGCAGCGCCTCAAGGAAGCGGCCGAGAAGGCGAAGATCGAGCTCTCCAACTCCAAGGAGACCGAGATCAACCTGCCGTTCATCACCGCCGACGCGAGCGGCCCCAAGCATCTCGTGCTGAAGCTGTCGCGCGCCAAGCTCGAGTCGCTGGTCGACGACCTGATCCAGCGCACGCTCGAGCCCTGCAAGGCGGCGCTCAAGGACGCAGGCATGCAGCCCGGCGAGATCGACGAGGTCATCCTGGTCGGCGGCATGACGCGCATGCCGAAGGTCATCGAGGTCGTGAAGCAGTTCTTCGGCAAGGAGCCGGCCCGTAACGTCAACCCCGACGAAGTCGTCGCGGTCGGCGCCGCGGTCCAGGCCGCCGTGCTGAAGGGCGAGGTCAAGGACGTCCTGCTGCTCGACGTGACGCCGCTGTCGCTGGGCATCGAGACGCTGGGTGGCGTGTTCACCCGCCTGATCGAGCGCAACACCACGATCCCGACGAAGAAGAGCCAGACCTTCTCGACGGCCGACGACAACCAGACGGCGGTGACCATCCGCGTGTTCCAGGGCGAGCGCGAGATCGCTTCCCAGAACAAGATGCTGGGCCAGTTCGACCTGGTCGGCATCCCGCCGGCGCCGCGCGGCGTGCCGCAGGTCGAGGTGACCTTCGACATCGACGCCAACGGCATCGTGCAGGTCTCGGCCAAGGACAAGGCCACCGGCAAGGAGCAGCAGATCCGCATCCAGGCTTCGGGCGGCCTCAGCGAGGCCGACATCCAGAAGATGGTGAAGGACGCCGAGGAGCACGCCGAGGAAGATAAGAAGAAGCGCGAGCTGATCGACGCCCGCAACCAGGGTGAGGGGCTGGTCCACTCGACCACCAATCACCTCAAGGAGTACGGCGACAAGGTGAACCCGGCGGAGAAGGCCGAGATCGAGGGAGCGCTCGAGGCGCTCAAGACCTCGCTCCAGGCCGAGGACGTCGAGGACATCAAGAACAAGACCAACGCGCTGACCCAGGCGGCGATGAAGCTCGGTGAGGCGATGTACAAGGCCCAGCAGGCCGAGGCGCAAGCGGGCGCCGCGGCCGGCGCGGCCCCGGGCGGCGACGCCCCGAACGACGCGAAGGGCGAGAAGGTCGTCGACGCCGAGTTCGAGGACGTCACCGACAAGAACAAGAAGACGGGCTCCGGCAACTAGGCCGGACCCATCAACGAGAAACAGCGGCCTCCCGTGCGAGCGGGAGGCCGTCCTGTAAGAAGCAAGCGGCGGGGGCTGCGTAGAACGACATGTCGCAGGACTATTACGAGCTGTTGGGCTGCAGCCGGACGTCGAGCGCCGACGACATCAAGAAGGCGTTCCGCAAGCTCGCCATGCAGCATCATCCGGATCGCCACCAAGGCGACAAGGACGCCGAGAAGAAGTTCAAGGAACTGAATCACGCCTACGACATCCTGAAGGATCCCGACAAGCGCGCGGCCTACGACCGCTACGGCGCGGCGGCCTTCGAGGGCGGCGGGCCGGGCGGCTTTCAGGGCGGACAGGGCTTCGACTTCGGCTCGGTGTTCGGCGACATCTTCGACGAGATGTTCGGCGGCGCCGGCGGGCGCGGCGGCGGACGCGGTCCGCGCGCCGACATGCGCGGGCAGGACCTGCGCTTCAATCTCGAGATCACGCTGGAGCAGGCCTATTCCGGCACCGAGGCCACGGTGCGCGTGCCGAGCTCGATCTCATGCGAGACCTGTCACGGCTCGGGCGCCGAGCCCGGCTCCAAGCCGCACCAGTGCACGACCTGCCACGGCCGCGGCCGCGTGCGGGCCCAGCAGGGCTTCTTCACCGTCGAGCGTGCCTGCCCGACCTGTCATGGCGCGGGCCAGGTGATCGACAAGCCGTGCCGCGCCTGCGCGGGCCAGGGCCGCGTGCGCCGCGACAAGACGCTGAAGGTCAATATCCCCGCGGGCGTCGAGGACGGCACGCGCATCCGCCTCACCGGCGAGGGCGAGGCCGGCACGCGCGGCGGGCCGGCCGGCGACCTCTACGTGTTCCTGTCGGTGCGCCGCCACCAGCTCTTCGAGCGCGAGGGACCCGACGTGCACTGCAAGGTGCCGATCTCGATGGTCCAGGCCTCGCTCGGCGGCTCGATCGAGGTGCCGACGCTCGATGCCAAGATGGCGCGCATCAATATCCCGGCCGGCGCCCAGGGCGGGCACCAGTTCCGCCTGCGCGGCAAGGGCATGCCGATCGTGCGCTCCTCCCAGCGCGGCGACATGTACATCGAGATCACGGTCGAGACGCCGGTCAACCTGACGGCCAAGCAGAAGGACCTTCTCAAGGAGTTCGAGAAGGCCGGCAGCAAGACCAGCCCCGAGTCCGAAGGCTTCTTCTCGAAGGTCAAAGAGATGTTCAGCGGCTGAGCGTGAACTGGGCGAGCATCCTCGATTGGGAGTTCGTCGTGTCGCTGCTGTTTCCCGCGACGGCCGCGGTGCTGCTGTGCCAGGCCGAGACGCGCGGGCCTCTGGCGAAAGTTCTCGCAAGGACGACCGGCATCGTCCCGCCCTACATCGCCGCGATCGTCATCATCTTCGGCCTGTTCGCCGCGCGCCTGACCAACGACGTATGGGAGCGCGAGAATGGCGCCCGTCAGGTCGTCCAGATGGAAGACGACGCGCTGCGCGGGCTCCTGCATCTGGCCAACATCACCGACAGTCGCGCCGCGGTGCTGCCCGCGATCCAGGCCTATGCCAAGGCGGCGGCGGCGGAGAGCCCTTATTCCAAGGCCGCCACGACGGCGCGCCAGGATACCGACAAGGCCTTCGAGGCGCTCCTCGTGGCCGTGGCCGGCGTGCGCGGCCTCGATCCGCCGCTGCGCAGCAGCTTCCTGTCGACGGCAACCGACCTGCGCCGCGCCCGCGACCGCCGGCTCACCATTGCCGACGACCAGACCGCGCCGATCAAATGGGTGTCGATCGCCTTCTTCGGCGTACTGGCGCAGATCTCCATCCTGCTGGTGCACATCGGCAACCGCCGCGCGCTCAGGGTCAGCGTCGGCCTGTTCACGCTGGCCTTCACCTTCTGCCTGACGCTGTTCGCGTTGTTCGACCAGCCGTTCGAGACGGTGCTGGCGAAGGAGCCCGCCGCCACGTTGATGCACTTCAAGGTGCAGGAGTAGCACCGCTACGTCTCAGGCGGCGACGACGCACCTGACGAAGTGGCTGTCGTCCACCGGCTTCAGAGGTGGCGGCGCGGCGAGACATCGCGGTTCGACGGACTTGCAGCGCGGCGCGAAGCTGCAGGCCGCCGGCACCTCTCCGAGGTCGGGCGGCGCGCCGGGAATCGCCTCGAGCCGCTGGCCGCGCATGCCGTCATGCACCGTCGAGGCGAGTAGTCCTCGGCTATAGGGGTGCCGGGGCGCATCGGCCATCTGCTCGACGCCCGCCAGTTCCACCAGCTTGCCGGCATACATCACGCCGACCCGGTCGGAGACCTCGACGGCGACGCCGATGTCGTGGGTGACGAAGATCACGCCGAGATCGAGCTCGCGCTGGAGTTCGCGGATGAGCAGCAGCACCTGGATCTGCACGGTAGCGTCGAGCGCCGTCGTCGGCTCGTCGGCCAGCAGCAGGCTTGGGTCGCAGGACAGCGCCAGTGCGATCATCGCGCGTTGGCGCATGCCGCCGGACATCTCGTGCGGATAGGCCGCGAGGCGCTGTGCCGGCGAGGGGATGCGAACCATCTCCAGCAGGTCTTTGGCGCGCTTCATCGCCTCGGCCTCGCTCTTGCCCGTATGCCGCCGCACGCTCTCGGTGATCTGCTGGCCGATGGTGAAGACCGGGTCGAACGCGGTCGCCGGCTCCTGGAAGATCATGCTGACACGCCGGCCGCGCAAGTTGGCGAGGGCGCGCCCCTCCATTGTCAGGACCTCGTCGCCTTCGAGGGCGATGCTGCCCGACCAGCGCGTGCGATGCGCCGGGTGGAGTTTCAAAATCGAGCGCAGAGTGACGCTCTTGCCGGAGCCCGACTCCCCGAGGATGCCGAGCGTCTCGCCCCGCTTCACGTCGAAACTGACGCCGTTCACCGCGTGGATCGTGCGGTCGGGCGTGACGAAGGTGACCTGGAGATCCTTGACCGAGAGGAGAGGCGTCATGTCGGGCGATCCCTCATCGCGACGCTCGCGAATGTCCGGAGCCACGCGCGCGCATGTGGCAGGCGACCGCCTGGCGGCCGACGTCGGCGAGCGGCGGTTCGACTCTCGCGCACACCTCCTCGGCGAACGGGCATCGCGTGCGGAAACGGCAGCCCGACGGCGGATCGATCGGGTTGGGCGGATCGCCCTGGATCGGCGCTTCGCGGGTGCGCCGGCGCGGATCCATCGACGGCCGCGCCGACAGCAAGGCGCGCGTGTAGGGGTGCTGCGGGTCGCCATAGATCGCGTCGACCCGGCCGATCTCGACAATCTTGCCGAGATACATGACCATCACGCGATCCGACAGGTATTGCACGACATTGAGATCGTGACTGATGAACACGTAGGTCAACGCCAGCTCGTCCTTCAGGTCGATCAGCATGTTCAAGACCTGCGCCTCGACCGACTTATCGAGCGCCGAAACCGCCTCGTCGAGGATCACGAGCCGCGGCCTGAGCGCCAGCGCGCGGGCGATATTGACCCGCTGCCGCTGGCCCCCCGACAGCTCGTGCGGATAGCGCTCCGCGAAGGTGGCGGGCTCGAGCCCGACTTTGGCGAGGAGATCGCGCGCGCGGGCTTTGGCCTCGGCCGCGGGCAAGCCGTGCGCCTTGGGCGCGAAGGCGATCGTCTCGACGATGGTGAGGCGCGGGTTGAGCGAGGCGTAGGAATCCTGGAACACCATCTGCACCTGCCGGCGCAGCTCGTTCACGGTGATGCCGTGCGGCTCGTCCACCGGGTCGCCATCGAGCACGACCGAGCCGCGGTCGGGCCGGATCAGGCGGACCAGCAGGCGCGCCACCGTCGACTTGCCGCAGCCGGATTCGCCCACGACGCCCAGTGTCTCACCCTTGGCGACGGACAGCGTGAGGTCGTCGACGGCGTGCACGACTTTGGTGGCGCGGCCCAACAGGCCCCCCGGGATCGGGAAGTGCTTGCGCAGCCCGGAGGCCAGCAGCAGCGGCTGGGCGGGGCCGCCGCGGTCGACGGGCAGCCGAACGAACGTATCCATCACGCCTTCACGTCCATGGCCGCGCGCAGGCCATCGCTCATCAGGTTGAAGCAGATCGAGGTCACGAAGATCATCACACCGGGCAGGGCCGCCAGCAGCGGATTGACGTAGATCGCCTGGCGCAGCGTGTTCAGCATCAAGCCCCATTCCGGTTCCGGCGGCTTGACGCCGAGGCCGAGGAACGAGAGGCCGGCGGCAAGGATGATCGCCACGCTGATCAGCGACGTCGCGTAGACGAGGATCGGGCCCAGCACGTTGCCCAGCACATGGACGCGCACGATGGTCAGTGTCCCCGCGCCGCTCGCCTTGGCGGCGTCCACAAAGTCGAAGCCCCGAACCTGCGTCGTCACGCTCTCGGACACGCGACAGATCGGCGGGATGAATACCAGCGTCAGCGCCAGCAACGTGTTCTCCGCACCGGCGCCCAGGGCGCCCGACAGCGAGATCGCCAGCAGCACCGACGGAAAGGCGTAAAACACATCCATAAGGCGCATGATCAGCATGTTGACCCGGCCGCCCAGAAAGCCTGCGGCGATGCCGAGCGTCGCGCCCACCGCCAGCGCACAGACTACCGGCGTCACGCCCATGAACAGCGACAGCCGTCCGCCATAGACCAGGCGGGCCAGCATGTCGCGGCCGAGCTCGTCGGTGCCCAGCAGGAAGCGCGGCGTGCCGACCGGCTTCAGGCGATAGAGCATCGAGGTCTTGTAGGGATCGGCGAGGCCGAGCCACGGCGCCGCCACGGCCGCCGCGACGATGACGAACAGGAGGGCGGCACAGCCGACCGTCACCGGGTCGCGTCGCAGTCGGCGGCGCACGCTCTGCCAGTAGCCGTGCGCGGCCGAGGCCGGCGTGGCAGCGACGGCAGCGCCCGCCGTCATGTCGAGCGAGGGACTCTGGATGGCCATATCGTCAGCCTCGCTTGATGCGCGGATCGACCATGGTCTGGATCACGTCCACGGTGAGGTTGAGCATCATGAAGAAGAAGGCGAGCACCAGCGTGGCACCCTGGAGGACCGGCAGGTCGCGGCGAAAGATGGCGCTGTTCAGCAGGAAGCCCGTACCCGGCCACGAGAAAACGGTCTCGATCAGGATCGAACCGCCGATCAGGTTGCCGGCCTGCAGGCCCATCACGGCGAGGCAGGTCGGCGCCGCGTTCTTGAGCACGTGGAGGAGGATGCGACCGTCATTCATACCCTTAGCCTGGAGCGCGGTGACGAACTCCATGTTGAGGATCTCCTTCACTGTCGAACGCACTGTGCGAGTCATGACGCCGAGCGGGATCATCGAGAGCGCGACGGTCGGCAGGATCATGTAGCGCAGGTGATCGAGATCGAGCCGCCAGCCCGCAACGTTCTCCGGACCGAGGCCCATCGGTGGCAACCATCCCAGCTCGACCGAGAAGACGATGACCAGGACGATCGCCAGCCAGAAATGCGGCACGCTTACGCCGATCAGCGCGATCGAGGTCACGATGCGGTCGACCGCACGCGACCTCGCATAAGCCGCCGCCGTGCCCAGCACGACGGCCAGCGAGAAAGCCACGATGCAGGCCGCGATCGCCAGCACGATGGTATTGAGGAAAGCGCCGCCGACCTCTTCGAAGACCGGACGGCCGGTGCCGATCGAGGTGCCGAAGTCGCCGCCCAGAGTCACCAGCATCCAGCGGAAGTACTGGACCGGCAGCGGCTTGTCGAAGCCGTAGTAGGTCCGCAGCTTGTCGACGACCTCCTGCGGCGCGTCGGGTGGCACGATCGCGGAGATCGCGTCGCCCGGCGCGAGATGCACCAACGCAAAGACGAGCAGCGAGACACCGAAGGCGACTGGCACGAGATAGAGCAGTCGTCGCAGTGCGTAGAGCAGCATCGCTATTGCATCGAAATCGGGGTGAGGTCCTGGAACCAGCTCTGGGACTGCACGAAGCCCTTGACCTTGGGGCTCATGGCCCTCGGATTGAGGTCGTGCACGACCCAGATCCACAGCGCCTGGTCGACGGCGTAACTGTGCACGGCCTGCAACGCCTTCGTCTGCTCGGCCTTGTCGAAGCTGTTGTGCACCTTGTCGATCATCTCATCGAGCTTGGCATCCTTCAGGATGCCCCAGTTGGCGCCCTTCGGCGGCACGTAGTCGCCGTGCATCAGTCGCGTGAAGCCCGAATAGGGATCGGGGAAGGCTCGGCTGATGTTGATGGCGTTCGTACCGGCCTTCTTCGCCGCTTCTCCGGTCACCGGCTGGAAGCCGAACGTGACCAGTGCGTTCCATTCCATGACCTCGAACGTACAGTCGAAGCCCACGGCATTGAGATTCTCCTGGACGTACTCGTTCATCGGCAAAGGCAGCATCTGGCCCGAACCCGAGGTCGAGATCGCGATCTTGATCTTGGGCTTGTTGTTCGGGCCGTAGCCCGCCTCCTTAAGCAGCTTCTTCGCGGCTTCGGGATCGTACTTGATGTCGAACGTCGGCGAGCCGAACCACGGGTGGCCGGGATATACGTGGCCCTTGGATTCAATGGCCATGTCGCCCACCAGCTTCTTGATGCCGGCGCGATCGATGGCGAGGTTCGCGGCCTTGCGAACGCGCAAGTCGGTCCACGGCGAGCCCTCGACCATGCTGGGCTGGTAGGCCCAATTGTGCGGGTACTTGTTCGTGACGATGTTCATGCCACCCTGTTTGAGGCGCGGTAGCGCGTCGGGCGCGGGCACCTCAATCCAGTCGACCTGGCCGGACAACAGCGCAGCGGTGCGCGTCGCGGCCTCGGGCATCGGGAAGAGCAGGAGCTTGTCGAGCTTGGGCACGCGCGCCTTGTCCCAATAGCCGTCGAAGCGCGACAGCTCCATGCGCTCGCGCGGCACGACGCGGTCGACCTTGAACGGCCCCGTGCCGACCGGATTGAGGCCGACCTTCGCCCAATCCTTGCCCTGCTTCTCCCAGTTCGCGGGGCTCGAGTAGAAGATATAGGACATGTCGTAGGGAAACAGTGCGTTGACCACGCGGGTCTCGAGCTCGACCGCGTAGTCGTCGATCTTCCTGTAGCCGATCAGCGTAGGGATGCGGCCACGCGCCTGCGCGATCTGCTTCGGATCGAACTGAGGTGACTTGTCGTTGAGCAGCTTGTCGAGATTCCAGATCACGACGTCGGCATTGAAGTCGGTGCCGTCGTGGAACTTGACGCCCTTGCGCAGCGTGAAGACCCATTTCTTGGGATTGCCCTCGACCGGCTTCCACTCCGTGGCGAGGCCGGGCTTGATGTCTGCCAGCACGTCGGCTTTGGACAGGTCCCAGTTCACTAGCGCGTCGTAGATCGTATAGCCGGCGAAGCGATACCCCTCGAAGCCCTGGTCGGGCTGGCCGGTCGTGAGCGGGACATCGGCGGCCGTCATTCCGATCCGGAGCGTGCCTTGGGAAAAGGCAGGAATGGTGGACGCGGCGAGGACGCCCGCACCGGCGAGCAACACACGAAGACGCTTGAGCATGGACTTCTCCCGATTCGCCTAAACTCATGCAAGCGCCAAGCCAAGCGGCGCACCGCACGCGGCATGTCGCTTGCATGCGAGCGCCGCTGCGGAGGAACACATGTCATCGTCGAAAGAAGCGCCGTCGCTCGAAGAGTTTCGCGCACGCGCCGAACTCACCGGTCTTGCACTCACACCCGAGGACATCGAGCACCTGCACAAGGGCTATGTCGGTTTGCTCGCGTTGATGGACCGCATCCCTGGCCGCTGGGCGTGGGCCGCCGAGCCGCCGCTCGTCTTCCGCGCCGACGAGTAGGACGCGCCATGACCGATCTCACGCAACTCGGCATCGCCGAGGCGGCCCGCCTGATGGCGCGCGGCGAGCTCACCGCGAGCACGCTGACCGAGGCCTTCCTGAAGCGTATCGAGGCAATCGACCACAAAATCGCCAGTTACATCACCGTCACTGCCCATCTCGCACGCAATGCGGCACGACAAGCCGACATGGAAAGGGAGGGCGGCGTGCGCCGCGGTTCCCTGCACGGTATCCCGATCGGGCTCAAGGACATCTACGAGACCGCTGGCGTGCGCACGACGGGACACTCGCACCTCAAGGCCGACTACGTGCCCGCGGTCGATGCGGAAAGCGTGCGTCGCCTCAAGGCGGCCGGCGCGGTGATCCTGGGCAAGCTCGGCACGCACGAATTCGCCAACGGCGCGATGACGCCCGACCAGCCTTTCCCTGCAGTGTTGAACCCCTGGAACGTGAAGCACCAGCCGGGTGGATCGTCGAGCGGTTCGGGCGCGGCGGTCGCCGCCGCCCTCTGCATGGGCGCCATGGGCTCCGACACCGGCGGCTCGATCCGCAATCCCGCCGGGTATTGCGCCACTGCCGGCCTCAAGCCGACCTATGGTCTGGTGAGCCGCAGCGGCATCTTCCCGCTCGCATTCAGCCTTGACACCGCAGGGCCGCTCGCCTGGACGACGGAAGACTGCGCGCTGATGCTCGATGCGCTGACGGGCCACGATCCCGCGGACCAGGGCTCGGCGCGCACCCCCAAGGTCGACTACGGCGCCGCCGCGCACCGGCCGATCAAGGGCCTCCGCATCGCGCTTGCCCGCCGCTGGTACGAGGGCGAGGATGGCGTAACGCCGGAGATGAAGGCGGGCATCGACGAGGCCGTGCGCGTGCTGGAGGACCAGGGCGCGATCGTCGAGGAAGTCGTGTTTCCCGACATCCGCGACTATCACGTCTGCGGCCGCGTCATCATCACGGTCGAGGCGCACGCCATCCACCGCCGCGATGTGATCGAGCGACCGGAGAAGTTCGGCTACACAACGCTCCGGCGCTTCCAGCTCGGCGCCTTCTTTACCGCCGAGCAATATATCGGCGCGCAGCGCTTCCGCCGTCAGCTCACCTTGGACACGCGCGCCGCGATGCGTGGCTACGACCTGGTGATGACGGCCAACCACTGGGGGCCGCCCGAGACGTTCGGCGAGCCGCAGCCCATCTTCCATTTCCTCGGCAAGCCCTCGCTGACCATGCCTTTCAACGTCACCGGCCAGCCAGCGGCCACGATCTGTTGCGGCTTCTCCGCCGATGGCCTGCCGCTCGCCTTCCAGCTCGCCGGCCGCGCCTTCGACGAGGCCTGCGTCATCGCCGCCGGCGCCGCCTACGAACGCGCCACGCCGTGGCGTGGCCACCGACCAGCGCTCTGAGCTCCAGGAGATCCGCCATGAAAGTCTCTCGTCGCACCCTGCTCGCCGGCGCCGCCGCGCTGACGGCCATTCCCGGCGGCCTGAGGCCCGCCTGGGCCCAGGAGAAGGCCGTGCGCTACGCCATCTCGATGGCGGACATTCCACTCACCACCGGCCAGCCGGATCGGGGCGCCGGCGCCTACCAGTTCACCGGCCTCACGATATACGACCCGCTGGTGGCTTGGGAGCTCGACGTCGCAGACCGTCCCGGCAAGATGATCCCCGGCCTCGCCACGGAGTGGGCGGTGAACGAGGCCGACAAGACGCTGTGGACCTTTAAGTTGCGCGCCGGCGTGAAGTTTCACGACGGCTCGCCTTTCGATGCCGACGCGGTGGTCTGGAACCTCGACAAGGTGTTCAACAAGGATGCCGCGCAGTTCGATCAGCGTCAGGCCGCGCAGGTCCGGCCCCGCCTGCCCGGCATCGCGAGCTACCGCAAGGCCGCCGACATGGCAGTGGAAATCAAGACCAAGTCGGTAGACGCGCTGTTCCCCTATCAGATGCTGTGGTTCCTGATCTCCAGCCCGGCGCAGTGGGAGAAGCTCGGCAAGGACTGGAACAAATTCGCGTCGGAACCGTCGGGCACCGGACCGTTCAAGCTCGGCCGCCTCGTGCCGCGGGAGCGCGCCGAATTGGTGAAGAACGAAGCATACTGGAACCCCAAGCGCATTCCCAAAACCGACCGGCTGATCCTGATCTGCGCACCGGAGGATTCGAGCCGCACCGCGGCGCTGCTGTCCAACGCCGTCGACATGATCGAGACGCCGCCGCCCGATGCCGTCGGCCGCCTCAAGCAGGCCGGCATGAAGATCGAGACCAACGTGACGCCGCATGTCTGGAACTATCACCTGTCGCAGGTCGAGGGTTCGCCGTGGACCGACATTCGACTGCGCAAGGCCGCCAACCTTGCGGTCGATCGCGATTCGATCGTGAAGCTGCTGAACGGTCTCGCCAAGCCCGCCTATGGCGAGGTCGACCGCACCAGCCCGTGGTTCGGCAAGCCTTCGTTCGAAATCAAGTATGCACCCGACGAGGCGCGCAAGCTCACGACGGCGGCCGGCTACAGCAGCGCCCAGCCGCTCAAGACCAGGTTCGTCGTGGCGTCGGGCGGCAGCGGCCAGATGTTGTCGCTGCCGATGAACGAGGCGATCCAGGAGATGTTCAAGGACGTCTACATCGACATCGAGTTCAAGGTCGTCGAGCTGGAGGCGATGTATACGGCGTGGCGCGCCGGCGCCAAGGCCGACATGAACAAGGACATTACGGCCAACAACATCGCCTACGTTACGTCAGATCCGTTCTATGCCTTCAATCGCTTCTTTGCCTCCAACCAGGTGGCGCCGGTCGGCGTGAACTGGAGCTACTACAGGAACGAGGAGGTCGACCGCCTCGTGGCCGAATCGCAAAACACCTTCGATCCGGCCCGGCAGGATGCGCTGATGGCCCGCATCAACGAAAAGGTGGTCGACGACGCGGTGTTGGTGTGGGTGGTGCACGACACCAACCCGCACGCTTTGTCGCCGCGGATCAAGTCCTATGTCCAAGCCCAGCACTGGTTCCAGGACCTCACCACGGTCGGGACCTGATCAGCAGCCGAGCTTCTTGGCGAGCTCGACGATCGTGTCGCCGACGACGTCCCAGTCGCCCTCGGCCTTGAAGTCGCGCTTCTGGTTGGGGCCGTGCTCGTAGGGGCGGTTGATGTAGCCCGTCGACAGGCCGCACTTTTGCGCGGCGGCGAGATCGCCGTTGTGCGCGGCGCAGAGCATGACCTGATGCGGCTTGACGTACATGCTGTCGACGACGCCGAGATAGGATTCCGGGTCGGGCTTGTAGTGATGGAACGTCTCGCCCGAGAAGCAATGGTCCCACGGGATGCCGGCGTTCTTGCCCATGTTGATCAGCAGCGCGACGTTGCCGTTGCTGAGCGTGGCGGTGACGTACTTCTTCTTCAGCAGGCCCACGCCCTCGACCGAATCCGGCCACGGCCGCAGCTTGTGCCAGAGGTGGGTGAACTCCCACGCGCCATCCTCGCCAGGATTCTTGAGGCCGCGCTTCTTCAGCAGCATCTCGAAGGCCTCCTTGTGGAGGTCGTCGATGCGCGTCCAGGGCAGCTCGCGCTTGCGCACCCGCGTCATCTGCGGCTGGTAGAGGCCGCGCCAGTCGTCGGCGAAGCTCGTCCAGTCTGTGTCGATCCCGTATTTCTTGCCGAGCTTGGGCAGGTCCTCGATCAGGCTACCGCGCCAGTCCACGACCGTACCGAACACGTCGAAGATGCAGACCTTGAGGTCCGAGAGATCTTTGGCCATGAGCTGTTTCCTCCGTCGCCGCAGTTAAGTACGGTTCGCGCATGGTTTGGAAGCACAACACCGTCACAGGCACGGATGGCAAGCCGCGATGCGGCTGGGCGTCGGCCGACCCGCTGTACGAGAAGTACCACGACACCGAATGGGGCAAGCCGCTCAGGGACGATCAGGCGCTGTTCGAGCTGCTGACGCTCGAGGGCTGCCAGGCCGGGCTGTCGTGGATCACGGTGCTGCGCAAGCGCGAGCACTATCGCCGCGTCTATGACGGCTTCGATCCGGCGAAGATCGCGCGCTACACGCCGGCCAAGCTCGCCAGGCTGCTGGCCGATCCCGGTATCATCCGCCACAAGGGCAAGATCGAGGCCAGCGTCTCGAACGCCAGGGCCTATCTCGCGATGATCGAGCGCGACGGCAAGGGCGCCTTCGCGAAGTTCCTCTGGAGCTTCGTCGGCGGCAAGCCGAAGAAGACCCTGCGCAAGACGCTGAAGGACGTGCCCGCGACCTCGCCCGAGAGCGACGCCATGTCCAAGGCGCTGCGCAAGGCGGGGTTCAAGTTCGTCGGTTCGACCATCTGCTACGCCTTCATGCAGGCGTCCGGCATGGTCGACGACCACATCGCCGGCTGCCACCGGCACAAGGCCTGAGGAGTGAGTGAGTTGAGCAAGCGCATCTACATCGCCGCCCTCGGCACCGAGACCAAC
>JAFEFH010000110.1 GCA_018240695.1 Pseudomonadota bacterium | reverse complement strand
GAGGCCGGGCTGGAAGTGGACGTTGTTTTCCTTGAGGTACCGCTTCGCGCCCCACAGCGCGTTGTCGTACATGCCGAGCGGCGAGCCGCGATAGCCCGAGATGAAGCCGCCGGTGTTGAGACCGGCCGCGGCGTCGCGCTGCTTCTGCATCATCGGCAGGCGCACCAGCGCCTGGATGCCGGTGAGGTACACGCGGCCCTTGTTCAGGCGATAGCGGTCCTCGAGCGCGTAGTCGCCGAAAACCAGCGGAACCGGAGTGTCGGTGATGCTCATCGCGAAGCCCTCCCACGCCCGACTGAACGGGCGTTCATTCGCCGGCAGGATAGCCGGATTCGCCGTTTCCCGGAGGGTTTTTTGTATGCCGGCGCAGACCGGAATGCCGCCTAGTTGGTCGGCTTCTTGCCCGCCTTGTAGTTGGCGACGGCGGCCTTGAGCTCGCGGTACTCGGTGCAGCCGAAGGTGCAGAGCTGGTCGAGACGGGCGAGATGCTGCTCAGCCTCGGGCAGGCGATCGAGCTGGAGATAGGCCTCACCGATATATTCGTGGGCGCCGATATGCTTCGGATCGAGGCCGAGCGCGGTGTTGTAGTATTGCAGCGCGCCGTTGGGGTTGCCCGACTTGCGCGTGGCATAGCCCATCAGATTGTAGGCGTCGGCATTCTTTGGATCGCTGGCGACGACCTGCTGGAGCAGCGGCATCGCCCCGGCATAGTTCTTGGCCTCGATCATCTTCTTGGCGGCCGCGTAGTTCGGATCGGCGGGCTTGGCCGACGGGGCGTCCATGCTGGTGCCGCTTCCGCCGCCGCCGGCCGCGAACGCCGGTGCCGATGCACCCATCGCCACTGCCAGCACGGTCGCCTTCAAGATCGATCTCATGGTCGTCCTCCTGTTTGGCTCGATTCTCTCCGACATACCGGCCGGCACAACCAAACTACGATGACAAGCTTGTGAGCATGTCGGCCCGGGCGACGGCGCGCACCATCATCTTGCCCTGGCGGCCGCGGATTTCGACCTCGTGGCGCGGCGCGTCCTCCAGGGGCACGCCGGCGCGGTCGAGCAGTTCCTGCGAGACGACGAGCTGGACGCCCAGCTCCTTGGTCATGGTCTCGAGGCGGCTGGCGGAGTTCACCGTGTCGCCGATGGCGGTGAGCTGCGTGGCGCGCTCGTAGCCCATCTCTCCCACGATGGTGTTGCCTGCATGCAGGCCGATGCCGATGCGCAGGGGCTCGTCGAGGTCGCCCGACAAGGCCTCGTTGAGGTCGTCGAGCGCCAGCGCCATGCGCCGCGCCGCCTCCAGTGCCTGGCGGCACGCGCGCTCGCCGTCGACGTCGAGGCCGAAGATCGCCATCACGCCGTCGCCGATGAACTTGTCGAGCCGCCCGCCCGCCGCCTCGATGGCGTGGCCGGTGGCGCGGAAGTAGCGGTTCAGCAGGAACACCACGTCGTAGGGCAGCTTGCCTTCGGAGATCGAGGTGAAGCCGCGGATGTCACAGAACAGGATGGCGACGTAGCGCTCGCCGCCATGCGCCTGCGGCTGGCGGCGATAGGCCTCGACCGGTCCCGCCTGCGCCGGCAGCAGCGGCGTCACGCGATAGCGGCCGGGCGGCGGCCGCACCTGGCAGGCGAGCCGCACGCTCTCCGGCGCGCCGACGCGATCCAGCACCTTCTGTTCCTCCGGCGTGGCCGGCGACAGCAGGGCACGGTCCGGCCCGCCGACGCGCACGCGGCAGGTCGAGCAGCGGCCGCGGCCGCCGCACACCGAGGCATGCGGCACGCCGCCGATGCGGCTCATCTCCAGGATGCTGAGGCCGGTCGGCAGCGACACGCGCTTGTGGTCGCTGTACTCGAGATGCACGACGCCCGCGCGCCGCTCCCACAGGTCGCGCATCGGCCGCGCGGCGAAGGCCGCCGCCAGCAGGAGCAGCGCCGCCGCGGCCAGCGAATCGGCGATCATGTAGATGTCGGCCACGCCGGCGGCGCTGGGCGCGTGAAGCTGCCGGTAGAGATCGGCCAGGAATCCCGGCTGCTCGGCCAGGCGGCCGAAGTCGCGCAACGCCACGGCGGCGCCGCTCAACGCGGCGGCGGGCAGCAACAGCGCCACGGCATAGAGCGTCGGCAGCCAATCGCGATACCAGGGCTTCAAGCGCCACGCGAAGTGCAGGCCGATGCAGGCGTGGATCCAGACCACCAGGACGAGGCCGAACTGGCGCACCACGCCCATCCACGTGCCCGACGTCAGGGAAGCCAGCACCCAAGGATAGTTGACGTTGACGCCGAAGTAATCGAACGCGATGCGCGTGCCCACGACATGCGTCGCCGCGAGCGGGATGATCGACGCGCCCAATGTGAGCTGCGTCCATTCCCAGAACGACAGGCGCAATGCCCGCCGGTGGAACACCGACCACAGCGCCAGCGAGAAATGCACCAGCAGCGACCCGTACAGCATCGTCTCGCCGATCGGGTTCTGCCAGATGAAGAGGAACCAGCCGCGGCTCTCCTCGAGCGCGCGCAACGACACCAGCCCGACCGCGTGGTTGAGCAGATGCAGGACGACGTAGAGGAGAAGGACGTAGGCCGACCCGAGGCGGATCCGTCCGATCATCGGCCTATTTCAAGACGGCCAGCACCGCTTCGGGCGGGCGGCCGATCGCGGCCTTCTTGCCGGAGACGACGACGGGCCGCTGCAACAGGATCGGATGCGCGGCGATCGCCTTGGCGATGTCGGCCTTGCCGAGATCGGCCTTCTTCATCTTGAGCTCCTTGAACTCGGCCTCGCCATCGCGAATGAGTTCCCTGGGATCGCCGCCGACCTGCGCGATCAAGGCCTCGACCTCGCTCTTGCTGGGCGGCTGCTTGAGATACTCCCGGATGGTGGGTTCTATTCCCTTCGACTGGAGCAGTTCGAGGGTCTGCCGCGACTTGGAGCAGCGCGGATTGTGCCAGATCGTGACGGTCATGCGCGGACCATGGCGAGGCCGTCAGCCTTCGTCCAGTGCGTCGACATCGGCGGCGTCGATCACTTTTCTGGCAAGCTGGTAGTCGAAGCCGCCGCGCGCCATCGCGGCGAGGTCGCGCAGGCGCTTGTCGGCGCGATCCTTCTGGGCGCGGAACGGCCCCAGCTTGCGGCGCCGCGCCAGCGCCACCGCGGCGGTCCACTCGCGCTTCTTCGGATCGACGTCGAGTTCCTCGTCGAGACCGGCCATGGCGGCGGCCAGCGTCGCGGCATCGACGCCGGCATGCTGCAGCTTCTGGCGCATGAGCTTGGTGGAGCTGCCGCGCCGGTGCAGCGCGCGCGCCTTGGTCTGGGCGAAGGCCTTGTCGTCGATGATGCCGGCGTCGACGAATTTCCGGACGGTCGCGGCGATCGCCTGCTGGACATTGTCCATCACCGGCGCATTCAGCATCTCTGCCTTCCGGACGCGGCGGTTCAGCACGCGGCGCAGCCCCTCGGCCGTGCTGGGATAGCGCTCGAGGTAGAACGCGGCGGCGTTTTGCAGGTACTTGGCGGTGATCGGCTTGGCAGTCTTCCTCAAGGGCGATACCCGAAGGAACGCGGGCCGGGCCTGCGCATCGGCGCCGCGAGATGGACGAACTCGCAGAGCAGGCGGCGCGTGTCGCGCGGGTCGATGATCTCCTCGATGCCGAAGCGCTCGGCTGTGCGGAACGGCGAGCGCACCTTGTTGAGGCGCGCCTCGATCGCCGCCAGATGCGCGGCCGGATCGGGCGCGGCGGCCAGTTCGGCCTTGTAGGCGGCCTCGATGCCGCCCTCGAGTGGCAGCGAGCCCCAGTCGCCCGACGGCCACGCGTAGCGGAAATTGTACTTCTGCCAGTTCTGGTGCGCCGCGCCGGCGACGCCGAACGCCTTGCGCAGCAGGATCGAGCACCATGGCGCCTTGCTCTGGTAGACGGCCGCCAGCGCGCGGGCGCCGTGGCGGATGGTGGCCGCCTTCTCGCCGGCGACGCCGATGATGAAGCCCGGGATGTCGACGAAGTGCACGACCGGCAGGTGGAAGGTCTCGGCGAAGTCGACGAAGCGCGTGATCTTGTGGCTGGCGTCGGCCGTCCACCCGCCGCCGTAGAAGAACGGATCGCTCGCCAGCACCGCGACCGGCCAGCCGTCGACGCGGGCGAGGCCGGTGACGACCGAGCGGCCCCACATCCTGCCGATCTCGAAGAAGCTGCCGCGGTCGACGCAGGCCTCGACGATCGGGCGCACGCGATAGACTTTGCGGCGGTCGCGCGGGATCGCGTCGAGCAGCGAGGCCTCGCGGCGAAGGGGATCGTCGTTGGTCGGCCGGCGCTCGGCCAGGCCGTCGACCGAGGAGGGCAGGTAGGAGAGGAACTTGCGCGTGCGCGCGAAGGCCTCGTCCTCGCTCTCGACCTCGTCGTCGACCGCGCCGTTGCGCCCGTGGATCTCGGTGCCGCCGAGTTCCTCCTTGTTGACCTTTTCGCCCAGCCGCGCGACGACCGGCGGGCCGGCGACGAACATCTGCGAGATGCCGGTCACCATCAGCGAATAGTGCGAGGTGACGAGGCGCGCCGCGCCCAGTCCCGCGACCGAGCCGAGTCCGAGCGACACGACGGGGATGCGCGACAGGTTTTCGACCACCGGTCCCCACGCCGGATTGCGCGGCACGTAGGTGTAGCCGGTCGTCTCGTAGGTCTTCACCGAGCCGCCGCCGCCCGTGCCGTCGACCAGACGCACCATCGGAATGCCGAGCTCGCCCGCCATCTGCTCGGAGACTTCCTGTTTCTCCCAGATCGAGGCGTCGGCCGCGCCGCCGCGCACCGTGAAGTCGTCGCCGCCGACCGCGACCGGCCGGCCGTCGAGCGTGCCGCGGCCCATCACGAAGTTCGAGGCGGTGAAGTCGACCAGCTTGCCGTCGGCGTCGTACTCGGCCTTGCCCGCGATCGCGCCGATCTCGTGGAACGAATCCTTGTCGAGCAGGCGCTCGATGCGCTCGCGCACGGTGAGCTTGCCGCCATCGTGCTGGCGCTTGATCTTCTCGGGCCCGCCCATGAGGCGCGCCATCTCCTCGCGCCGGCGCAGTTCGTCGATTTCGTTTTGCCAGCTCATGGATCGGCCTTTCGGGTTCAGCTTCTGAGGGGAATGCCCACCATCGCCTCGAGTTCGGCGATCGCCACGTCGGGATCGCCCACCTTGATCGTGCGCATGCCCATGGCGCGCGCCGGCTTCAGGTTGATGCCGAGGTCGTCGAGATAGATGCAGTGCTCGGGCGCGACGCCCAGCTGCTCGCAGGCGTGGCGGTAGATGCGCGGATCGGGCTTGCGCCAGCCCAGCCGGCTCGATTCGAAGACATGCTCGAACAGGGTCATCACCTCGGCGACGGCCTTCGCCTTGTCGGGCGTGCGCGCCATGCCCGGACCGTCGCCGTGCTTCATGTTGTTGGTGATGCAGGCGACGCGGAACGCGGCCTTGCAGCGGCGCAGCGCCTCGACCATCTGCGGCCGAATGTCGCCACTTATGGAGCGCAGCACCCGCCAGCCGTCGATCTTGTGACCGTGTTCGAGCGCTTCAGCCTCGAAGAGCGCGACGAACTCCGCGAGCGGGACCTCGCTTCGTTCCATTTTCGCCCAGGCATTGGTGTCAGGATTGCGCGCATTGAGCCTGCGGATGAAATCTTCGGGCAGGCCGACCTCTAGTTCGTACGCTTTGAACGCATCGAAGGGGCTCGAGAGGATGACGCCGCCGAAATCCCAGAGGACGGCGCGCGGGATATTTGCATGGCTCGTATTCATGGTCCTGCGACGGTCTTTACCTTGTTCCTGCCTCAGTCGGCCTCTATCTCACGCTGTCCAAGGCGCCGGGCAAAGTCTTTCTACTACCGTTCGCCAGCACTCCGGTCGGGAAGCGGAAATTATGAGTGAATTAGCGGTCATGCCGCGCGGCAACGCCGTGGCAGAGGTGGAGCAGATGGTTTCGACTGACGGACGTAACCGGAGGGCGGCCGAGACCCGCCGCAAGGTCATCGAGGCCGCCAAGGCCATGATCACGGAAACCAGCGTGGCCCCCACGGTCGTGGGCGTGGCCAAGCGGGCCGACGTGTCGGTTCGGTCGGTTTTCCAGCATTTCGGTGACGTGGAGTCACTTTTCGTAACCGTGGTCGATAGCGTCAGCAAGGACCTGGTGGTCCCGCCGGAGACCCCGGAGACCCTGCCGCTGGCCGCCCGGGTCGATACGTTCACCCGCAACATGGCCCAGCTCTACGAGCAGATCGTGCCGCTGCGCGTCGCCGCCGGCCAGTTCGTCGGCCATCCCGGCCTGATCGAGCGCGGCCTGGTCATCCAGAATGGCCTGCGGGACGCGGCTTTTCGCGCCTTCGACCATGAATTCGCGGCCCTGAGCGAGGCTGAGAAGGAAGCGCTGGCCGACGCCATCGTGGCGGCCCTGTCGCTCGATGCCTGGGTCGCCCTGCGCCGCCAGCAGAACCTGAGCTTCGAGCGGGCCGTGGCGGCCTGGCGCCTGACGCTGGGCGCCCTGCTGGCCCACCCGGTCATGCAGGCGGCGGCCTAGTCCGGAAGTCCCCACCTCGCCAATTGACTTGGCGAGGGTGATCGGGGACTTAAGGGCCCCAAATTCAGGACCGCACTGCACAGTCATGGCGACCAGCCAGCTTCACGAGGACTTTTCGCGCGAGGAAGAGGTCAAAGGCGGCACCGACCGCGGCTTTGGCCTCGTTTTCGCAGGTTTCTTTGCCATCATGGCCGCCCTGTCGTGGTGGAAGGGCCATGTCGCGTGGCATTACACGCTGCCGCTGTCGCTCGTCTTCCTGGTGGTGTCGCTCACGGTTCCGCGGATCCTGGCGCCGCTCAACAAGCTTTGGCTGAAGTTCGGCCTGCTTCTCTACAAAGTGATGAACCCGCTCATCATGGGCCTGCTGTTCTTCGTCACCATCACGCCGATCGGCGTGGTGATGCGGATGGCCGGCAAGGACTTCCTGCGCATGCGTATGGACAAGAACGCCAAGAGCTACTGGATCGAGCGCGCCCCGCCGGGACCGCCGCCGCAATCCATGAAGAACCAATTCTGATCTTATCGGGGGACTGAGAACATGGGCTCCATCATCGTCGAACTCTGGGCGTTCATGAAGGAACGCAAGAAGTTCTGGCTGCTGCCGATCTTCATCATGATGGTCATCTTCGGCGGCCTGATCGTGCTGACCAAGGGCTCGGCCATCGCGCCGTTCATCTACACGCTGTTCTAGAGGCGAAGGGCTTCCATGCGCGTACTCGGCATTTCGGCTTTCTACCACGACAGCGCTGCGGCACTGATCGAGGACGGCCATCTTGTTGGTGCCGCGCAGGAAGAGCGCTTCACGCGCAAGAAGCACGATGCGGCTTTCCCCGAGCACGCGACGCAGTACTGCCTCGACACCGCCGGCATCAAGCTGGCGGATGTCGACTACGTCGCATTCTACGACAAGCCGTTCCTGAAGTTCGAGCGCCTGCTCGAAACCTACCTCGCGTTCGCGCCGCGCGGGTTCAGCTCCTTCCGCATGGCCATGCCGCTGTGGCTGAAGGAGAAGCTGTTCCAGAAGACGCTGCTGCGCGACGAGATGAAGAAGTGGGAGCCGGACTTCGACTGGCACAAGCGCCTGTTGTTCGGCGAGCATCACCAGAGCCATGCCGCGTCGGCATTCTTCCCCTCGCCGTTCGAGGAGGCCGCGGTCCTCTGCATGGACGGCGTCGGCGAGTGGGCGACGACGTCGCTCGCCTTCGGCAGCGGCAACAAGCTCGAGATGCTGAAGGAGATCCACTTCCCGCACTCGCTGGGCCTGCTCTACTCGGCGTTCACCTACTACACCGGCTTCAAGGTCAATTCCGGCGAGTACAAGGTGATGGGCCTCGCGCCGTACGGCGAGCCGCGGTTCAAGGACACGATCCTGAACAACATCGTCGACCTCAAGGAAGACGGCACCTTCCGCCTCGACCAGAGCTACTTCGACTACTGCACCGGCCTGCGCATGACGAACGACAAGTTCGCCGACCTGTTCGGCGGACCGGCGCGCACGCCCGAGCAGCGACTCGACCAGAAGCACATGGATCTCGCGGCCTCGGTCCAGGCCGTCACCGAGGAGATCGTCATTCGCCTCGCGCGCTCGGTGCGCAAGGAGACCGGCGCCAAGAACATCTGCCTCGCGGGCGGCGTCGCGCTGAACTGCGTCGCCAACGGCAAGCTGTGGCGCGAGAACATCTTCGACAACATCTGGGTCCAGCCCGCGGCCGGCGATGCCGGCGGCGCGGTCGGTGCCGCCTACGCCGCCTATCACGGCTTCATGGGCCAGCCGCGCAAGCTCAACGGCCACATGGACGGCATGGCCGGCTCCTATCTCGGCCCGGTGTTCGAGGACGACGAAATCGCCGCCCGCCTGACCGCGGTCGGCGCCAAGTTCAGCCGCCTCACGCGCGAGCAGATGATCGACCAGACCGCGCAGGCGCTGGCCGACGAGAAGGCGGTCGGCTGGATGCAGGGCCGCATGGAGTTCGGCCCGCGTTCGCTCGGCGCCCGCTCGATCCTGGGCGACGCGCGCTCGCCGGCGATGCAGAAGACGCTGAATCTCAAGGTGAAGTACCGCGAGTCGTTCCGTCCGTTCGCGCCGGCCGTGCTGCGCGAGGATGTCGACAAGTACTTCGACTACAACACCGACAGCCCGTACATGCTGATGGTCGCGCCGGTCGTCGAGGGCCGCCGCCGCAAGATGACGGCCGAGGAAGACAAGCTGTTCGGCATCGACAAGCTGAACGTGCCGCGCTCGGACATCCCGGCCGTGACCCATGTCGACTACTCGGGCCGCATCCAGACGGTGCACGAAGAGACCAACAAGCCGTTCCACGACCTGATCTCGGCCTTCAAGCAGAAGACTGGCAGCTCGGTGATCGTGAACACCTCGTTCAACGTGCGCGGCGAGCCGATCGTGTGCACGCCGGAAGACGCGTGGCGCTGCTTCATGGGCAGCGAGATCGAGGTGCTGGTCGTGGGCAACTGCTTCCTGCGCAAGGAAGACCAGGATCCGGCGCTGAAGCTCGACTACAAGAACGCCTTCGAGCTCGATTAGTCCGATGCGCGCCTTGGTCTGCAACGAGCTCGGCGACGCGTCGAAGCTGCGGATCGAGAAGCGTCCCATTCCCCGGCCGCGCGCCAGGGAAGTGGTCGTGCAGGTGGGCGCGGCGGGCGTGAACTTCCCCGACGTGCTGACCGTCGCCGGCAGCTACCAGCACAAGCCCGATCTTCCGTTCGTGCCCGGCATGGAAGGCGCCGGCCGCGTCCTCGCGGTCGGCAAGGACGTCGAGGACTGGCGCAAGGACGACTGCGTGATCTTCAACATCCGCCCCGGCGCTTTCGCCGAATACGTGCGGGTGCCGGACAACGACCGTCACCTGATGGCGCTGCCGCAGGGCTGGTCGTGGGCGGAGGGCGCGAGCTTCCGGGTCGCCGCGCAGACCGCCTACCATTCGCTGGTTCATCGCGGCGCGCTGAAGGCGGGCGACGTGCTGCTGGTGCACGGCGCCTCGGGCGGCGTCGGCCTCGCGGCCGTGCAACTCGGCAAGCATCTCGGCGCCACGGTGATCGCCACCGGCAGCGACGACGGCCGGCTCGCGGTCGTGAAGCAGAACGGTGCCGACCACACGATCAATTATCGCGAGACCGATTTCGTCGCCCGGGTGAAGGAGCTCACCGGCGGCAAGGGCGCCAACGTGATCTACGATCCGGTGGGCGGCGAGGTGCTGGAGAAGTCGATGCGGGCGGCCGCTTACGGCGCGCGCCTGCTGATCGTCGGCTTCACCTCGGGCGGACCGAGCAAGGTCATGTCCAACCACGTGCTGATCAAGGGCTTGTCGGTACTGGGCATCCGCGCCGGCGAGACGCCGCTACGCATCGCGCCGGAGCAGGCCCGCGACTATGTCGTGGAGCTGCCCAAGCTCGCGGCGCTGGGTGTGATGAAGCCGCACATCTCGCACCGCTTCCCGCTCGATCGCGTGGCCGAAGCCTTCGCCGCCCTCACCGACCGCAAGGTGGTCGGCAAGGTCGTGCTGGAGATGGACGCCTAGAGGGCGTTTCCTAGCGGAAGATAATCGTCACGCGACGATCCTTTTCCTGCGCATCCTTCTCGCCGAAGCTTGAATTGCCGAACGCCTCGGGATTGGACGCGATGATCACGTCCTTGGCGGGGAAGCCCGCATGCACCAGCTCGTTGGCCACCGCCTGGGAGCGCGCCATGGCGAGCTTGGCGTTGTAGTTCTTGTCGCCGAGCTTGTCGGTCTGGCCGACGACGCAGATCTTCACAACCTGGCGCGCCTTCGCGGTCGCCGCGGCCTGCGCGATGGTGGGCTTGGCCTCGGGCTTCAGGGCTGAGCTGCCGAGATCGAACAGCACCCAGGGCGACTGCGAGCTGGCGGCGGAGCCTGCGGTCGGGCAGTTGCCCACGGTCTGCGCGAAGGCCGGCGCGGCGAACAGCATGCCGGTGGCGACGGCGGCGGAGAGGGTGAGGGTCTTGATCATGGCAGGGCTCCCTTAAGCGCCAGCTCGACGAACGGCAGGCGATCGTTGCCGAAAAACATCTGGCCGTCGACGAAGCTCGTCGGGGCGCCGAACACACCGCGTGCAACGGCCTCGTCGGTCGTGGCTTTCAGGCGGTCCTTAACGTCCTGCTCCTGGATTCGGTTCCCGAACCTTTGCGCGTCGAGACCGGCGGCGGTCAGCACGGCGGCGACCTCCTTGATGTCGTTGAGATTGCGCCCCTCGACCCACATCGCGCGGAACACCGCCGGATGGTAGCGGTCGAAGACGCCGTCGAGCTGGGCGGCGGCCGCGCCGCGCATCAGGGCGAGCGTGTTCACCGGGAAGAAGGGATTGCGCTGGAACGGCACGCCGTAGTGGCGGGCCCACAACGGCATGTCGAAGCCGCTCCACTTGGACTTCTGCGGCAGCTCCGCCGGTGAATGATTGCCGGTCGACTTGAACACGCCACCCAGCAGCATGGGCTTGCGGGCGAGGGTGGCGCCGGTGCGCTTTGCGATGGCCTCGACCTGGGTATCGGCCAGGTAGCTGTAGGGACTGCCATAGTCGAAGTAGAATTCCAGTGTCCTGGCCATTTGGCGGTCCTCCCTTGCTTGTCATGAGCCTGCGCCGCTTCTAGCCTCGCCTCAAGAAAGTTAAGGGAAGGAACGCATGAGCCGGGTTGCGGACAAGGTCGTGCTGGTCACCGGCGCAGGCTCGGGCATCGGCCGCGCGACGGCGAAGCTGCTGGCCGCCGAGGGCGCCACCGTGATCGCGAGCGACATCGACAGCGCGGGCGTGAGCCAGACGGTCGCCGGGATCGCCAAGGCGCGCGCCGAGACGCACGATACGGCCAAGGAAGCCGACTGGAAACGCATCATCGAAGGCATCCTGGCGCGCGAGGGCCGACTCGATGGGCTGGTCAACAATGCCGGCATCTCCGGCCCGTTTCCCGCGACCTTCGAGACCGAGACCGTCGAGCAGTGGCAGAAGATCCTGTCGATCAACGTGCAGGGCGTCTTCCTCGGCTGCAAGCATGCCGTGCCGGCGATGCGCCAGTCGGGCGGCGGCTCGATCGTGAACACCTCGTCGCTGGCGGCATTGCTGGGCACACCTGACCTGTCGGCCTATGGCGCGAGCAAGGGCGCGGTGCGGCAGTTCACCAAGACGGTGGCGATCGACTGCGCACGGAAGGGCTACAAGGTGCGCTGCAACTCGGTGCATCCCGGCGTCATCATGACGCCGATGGGCGAATCGATCCTGCCGGACGAGCGCAAGCGCGAGCGCGTGCGCAAGGCGATCCCGATCGGCGAGTTCGGCGCACCGGAGGACATCGCCTACGGCATCCTCTATCTGATTTCCGACGAGTCCCGCTTCGTCACCGGCGCGGAGCTGGTGATCGACGGCGGCATGAACGCGATCTAGGGAGCCTTGCCATGCAGCGTCCCGACGAGCTCGACTATATCTCGCGCATGCTGGAGATGGCGCGCGCCAACCGCCGCGACGACGCGCCGTCGATCACCCACGCGCCGGTCGACGCCTATATCTCGCAGGAACGCTTCGAGCGCGAGGTACAAACGCTGTTCCGCCGCCACCCGGTGGTCGTGGCCTTCTCGGCGCAGGTCCGCAAGCCCGGCGACTTCGTGACCAGCACCGACACCGGCCAGCCGATCCTGGTGGTGCGCGGCAAGGACATGAAGCTGCGCGCATTCCTGAACGTCTGCCGGCACCGCACCGCGACCGTCGAGACCAAGCCGTGCGGCTCGAACAAGCGCGCCTTCGTCTGCCCGTATCATGGCTGGAGCTACGACCTCACCGGAAAGCTGGTGGGCATCACCGACGGCGCGTGGTTCGGCGACATCGACCGCAGCGCCCACGGGCTGAAGCAGCTCGCGGTGGCCGAACATTGCGGCCTCGTCTGGGTCGTGCCGACGGCCTTGCAGGAGGGCCAGAGCGCCGACATCGACCTCGACGCGCAACTCGGCCCGGTGAAGGCCGATCTCGACTCTTGGGACATGTCGGGCTGGGAGGTGCAGAGCATCACGCCGATCCGGCCACGCATGAACTGGAAGCTGGTGATCGACACCTTCCTCGAGCTCTACCACTTTCGTTACCTGCACGGCGCCAGCGTGGCGCCTTTGTTCCTCGACAACATCACGACCTACGAGCGCCGCGACCGGCACTCGCGCTTCGCCGTCGCCAAGACCACCCTGCTCGAGATCGACAAGGAGCCGCGCGAAAAATGGCGCCTGCTCGACCATGCGGTGATGCTCTACAATCTCTTCCCGCACACGGTGCTGGCCTACACGGCCGACCATTGCGGTGTCTTCACCAGCTATCCGATCTCGCCCGACGAGGCGCTGATCAACGTGACCGTGCTGGTCGACCCGGCGGTGCGGGCGACCAAGCACGAGGATTACTGGAAGAAGAACCAGGACCTGATCCTGGCGGCGCTGGCCGAGGATTTCGCCGTCGGCGCCAGCATCCAGGCCAACTTCCGCAGCGGTGCTAACGTCGTTCAGACCTTCGGAAAATTTGAGAAGGCTCTAGGCTGGTACCACAAGGAAATCGACGACGCGCTGTCGCCGGGCCGGCCGGCGACGAACTGAGCGGTCGCTACTTGATCGTCACTTGATGGGTCATTTTTTCCCCATCGGTGATCGTTACGGAGGAGAAGCCCAAGAGCTTCATCAGGTCGAAGAAGGTGGCGTCCTCGGCGACCGTCTTCTCCTGGAAGAACGGCGACAGGCGGGCCATCGTCGTCAGGTTCGCCAGCAGCGCGCGCTGGCGGTAGATGGTGTTGAGCTCGCCCTGCTGCATGCCGACGATGATCAGTTTGTCGGCCTTCTCGCCTTTCACGAACACCGCGTACGGCACGCGATAGGACGATTGCAGCGTGCCCTGCGCGATCACGGTGACGAACTGCACGCGCTGCGGCCGGTCGACGCCGTCGAGGGTCTTCAACGTCGACGGGTAGGTCTCGACGTTGTTGGGCTTGGGATAGTAGTAGCCGATGTAGCGGTCCTCGCCGTCCGCCTTCGCCGCGGGTTGCTGCGCGGCGGCGGTGCCGGCCGCCAGCAGGGTCAGGGCAAAACAAAGGGCGAAAATCCTGGTCATCGTCGGCGCTCCCACGCTCGTTCCGGTATCAGAACAACGTATAGCCGCCATCGATCACGAAGTCGCGCCCCGTCGTGTAGCCGGTTGCACCCGATGCGAGATAGACCGCGATCGGCCCGAAGTCGGCGCCAGTGCCCCAGCGGCGATGCGGGATGCGCGGCAGCACGTTGCCGGCGAACTTGGGGTTGGCGACGGCATTGGCCGTCATCTCGGTCTCGATCCAGCCCGGCAGGATCGAGTTCACGGTGATCTTGTAGCGCGCCAGTTCGACGGCGAGCGCGCGCACCATGGCGGTGACGCCGCCCTTGCTGGCGCCGTAGTGGCTGGAGCGCGCCGCGCCCTCGATCGCCGCCGTCGAGGCCATCGCCACCAGCGAACCGCCCTTGCCACGCTCGACCATGTGCCGCGCCGCCGCACGGAAGGTGTAGAACACGCCGTCGAGATTGACGCGCAGCACGCGGCGCCATTCCTCGGCATCCATCTCCAGGATTGAGCCCTTGCCGCGGCCCGAGACGCCGGCGTTGGCGACGCAGTTGTCGACATGGCCCATCACCCTCAGCGTCTCGGCGAAGGCGGCCTCGACCTGCTTCTCGTCGCCGACATCGACGGTCTGGGCGTGGACCTTGCGGCCGTGCTTCTTCAGCTGCGCGACCGCGGCATCGTTCTTCTCCTTGCGCGTGCCCCAGATGCAGACATCGGCGCCGGCCTCGGCCATCGCGTCGGCCATGCCGAGACCAATGCCGCCGTTGCCGCCGGTCACCAGCGCCACCTTGCCCGTCAGATCGAAGCCCTTGTAGGCCATGTCATGCTCCTCCCAGTTGGAGGGAGCATGCGCACGGGCCGCGATCAGTTCAACTTGTCTGTTTCGACCAGGACGATCTCGGCGTCTTCGCTGGCCTTCAGCACGATCTCGGCTTCGTCGACCACGGCCACGCCGTCGCGCGTGTTGACCGCGATCGCCTTGCCGTCCTTGCCGACGATCTCGAGCTTGCCCTTGGCAGGCACGAGATAGGTGGGCTTGCCGTCGAGCTTCTGCGTGATCGTCTCGCCCGCCTTCAGCTTGCCGGCATAGAGCGCGCCGTCGGCATAGAGCGGGATCGCGCCGTCATGGCCGCGGCCCGAGGCCAGCGGCACCAGCCTGCCGTCGCGGCCCTCGGCCGGGAACTGCACGGTCTCCCAGCGCGCCGGCACGCCTTCCTGGTTGGGCAGGATCCAGATCTGGAACAGCTCCGTCTCGGCCTGTTCCATGTTGTACTCGGCGTGCTGGATGCCCTTGCCGGCGCTCATCACCTGGATCTGGCCGGCCTCGGTGCGGCCCTCGTTGCCGAGGTGGTCCTTGTGCGTGATCGCGCCCTTGATGACATAGGTCACGATTTCCATGTCGCGATGGGGATGCGGCGGGAAGCCGGACTGCGGCGCAATGCGGTCGTTGTTCCACACGCG
>JAFEFH010000010.1 GCA_018240695.1 Pseudomonadota bacterium | reverse complement strand
CCGACAGCGCCTCGTAGGCGGTGCGGATGATGTTGTTGAACGGGTCCTTCTCGGTCAGCGACACGCCCGAGGTCTGGCAATGCGTGCGCAGCGACAGCGAGTCCGCCTTCTTGGGTTCGAACGGCTTGATCAGCTCGGCCCACAGGAAGCGCGCGGCGCGCAGCTTGGCGGCCTCCATGAAGAAGTTCATGCCGATGCAGAAGAAGAACGACAGGCGCGGCGCGAAGGCGTCGATGTCGAGGCCCTTGGCTTTGGCCGCGCGGACATATTCGAGGCCGTCGGCCAGGGTGAACGCCAGCTCCTGGACCAGCGTCGAGCCCGCCTCCTGCATGTGATAGCCGGAGATCGAGATCGAGTTGAACTTCGGCATGTACTTGGCCGTGTGCTCGATGATGTCGGCCACGATCCGCATCGAGGGTCCGGGCGGATAGATGTAGGTGTTGCGGACCATGAACTCCTTGAGGATGTCGTTCTGGATCGTGCCGCCCAGTCTGTCCTGCGGCACGCCCTGCTCCTCGGCCGCCACGATGTAGCCCGCCAGCACCGGCAGGACCGCGCCGTTCATGGTCATCGACACGGTCATCTTGTCGAGCGGGATGCCGTCGAACAGGATCTTCATGTCCTCGACGGAGTCGATCGCCACGCCCGCCTTGCCGACGTCGCCGACGACGCGCGGATGGTCGCTGTCGTAGCCGCGGTGCGTGGCGAGATCGAACGCCACCGACAGGCCCATCTGGCCGGCCGCGAGATTGGCGCGATAGAACTTGTTGCTGTCCTCGGCGGTCGAGAAGCCCGCGTACTGGCGCACCGTCCACGGGCGGCCGGCATACATGGTGGCCTTGGGCCCGCGCGTGAACGGCGGGAAGCCCGGCACGGTACCGAGCGTCTCGAGCCCTTCGAGGTCGGCCGCGGTGTAGATCGGCTTCACGACGATGCCCTCGGGCGTCGTCCAGTCGAGCGCGGTCACGGGCTTGTCGCGCAGCTCCTTGGCGGCGAGCTTTTCCCAGTCGGCGAGGGTCTTGTTCGGAAAATCAGCCATGGTCAGTAAATTACCGCAAAGCCCGTGGGTTGCGCCACTGGGCGGAGGCCGCCCTGCAAACCACATTTTCCCACGACAAGCGGAAGGGATGACCCCTCCGTCGGCGTAAGACGCCGCCACCTCCCCATATGAATGGGGAGGGAAGCACCCTCAAAATTTCCTCCCCATTCAGATGGGGAGGTGACGCGGTCAGACCGCGACGGAGGGGTCATCCGCTTGGGCATATCGAAGAGATGACCCCTCCGTCGGCGTAAGACGCCGCCACCTCCCCATGTGAATGGGGAGGGAGGCCTCCTCAAAATTTCCTCCCCATTCAGATGGGGAGGTGTCGCGGTCAGACCGCGACGGAGGGGTCATCCGCTCGGCCACATCGAAGAGATGACCCCTCCGTCGGCGTAAGACGCCGACACCTCCCCATCTGAATGGGGAGGGAAGGGCTCTCAGAATCTCCTCCCCATTCATATGGGGAGGTGTCGCGGTCGGACCGAGACGGAGGGGTCATGCAAGGCCGGGCCAGACATTGCCGATATTGCTCACGGCGAAATCGCGTATTGGACTTCGCACGCCCGGGCGCCTAGCACCGTGCGAGCGATGACTGAGACGGACACACAGGCGCCCACGCTGGCGGGGCTGTTCCAGGGTTTCCTGATCCTGGGCCTCACCGGCTTCGGCGGCGTGCTGCCGCTGGCGCGCCACATGGTGGTCGAGAAGCAGCGCTGGCTGACGGGGACCGAGTTCACCGAGCTGCTGGGGCTGTGCCAGTTCCTGCCCGGCGGCAACATCATCAACCTGTCGGTCGCCATCGGCCTGCGCTTCCACGGCGTGCGCGGGGCGATGGCCGCTCTGGTCGGGCTGATCGCGGCGCCGCTCGCCGTCGTGCTGGCGCTGGGCGTGGTCTATGCGCGCTACCGCGGCGATCCGCATGTCGTGCACATGTTCGCCGGCCTGGCCGCCGCCGCGGCCGGGCTGCTGGTCTCGATGGCGATCAAGATCGCGCTGCCGCTGCGGCGCAAGCCGGTGTCGATCGCGCTGGCCGTGATCGTCTTCACCGCGATCGCGGGCTTTCACCTGCCGCTGGTGCCGACCATGCTGGTGATGGCGCCGATCAGCATCTTCACCGTGATGAAGGTGCGCGCATGAACGAGACGCTGACCGCGCTCGCCATCATCTTCGTGCAGCTCTCGCTGATCGCCTTCGGCGGCGGCAACACCACCCTGCCCGAGATGCACCGCCAGGTGGTCGACGTGCATCACTGGATGACCAGCGCCGACTTCGCCGCGCTCTATGCGCTGGCCCAGGCCGCGCCCGGCCCCAACATGATGGTCGTGCCGCTGATCGGCTGGAACGTCGCGGGCGCGGCCGGCATGGCGGTGACGACGCTGGCCATCTTCGGCCCGTCGTCGATCCTGACGGTGGTGGCGCTGCGCCTGTGGCACGGCTTCCGCAACCCGGTGTGGCGTCAGGCGATCCAGGGCGGGCTGGTGCCGATCTCGGTCGGCCTCGTCGCCGCCAGCGCCACCATCATCACGCGCACCGTCGACCATACGTGGGTCTTCGCCGCGATCACGGCGGCGAGCGCCTTCGCCGCGACCCGCACGCGGCTGCATCCGCTGTGGCTGCTGGCGGCAGGCGGCGCGATCGGCTGGACCGGCTTCGGCCAATAGTTCCCCAGTAGGTCCTAGGACGTCCGCCGCATCGTCAGCTCGACCCGGCCGATCAGGATGCCCCACTTCTTCACCGTCGAGCGCGCGTACATGGTGGCGTCGTCGCGCAGCATCATCGTCTCGTCGAACGTGAAGCCCATGCCCGCGAGGAGGAGCACGTAGCTGAGGCGGACGGCGCTGTCCTCGGTCCAGACGCGGCCGGTGCCGATCATGTCCTCGCGCGAGCCGGCATAGGTGCCGGCGCCGGTCTTCTCCAGCCGCCAGACCTTGTGGTCCGCCGTGCCGTCGGAATAGGTGAAGCGCTCGTCGAGCGACAGCACCCTGCCGTCCCAGGCCGGCACGATCTCGATGACGATGCCGAGCCGCACGCGCGACCACACGTTCAGGAACGTCCCCTCGACCCGGACGGGGGCGGAGAAGAACTCTTCCAGCACGAGGGGCTTCGGCGCGAAGGCGTCGGTCATGTCTTTCATACGTCGCGACATCATTCCGGATCACGGGACCCGCCCCTTGCCCCCGACCGACCCATTGCGCACAGTCCGCCAGCGAATCGGAGGAATTCATGCAAATCACCCGCCGCGGCGCCGTTGCCGGCCTCGTCTCCGCCCCCTTCATCGGTGCGACCGCGCGAGCCCAGGCCCCCTTTCCCAGCCGCCCCGTGACGCTGATCGTGCCCTTCCCGGCGGGCGGGCCGGCCGACATCTTCGGCCGCTATCTCGCACAGGGCATGTCGGCCGACCTCAAGCAGTCGGTCGTCGTCGAGAACAAGAGTGGCGCCGCCGGCGTCACCGGCATGGATGTCGTCGCCAAGGCGACCGACGCCCACACCGTCGGGCTGATGAGCGCCTCGGCCGGCGCGATCATGCAGAGCCTGATGCCGCGCATGCCCTACAGGCCCGGCATCGATCTCGCGCCCGTCATCGTGGTGGTGCGCATCCAGGAAGTGCTGGTGGTCAACGCCAAGCTCGGCATCAAGACCTTCAAGGAGCTGATCGCCAGGCTGAAGGCCGAGCCCGGCAAGTACACCTACGGCAGCGCCGGCACCGGCGGCATCACCCATCTCGCGACCGAGCTGTTCAAGCGCGAGACCGGCACCGACATCCTGCACGTGCCCTATCGCGGCGCCGCGCCCGCGACCAACGACCTGATCGCCAACACCGTGCAGATCGCCCTGCTCGACCTGCCGGTGCTGCTGCCGCACATCCGTTCGGGCGCGGTGATCCCGCTGGCGGTGAGTTCCGAGACGCGCGCCAAGCTCTTGCCCGACGTGCCGACGATGGGCGAGCTGGGCTATCCCAGGGTCAACTCCGACAACTGGTACGGGCTCGGCGCGCCCGGCAGCGCGCCGCTCAGCGAGCGCCAGCGCATCCACGATGCCGCCGCGGCGGCGTTGAAGTCGAAGGAGCTGATCGACGCCTATGCCGCCGTCGGCGGCGTCGTGGCCGGCGGCACGGCCGAGGCGTTCGCCGTCTTCCAGCGCGCGGAAGTCGAGAAGTGGGCCGCCGTCATCAAGGCGGCCAACGTCAAGCTGGAGTAGCCCCGCGATGAAGATCGAGCGCGGGCTGGCGCGAACCTTCGCCGGCCACATCCACTGGCGCGCCTGCGGCCCCGAGACCGCGCCGGCCATCGTGATCAGCCACATCAACCAGCAGAGCTCGGCGCTGATGGTCGAGCTGTTGCAGGCGCTGGCGCCGGACTTCCGCGCCGTCGCCATCGACTATCCGAGCCACGGCCATTCCGATCCGTTCGACGGCCAGCCGACGATCGAGACCTATGCGCAGTGCTTCATCGAGGTGATGGATTCGCTCGGCATCCGGCGCGCCACGGCGCTCGGCGAGGCGGTCGGCGCGGGCGTGTCCTATGCGCTCGGCGCCAATTGGGCCGATCGCATCGACCGCGTGATCGCGGTCAACACGCCGTACTTCGAGAAAGGCGGCAGCGACGTCGCCGACATCCGGAAGGTGCGGCCGACCGATGCCTCAGGCTTCCCCGCGCCGCGCAGCCTCGCGTTCATGCGCGCCAACGATCCCGAGCATGCGCCGGTCCATCCCAGCCAGTCGTGGATGGACCGCATCAACACCGCGCAGTTCGAGATCGGCCGCAACCGCTGGCAGGCGGTGCAGGCCTACGAGCTGTTCGACCTGTTCGGCACGATGCAGCGCCTCGCCTGCCCGGTGCTGATGCTGTACGGCGAGACCTTCGTCTACGGCCGCCACCGCCACATGCTGCACACCAAGTGCCCGCACGCGCGGATCGAGATCGTGCCCGGCGGCAACTTCTGCATGACGTGGGAGCGCGCCACCGACATCGCCGCCCACGCCCGCGCCTTCGCTCTCTGAGGATCTCCGATGGAAAAGCTCGACGCCGAAGCCCGCCTGCTGCTCGACCTGATGGGCAAGTCCGTCGAGGACGGACGCCCGCGCCTCGACACGCTGCCGCACGCGGTGGGCCGCAAGGCCGTCGACAAGATGTCGGAGGACAGCGAAGCGCCGCCGCCCGAGGTGGCGTCGGTCGACGATGGCGGCTTCGCGGGGCCGGGCAGCGAGATCCACTTCCGCCGCTACCGGCCGCTGGGATCGGAAGCAGGGCCGTTGCCGACGCTGATCTATTATCACGGCGGCGGCTTCGTGATCGGCAACATCGAGACCCACGATTCGACCTGCCGGCGGCTGGCCAACAAGAGCCGCTGCCAGGTGATCTCGATCGACTATCGCCTGGCGCCCGAGCATCCGTTCCCCGCGCCGATCGACGACGGGATCGCCGCCTTCCAGCACATCCGCGACAACGCCGCCGCGTTCGACGCCGATCCCAAGCGCATCGCCGTCGGCGGCGATTCGGCGGGCGGCGCGATCGCCGCCGTGGTCTGCCAGAGCATGCGCCGCGCCGGCGAGGCGATGCCCGCCTTCCAGATGCTGATCTATCCCGCGACCGACTCCAGCCGCGAGAGCGCCTCGCGCAAGAAGTTCGCCGAAGGCTATTTCCTCACCAGGGACCTGATGACCTGGTTCTGGGACGCCTATGCGCCGGCCGGCACCGACCTCACCGACCTGCGCCTGTCGCCGCTGCTGGAGAAGGACTTCGCCGGCCTGCCGCCCGCCTTCGTGCTGACCGCGGGCTTCGATCCGCTGCGCGACGAGGGCCGCGCCTATGCCGACCGGCTGATCGACGCCAGCGTGAAGACGACCTACGTCAACTATCCCGGCACAATCCACGGCTTCTTCTCGCTGACCCGCTTCCTGAAGCAGGGCATCAAGGCCAACGACGAGGCGGCCGCCGTGATGGCCGCGTTCTTCGGCAGCTAGGGCAGCACGCGCACGAAGCCGACGGGCTTGTCGAAGCCCTTCAGCGCCACGCTCTCCTCGCGCCTGTCGTGGCCCTCGAGCAGCGGCTTCACCGCCGGATCGTCGGCGACGGCGCGGCTCAGCACGATGTCGCCGCCGTCGCTCTGGCCCTGGAGCCGCGCGGCCATGTTCACGGTCGAGCCGAAGTAATCGAGCCGCTCGTTCAGGTTCACCATGATGCTGCCGCCGCAGTGGACACCGAGCTTGATCGCGAGGTCGCCGTGGTTCGCGTGCGCCTCGTTGAACGCCACAATGCGGCGCTGCATGGCGATGGCGGCGCGCACCGCGTCGGCCGGATCGCCGAACGACGCCATGACGGCATCGCCGATCGTCTTGACGATGGCGCCGTCATGGTCGCGCACGATCGCGGCCAGGAAGGCGAAATGGTCGCGCACGATGTTGTAGGCCTTCGAATCGCCGACCCGCTCATAGAGCGCCGTCGAGCCGCGCAGGTCCGAGAACAGCAGCGCCACCTGCCCGACCGCGGCCTCGTCGCCAGGCCGCAAGGTCGCCTCCGAGAACATGTCGCGGAAGGCTTGCAGGGAGATCACTTCGGGCGCGGTCAACGCCTCGCGCGTCCAGGTGCGGTCCTCGATCAGCGCCGCGACCTCCTTGGCCGACTCGTTGGTGAAGACGATCTCGCCGGCGCGGCCGGGCGCCGCGGCCTCGACGCCGCCCGCCCCGACGCGCACGCCGGGGAACGCCCCGCCCGCATGCTCGACATCCGTCGCCTCGCCGGGATGCAGCGTGCGCAGCCGGTACTGGCCGGGCGCCAGGTCGACGACAAGCGTGCGGCGCTCGCCGGGCTTCAGCAGCACCTGCACGGGCACGTGCGGCGTCGACATCGGGCCGCTCAGGCAATAGCCGCCCTCGAGCAGCGGCCGCACCGTCGGCGCGGGCGAGAAGGACAGCTCGACGTTGCGCTCGAAGTCGCGGTCGTAGTCGATGTTGCAGGACTCGCAGTGCGCGCCGCGCGGCAGCTCGCTCAGCGCCATCGCCGAGAGCTTGGGCCCGCGGCAGTTGGTGCAGAGCAGGTCCCACTTCATGGTGAGCAGCCCCGCCTTCACACCGGCGAGGCACGCCTCGATCGCCGGCCGCGGCTTCACGCCGAGCTCGCGCGCCAGCAGCTTGGGCTTCAGGTGCACGAGATCGGACGCCATGCCGTTCATCACGTAGTTGGCGAGCGGACCGCCCAGCCCGTTGCCGTAGGTGCTGCGGTCGATCTGCTCGGCGGCGGCGACGGCGCGCGCCCGTCCGCCTTCCGGCAAGGTCGGCGGCGGCAGGTCGAACATGGTGGGCCGCTCGCCCTTGATGAAGGCGACCGCCGAGAGCACGCGCTTCTCGATCGCGGCGCCCGCCTGCGCGGCGAGCCGGGCGCCAAAGAAGCGCCCGACCAGCGTCAGCGGCTCCCACTCCAGGGTGTAGGTGACCTTGCTGCCGTCCCCCTCGGGCACGATGTCGAACACCGGGCCGAAGCTCCGGAACGGCCCCTTGCTGAACACGCGGCCCTGGCGGAAGTGGCGGCCGTGCACCCACTCGTAGGGCTTCTCCTCCCATTCGAGGGTGAAGCCCGCGGCCTTGCCCTTGCCCCGGCGCAGCACCGTGCCGTCGGGCTGCGGCGTCTCCTCGAGCGCATAGGGCGGCAGCCCCATCGCCTCGTTGAAGCGGTTGGTGTCGGCCAGCACCGGCCACAGCCGGTCCGGCGTCAGGTCGAAGTGCCAGGTCCAGGTCTGCCGCATATCCCTGATACTGCGGGAGGCGGCCGGCCGGATCAGTTGCCCGCGCCGATCACGCCGCAGGCGATGCGGTCGCCGGCATTGCCGGCGGGGTCGCTCTTGTAGTCGTCGGCCGCGGCGTGGATCACCAGCGCCGAGCCGTCGGCGTCGAACACCGAGTTGGGCTGGCCCTTGACCAGCGAGATCGCGGGGTTGGCCACCTCGACGACCAGCTCGCCGCCGGCCGGGACGTGCAGGTTGGGCATGTCGCCGGCATGGGCGCCGCCGGCCGCCTCCATGCCGTGCTTCTTCGCGTCGGGATTGAAGTGTCCGCCGGCGCTGGTGAACGGCGGCTCGCACTTGCCGACGGCATGGACGTGGAAGGCATGCTCGCCCGGCGCGACGCCCTTGACCGAGAGCTTGATCAGCACGCCGTGCGGCGTCTGCACGAGATCGGCCGTGCCGACCTGCTTGCCGCCGGCGTCCTTCAGCGTCGCCTGGGCGGTCTGCGCCTGGGCCGACAGCGCCAGGACGCATCCCGCCATCACGATCGGCAGGCTCGAGAGAATGTGACGGACGGGCATCGGGACCTCCCTGGGGGATTGGGCCCGAAAGACTACTCCAACACCTTCGGCGCGCGATAGAGCGGGAAGCCGTTGTAGGGCTTCGACCGGTCGTGGTCCGGCACTTCGTAGAAGTTGGACTTGCCGTTGTTGTGCAGGCCGCCGTCGACGCGCAGCGCGATGCCGGTCACGTAGGCCGCGGCCTCGCTCAGCAGGTAGACGATGGCGCCGGAGATCTCCGACTCCGTGCCGTGGCGCTTCATCGGGATGCGGCCCTTGACGTTGCGCAGCACGTCGTGCGCGCGCTCAGGGTAACGGTCGAGGCCCGACGAGGCGATGAAGCCCGGGATCACCGAGTTGATGCGCACGCCGGCATGCGCCCATTCGATGGAGGCGGTGTAGGTGAAATTCACCTGGCCCGCGCGCGCCGCACCGTTGTGGCCCATGCCCGGCATGCCGAGTTCCCAGTCGGCGCCCACGTTCACGATGGCGCCGCCGTTCTGTTCCATCCAGCGCAGGTAGACTTCCTTCGACACCAGGAAGGTCGCCGTCATGTTGTTGGCGACCACGGCGTTCCAGCCGTTCAGGGAGATGTCCTTGAGCTGGGCGGGGAATTGCCCGCCCGAATTGTTGACCAGCCCGTCGATGCGGCCGCCCCAGTTCAGCACGCCGTCGACCATCGCCTTGACCTGCGCCTCGTCGCGCAGATCGGCGGCGAAGGTGAAGGTGTCCTTGTCGCCAAGTTCCTCCTTCACCTTGTCGAGCTTCTCCGGTGTGCGGCCCACGAGCGCGATCCGCGCACCCAGCGCCTTCAGCTCGTGCGCGGTGCAGCGGCCCAGCCCCGAGCCGCCGCCGGTGACGACGATGGTCCTGCCCTCGAACAGGCCGGGCCGGAAGACCGAGCGATAGGACACGGCTACTCGATCTTGATGTGGGCGGCCTTCACGACCTCCGCCCACTTCTTGCGCTCGGCCTCCATGAAGGTCGCGAGCTCGGCCGGCGTCGAGCCGAAGGTGTCGGCGCCGAGATCGGTGAACTTCGCCTTGATGGCGGGGTCGCGCATGATCCTGGCGAGCGCCTCGGAAATCTTGTCGACCAGCGGCTTCGGCGTGGCGGCCGGCGCCAGGATGCCGTTCCACTCCGAGATCACGCAGTCCTTCACGCCGGCTTCCGCCATGGTCGGCACGTCGGGCGCCGCGGGCGAACGCTGGGCGCTGGTCACGGCGAGGGCGCGCACATGGCCGGCACGCGCCTGCGGGAGTGCTGCACTCATGTTGCCGAAATAGAACGGGATGTGGCCGGCCGCGACGTCGCCGACCGCGAGCCCGCCGCCCTTGTAGGGCACGTGGCCGATATCGGTGCCGGTGCGCAGCTTGAACAACTCGGCCGCCAGATGCTGGGCGCTGCCGGCGCCGGACGAGGCATAGAACAGCGTGCCGGGCTTGGCCTTGGCCAGCGCCACGAGGTCGGCCACCGTCTTGGCGGGGTGCGAGGGCGTGATCACCAGCAGCTCGGGCACCGAGGTGAGCAGCGACACCGGCGCGAAATCGTCCGGCGTCTTGAACGGCATCTTGGGCTGGATCAGCGGATTGACCGCATGGGCGAAGGCGCCGAGCAGCAAGGTGCCGCCGTCGGGCGTGGCCTTGGCCACGACCTCGTCGCCGATCATGCCGGCGGCGCCCGGCTTGTTCTCGACCACGATGGTCGAGCCCAGCGCCTCTTGCAGCGGGTTCTGGATGAAGCGCGCCGTCGTGTCGGCGCCGCCGCCCGGCGGATAGGGCACGACGATGCGGATCTGCTTGGGCAGGGTCTGCGCGCGGGCGCTGCTTGCGAGGATGGCGGCGCTGGTGCCCAGCATCAGGGCGCGGCGGGTCGGCTTCATGGGGTGGTCTCCTCCTGTTGCCGCATCATAACCCGGCTGAGCCGGCGCTGGAGCGCGCGAATCAGCGCGAAGCCGGTCTGGAGCGGGATGCCGAACGCCGCGACGCCTATCGCGAACAGGATCAGCCGGTCGCCCAGGGTCGGCATGAGCTCGGCCTGGCGCAGGAGGACCGCGATCGCCTCGTTGACGCCGATGGCGGCGCCGGCGCCCGACGACATCACCAGCACGAAGAAGGCGCGCGTGACGTTGGGCAGGAAGAGCAGCGCGCCCAGCGGCGAGCCGGCGCGCAATTGCCGGATGGCGGCGACCCCGGCGTCCGCGACATAGGCCGCCGAATAGGGCACCAGCGACGCCGCCACCGCCATCATGCCGCTCGGCGCGAGCGGCAGGCCGAACAGGTTGGCGTTGCGCGGGATGGCGTTCAGCAGGAAGAACATGACCACGAAGGTGGGCGCCGCGCGCATCAGGCCGATGATCGAGGCGGCCGCCACGCCCGCCGCGCCGCCGCCGACCCGCGCCCAGGCGAGCAACAGGCCGAGCGCGAGCCCCAGCGCCAGCGCCACCGCGGCGATCTCGAAGTTGACCGTCATGCCCGTCAGGAACTGCGACAGGAAATCGGGATCGAGATGGGGAAGGAGGCGCGTCATGCGGCGGCATGGCTGCGTTCGAGGCGCAGCCGCAGGCGGTCGCAGAACCAGACCACGGCCATGACGACGAGGATGTAGAAGATCAGCAGCAGCCAGTAGGTCGTGATGCGGCCGCTGGAGAAGGAGGTGATGTCGGTCAGCGCCGTCAGCAGCTCGGGCGCGCCGATGAAGCTCGCCGTCGGCGTCCCCTTGGCGGCATTGACCAGGAACGCCACGATCTGCGAGCCCGACCGGCCGAGCGCGCGGCTGAACAGCGCCGCCTCGCCCAGACCGCGCGTCGCGGGCTCGGCGCGCAGGGTGGCCATCGCCTCGCCGATCGCCTGGCCGGCGTTGGCGCCGTTGGTCAGGCCGAGCGCCACGATGGCGGCGCCGATCGCCGTCGCGGCCGACGCCGGGAACAGCGCATGCGACAGCGCCGAGGCGATCACCAGGGTGAGGACGATGGGCGAGGATTGCAGCGTGACCGTCAGGGCGCGCGCCGCGCCGTGCAGTACCCACGAGCGCGAGCCCTGCACCGCGCCCAGCACCATCGCAAACACCAACGTCGCCGACAGCGCGCCCACGATCAGCAGCAGCGAGGTCGCCACGCCCGTCTTGAACAGCGACCAGGCCGGCGCGGTCTTGAGCATGGGCAGCACGAGATCGACCCCGAGCGTGCCCTTCACCCATTTCTCGAACGCCGCCACGGGACGCGCGAAGGAGGTCGCCTCGAGCTCGGTGTCGAGCGCGGGCAGGATGCAGGCGGTGTTGGTCGCCCCCGTGGCGGTGTTGCAATCGGCGCGGTTCCACACGCCCTGCTGCCGCTCGAGGAAGGCGCTGACCACCTTGTGCCTGCGCGCGAGGTCGAGGAACACGCCGTCGCGGTGGAAGATCTGGCTGATCAGGTCGAGCGCGTGCGCCAGCCGGTCGCTGCCGCTGCGCGCCACCGCCATGCCCCACGGCACCTGGGCGAAGCCGAACTTCGGCGCGTAAGCCGCGGCAAAGGCGGGATCGGCGAAATAGGCCGCGAAGAAGCTGTCGTCCTGCGCCGCCAGGGTGCAGGTCTCGCTGCGCAGATGCTCGGGCAGGACGCCCGCCTCGTCGAACAGCATCAGGCGCGCGCCGTGCGAGACGAGATCGGTGTTGGAGCCGTTGCCGACGGTGGCGCAGATCGTGCGCTCGCGCACGTCGGCCCAGCCCGCGACCTTGAGCGCGCGCGGCCCGACCAGGATCGTCTCCGACTGGTAGTAGTGCGGTCGGATGAAGCGCACCTGGCCGTCGCGCTGGGTGTTGTGCCCCATCGTCGCGATGGTGAGGTCGATGCGATCCTCCGCCACCAGCACGATGCGGTTGGCCGCGTTGACGCGCGTGAAATCGGGCTCGACGCCGAGCTTGGCGGACAGCGCATGCGCCACGTCGACCTCGAAACCCTGGCGCGTGCCGTTCTCGTGCGTGGCGAACAGCGGATAGTAGTCGCGCACGCCGATCCGGATCTTGCCGTCGCACAAGATGCGGACCAGCCGGTCGGGCGCGGGCGTCGTCGCACAGGCGGCACGCGCCTCGTCGAGGACGCGGCGCAATTCGGCGTCGGGCGTTTCCTGGGCGCGCGCCGGCAGCGCAGCGGCCAGCAGGCAGATGAGCGCACAAGCAATCTGGCGCGGACTCATGTCAGTTCAGCGCCCCGGCGGTGCCGATCTCGACGATATGCATGTCGGCGAAGACGTAAGGCCCGTAGCGATGGATCGACCGCCCCTCCTCGCGCTTCAGCACGCCGTCGGTCATGTGCTCGAGCTTGTCGTCGGGCACGTACACCAGCGTCGTGCAGGCGATGCGCAGATCGAGGCCGCCCTTTGCGGCGAGCGCGCGCGAGCGCTCGAGGTCGACGAAGCCGTTGTGCGCGATCACCGCGCGGCCGCCCGGCGTCAGGTGATCCGGCAGACCGCCGAGGAACGGATCGAGCAGGCGCCGCCCGTCGGGTCCGCCGTCGCTCCAGCTCGGCAGGCGCCCCGAAATGTCGGGGTCGGTCATCGGGAAATGAGGAAGATTGGCGGTAACGAGGCCGAAGCGCCGCCCGGACACCGGCCGCCACATGTCGCCGCAGAGGACTTGCGAGGCCGCGCCATAACCCAACTTGCCCAGCAGCTCGACGCCGAGCGTCACGGCCTTCTGCTCGATGTCGACGCCGCACAGCGAGGCCGCGCCGAGGCCGCCGAGCGTCGCCAGCACGACGCCGCTGCCCGAGCCGATCTCCAGCGCATCGGCGCCGCGCACCCATGCCGCGCGCGCGCGCAGGCCCTGAATCAGGGTCGCGGTATATTCGCTGGGCCGCAGCGCGGGAACCGGGACGGGCTCGACCTTCATGCCGGATCCAGGCGGCGCAGCATCTCGGCGGCGACCGGATCGTTCGGGAACTGCTCGACGATCTCGCGATAGAGGCCGCAGGCGCGCGTCGTGTCTTCCTCCGTGACCGCGTCGTAGGCGGTCTTGGTCAGGCGCGCGAGTTCCAGCGCCTCGCCCGTCGGCTCGATCTCGGGAACGTCGCCGAACACGCCCATCAGCTCGTAGATCGGGATCTTGCCGCGCCGGCCCTTGACCGCGACGTCCTCGATCGGCCGCACGCACAGCCGCTCGCCGGCCTCGCGGAAGACGCTGTGGCTGACGCAGACGTGGCTGCCATATTCCTTGTTGATGGCTTCGAGGCGCGAGGCGATGTTCACGCCGTCGCCCATCACCGTGTAGCTCATGCGCTCGTGGCTGCCGATGTTGCCGACCATCACGGCGTCGCAATGGATGCCGATGCGGACGTTGAAGGGCCGCAGGCCCTCGGCCGCCCAGCGCGCGTTGAGCGCCTTCATCTCGCGGCGGATCGTGAGCGCGGCCACGCAGGCGCGCCAGGCATGGTCCTCGAGCAGCGCCGGCGCGCCCCAGAACGCCATGACGCCGTCGCCCATGAACTTGTCGATCGTGCCCTGCTGGTCGCCCACCGCCTTGATGACGATGTCGAGATAGGCCGAGACGCGCAGCAGGATCTCCTGCGAGGGCATCTCCTCGGCGATCGAGGCGAAGGATTCGATGTCGCAGAAGAACACCGTGAGGAAACGGCTGTGGCCGCCCAGCGACAGCTTCTGGTCGCTGTCGAGCAGCTGCTTGACCAGCCCGACCGGCACGAAGGACGAGAACGACTGCACGGCGTTGTCGAGCGTCTCGATCGCGTGCGACAGCGTGTTGATCTCGCGCACCGGCGAGGACACGACGGGCAGGCTATGGGCGCCGCCGAGATCCTGGATGATGTCGACATTGCGCGCCAGCCGCTCGAGCGGCCGGGAGATCACGCTGCTCAGGAAGTAGATGATGGCGATCTGCAACGCGATGGCGATGAAGCCGAACAGCAGCAGGTTGTTGTTGTTGTGCCGGAACGTGCCGGTGAAGTCGTCGACCGGCGTGATGATGAAGACCTGCCAGCGCTTGCCCGTGTTCGCCGGCATCGTCGAAAGGCCCGCGACATATTCCCGGCCGTCGTGACGGAACGAATAGAGCAGCTTGCTGCCCTCCTCCGCGCGCGGACGGGCGGCATAGGCGGCGGCCGGCAAGGCGTTGTCGAGCGAGGAGACGTGGCGCAGCTCGAGGATACCGTTGTTGTTGGTGTAGTTGCGCGACAGGTCCGACGCCGCCAGCACGCTGCCGCGCGCGTCGAGGATGTAGCTCAGCGTGCCCGGGCTGATCTTGCGCTCGGCGAGGTACTGCGCGAGCCCTTCCAGGGTGATGTCGATCGCCGCCACGCCCAGCAGCTTGCCGTCGGCATGGAAGGGCTGCGCGACCGTGAAACCCACGAGGCCGAGCGCGGCGAAGATGTCGGGATCGGTGATGTGCAGCCCGTTGGCCGCGACCGTCCAGCGATACCAGCCGCGCGTGCGGGGGTCGTAGGCGGTCGGCTCGTCCAGCATGCCGATCTTCTTGCCGTCCTTGTCGAAGAAGACGTAGCGGTCGAGCAGCGGCCCCGGCAGATTGGGATCGATGACGCGGGTGGCGAAGGCCGATCCCGGCGGCGGGAAATCGTTGCCGATGCGCACGTTGGAATCGATGCGGCGGGCCTGGCGGAAGGAACCGTCGGCGAGGCCGACATAGGCGCTCACCATCTTGTCGCTGTGCGGCAGCATACTCTGGAAGTACGGCAGCGCGCGGTCGCTGCCGTAGAAATCCGGGACCTGGCTGCCCAGTCGCGCCGCCGAGCGGATCAGCGACCGCAGCGGGTTGATGTCGTCCTCGATGTTGCCGATCGTGTCGATCCTGAACCGCTCGATCAGCCCCTGCGCGTTCTCGCGCGCGATACGGTCGTTCGACACGTAGGTGACGGCGATGATCGCCACGAACACCGGCACGGTCAGCACCACGAACGCCGTCAGGATGCTGGGCCTCAGTCGCAATTTTTTCTTGAAGAACGTTGTCATGCGACGGCCGCCGTGAAAGCGTCATGGTACAGCACGGGGGATTCACCGTCTATGCATCGAAACGGCGCAGGACCTAGACCGGCGGCCGCTTGAGGTGCCAGTCGGTCGCCTGCTGATAGGCATGGCCGGCCGCGAGGATCGACGCCTCGTCGAAGGCGCGGCCGACGATCTGGAAGCCCGTCGGCACACCGTTCGCCGTCATGCCGCCCGGCAGGGTGAGCGTGGGATGCCCGGAGAGGTCGAACGGAGCGGTGTAACGCAACCGGCCCGCCACCGTCTCCGGATCGCGGCCGGCCGACGCCAGATGGTCGAGCGTCCAGGCCGCGCGCGCCATCACCGGCGCCAGCAGGAGATCGACCGAGGCCAGCAGGGTCGAGAGCGCGCCGGTCAGCACCGCGCGGCGCGCCTGGAGGCGCGCATAGTCGACGGCCGAGAGCTTGCGGCCCATGTCGATCAGCGCCGCCAGCACGGGACCGTACTCGGCGGCCCGCGCCGGATACGTGGGCTCGTGCGCGAACGCAGTCTCGACCGCGCAGAGCGCCACCCAGTCGCGCGATCCGTCGTGGAACGTGGGTGGCAGCACCACATCGAGGATCTCGGCACCGGCCGCGCGCAACGCGGCGGCCGCGCCATCGAGCGCGCGCCGCGAGTCGACGTCGAGATCGTCCATGTTGGTGGCGAGGCCAATGCGCTTGCCGCGCACGCCCGCACCGATTCCGCCGGCATAGTCGGGCACCGCGAGCGGCACGGCGGTGGGATCGTCGGCATCCGGACCGGCGATCACGCCCAGCATGATCGCCGCGTCGAGCGCGCTGCGCGCCATCGGCCCGACGTGATCGAGCGAGTCGGCGAGCGGAAAGACGCCGGCGCGGCTGACGCGCCCCCAGGTCGGTTTCATTCCCGACAGGCCGTTCATGGTCGACGGAAAGCGGATCGAGCCGCCGGTGTCGGAGCCCAGCGACGCGAAGCAAAGCCCCGCCGCAGTGGCGGCGCCCGAGCCCGACGAGGACGAGCCCGTCCAATAGGTCGCGTCCCAAGGGTTGAGGGGTGCGGGGATGCTCGGGTGGTGCGCGCCGAACGCGCCTTCGGTCATCTGGAGCTTCCCCAGGATCACCGCGCCCGCCGCCTTGAGGCGCGTGACCACGGTGGCGTCCTTCGCCGGCACGTTGCCGCGATGGATCGCCATGCCGGCCGCGGTCGGCACGCCCTCGGTGTTGCAGAGATCCTTCACCGCGATCGGCACGCCGTGCAGCGCGCCGCGAGACTTGCCCGCTGCCGTCTCGGCATCGCGCGCCCTGGCGTCGGCCAGCGCCCGCTCGGCCGTGACGGTGGCGTAGGACTTGAGCTTGGGATCGACCGCCTCGATGCGGTCGAGCAGCGCCTGGGTCGCCTCGACCGAGGAGACCTTGCGTGCCTTGAGACGGCGCGCGACCTCGTCGAGCGAAAGGTAGTGAAGTTCCGGCATGGCAGCCCCCCGGCAGCGTGTTGCGCAGACAGAGTGCACAAATGAAAACGGCGGCGCCAGTGGCACCGCCGTTTCGCTTTCGCCAAGCGTGCGAAAGAAAATCTAGCCTTCGGCCTTCAGGTTCACCGCGGCGGAACGGCCGCGTTCGGTTGCGATCTCATAGCTGAGCTTCTGGCCTTCGTTCAGGCCGTTCAGACCCGAGCGCTCGACGGCGCTGATATGCACGAAGACGTCCTTGCCACCGTCGCTGGGCTGGATGAAGCCGAAGCCCTTGGTGGCATTGAACCACTTAACCGTACCTGTCGCCATTTAGTCTCTCCTTGGCAGTTTCACGGTCCGCCACAACTGAAGAACTTGGGGGTGAGCGCGAGGGGTTCGTCCGCAGTGGGGGCCGCCAAGGCATGGCCAAAGTCGTGAGTCGTAGGGCCGCATACCCTGTCCTAACGTCAGCAACTGAGAATTGGTTGCCGACCTCACGATATTGCGTACGACCCCTCGGGTCACATTGTTGCGCCGATTTTCCAGGGCTCGAACTCGTCGTCGCCGATGCCGAGGCTCTCGGACTTGGTCTTCTGGCCGGACGCTGTCTTCAGGATCAGGTCAAATATCCGCTGGCCGTTCTCCTGGATCGACTCCTCGCCGTCGACGATGGAGCCGCAGTTGATGTCCATGTCGTCGGTCATGCGGCGGTAGAGGGCGCTGTTGGTCGCGAGCTTGAGCGACGGCGTGGGCTTGCAGCCGAACACGCTGCCGCGTCCCGTCGTGAAGCAGAGCACGTTGGCGCCGCCGGCCACCTGGCCGGTCGCCGACACCGGATCGTAGCCCGGCGAGTCCATGTAGACGAAGCCCTTGGCCGTGATCGGCTGGGCATACTCGTAGACGTCGACCAGGTTGGTCGTGCCGCCCTTGGCCACCGCGCCCAGCGATTTCTCGAGGATGGTGGTGAGGCCGCCCGCCTTGTTGCCGGGCGAGGGGTTATTGTTCATCTCGCCGCCGGTCCGCGCGCAATGGTCTTCCCACCACTTGATGCGCTTCACGATCTTCTCGCCGACCTCGCGGCTGACCGCACGGCGCGTCAGCAGATGCTCGGCGCCATAGATCTCCGGCGTCTCCGACAGCACCGCCGTGCCGCCGTTCTTCACCAGCAGATCGACCGCCGCGCCCAGGGCGGGATTGGCGGAGATGCCCGAGTAGCCGTCCGAGCCGCCGCATTGCAGCGCCAGGATCAGCTCGCTGGCCGGAATCGGTTCGCGCTTCACGGCATTGGCCTCGGGCAGCAATTCTTTCAGGAAGCCGACGGCGCGCATCACCGTCTTCGACACGCCGCCTTCGTCCTGGATCGCCATCGGGATCAGCTTCGGACCTTCCTTCAGGCCCTCGGCGTCCATCAGGCCGGAGATCTGGTTGGTCTCGCAGCCCAGGCCCAGCACCACGACCGCCGCCATGTTCGCGTGCTTCGTATAGCCGCCAATCGTGCGGCGCAGCACGTCCATCTCGAGACCGGACGCGGCCATGCCGCAGCCGCCGCCATGCGTCAGCGGCACGACGCCGTCGATATTGGGATACTGCGCCAGCAGCGGCTCGACATGCCTGGCGATCATGCGGCTGGTCGCGGCCGAGCAGTTCACCGTCGTCACGATGCCGAGATAGTTGCGCGTGGCGCCGCGCCCGTCGGGCCGGCGATAGCCCATGAAGGTGGCGGGCGTCTGCGCATAGTCGGTCGCGTGGGCATCGGCGCAGAAGGCGTAGTCGCGCTCGAAGTCGCCCATGACGCAGTTGTGCGTGTGGACGTGCGTGCCGGGCGCCAGGTCCTCGGTCGCGAAGCCGATGATCTGGTTGTACTTGCGCAGCGGCTCGCCCTTCTTCACCGCGCGCGTCAGGATCTTGTGCCCCGGCGGCACGCGGGTCGCCGCCGCGACGTCGCCCTCGACCCTGGTGTTGGGCAGGATGTCCATGCGCGCCACGACCACGTTGTCGTTGGGGTGCAGGCGGATGGCGATCGGTGCGGGCATTCTCGGTTTTCCTTCCCTATGGAAGCAGTCTAGCAAACTTTGGTGCGGCGCCACCCTGCGGCCACCGCCTCGGCCTCGCTGCAAAACCAGCGCTCGCCACGCTTGGGGTCGATCACGGTCGACGCATAGTACTTGCAGCCGGGCGGGTGATAGATGCGCTCGCCGCGACCGTTGATATTGCCTTTGATCGCACAGGTCTGCTGCTGCGCCAACGCCGGCAGGGCGGTCACGAGCAGTGCCGCGACGAGCGCGCTATGCAGCGCGCTTGGCACGGATGGCGTCGATGGCGGCGAAGATCTTGCGGCACTCGGCTTCGCCGAGCGAGCGCAGCGGGGCGCGCATGCGGCTCCAGGCGGCGGGATCGTTGCGGCGATGGCCGACCAGCGCCTTGACCGCCGCGGTCACGGCGAACGGCAGCACGACCTCCACCATGGCGGCGACCCTCGGCTCCTCGACGCCGTTGACCGGGCCCTGCATCAGGTCGGGCGCGATGTTGGCCAGTCCGCAGATCGTGCCCGAGGCGCCGAGTTGCATGGCCTTGGCCAGCAGCCTCTCGTCGCCGATCAGGATGTGCAGGTCGCCGTGATGCTTCAGCAGCGCCTGGGTGTTGTCCCAGTCGCCCGAGGAATCCTTCACGCCCTTCACCTGGCTGGGAAACGCCTTCTTGAGGCGCCCGACCAGCTCGACCGACAGGCCGACCGAGGTGACCTGCGGGATATGATAGAGGATGACGTTGCTCGCCCTGGGGCCGAGCCCGGTAAGCACCGCGGCGAACCAGTCGAACAATCCTTCGTCGCCCGGGTTCTTGAAATAGAACGGCGGGGCCAGCAGGAAGCTGGGGCAGCCCAGCATCAGGCCGGCACGGCCCTGCGCGATTGCATCCTCGACCGACGACGCCGCGATGCCGACCACGAGCTGCTTCTTCGGGTCGACGCCCGCGCCGACCAGCGCCCCCAGCGCGCGGTTGCGTTCGTTGAGGCCGAGCGTGGCGCCCTCGCCCGTCGTGCCGAACACCGTGAGGCTGTCGCAGCCGTCGGCCAGCGACTGGACCCCGTGCGCCACGAGGCGCGGCAGGTCGATCTGGCGATCCTCGGCGAACGGTGTGGCGAGGGCGACGGAGAGACCAAAGCGGTCGGCGCGGAGCGGCACTTATGTTTCCTTCCCGGTTGGTGCCGGGAAGATAGCAAAAAGAAAGCGGGACGCCGAGGCGCCCCGCTTCCCTCAAACGCCCGTGTGCCTAGCGGCGGTAGGGGTTGTTGGGATGGTTGTCGTAGCGGTTGGGAATGCCGTCGCCGTCACGGTCCCAGCCCGCGGCATGGTAGCGCCAGCGCTCATGACCGTGGTCGACGTAACGCTCCCAGCGATCGGGGACGTAGCGGTAGCCCGCCCGGGCCGGAACCCAGACACCGCCGTTCCACACGTGCTGATGGCCGTCCCAGCGCCAATGACCCGGCGCCCAGATATAGCCGGCACGCGGCGCCGGCACGACCTCATAGCGCGGCGGCGGCGGCGGGGTGCCGATCGAGACGTTCAGGTCGACCTCTGCGGCTGCCGGCGTGAAGATCGCCGGCGCCACCAGGGCGGGGGTGGCAATCGTCGCGGCGGCAAGCGCCGTCAACAAGGAATGCTTCAACATGAGAACCTCCTTTGGCAGCCATTCGGCCGCTCTGGAGGGAATTACGTTTCAGGACCGGTAGACGTGCCCATCCGATTGGGGAATTTGCGCCCGCTTTGCCCCGATCCTGCCGTGTTCCGTTCGCGTCATTTTCCGACCAGGAGAAGGACGACACCGGCAACGCTCACCACGATGCCGAGCAGGCCCACGACATGCAGCCGCTCGCCGCGCAGCAGCAGAAAGCTCATCACGACGGCGATCAGCGGGAAGATCGCCACCAGCGGCGCGACAAGCGCGATCGAGCCCAGTCCCAACGCCGCATATAGAAGAAAGGTCGCCGTGCCGTTGAACAGGCCGACGGCGGTGAACCAGAAGATGCCCCGGCGGTCGGCCGGCCCTTCGCGCAACGCGCGGCGGCCGACCAACGCCAGGATCACCACGATCGACGAGCTGTAGCCGATCGCCGTCGCCGCCATCGGTTCGTGCCACTCGGCGAGACCGGTCTTGATCGCGGGCTGGATGATGCCGCGGATGAACGCCGCGCCGAGCGGCAGGGAGAGCACCCAGACCGACCATTGCCGCCCGCCGACACCGCCGCGCAGCGCCAGCAGCGCGACGCCGACCACGACCAGAGCCAACCCCGCGATCTGGCCCCAGCCCATGCGCTCGTCGAGGAAGAGGACGGCACCCAGCACCGCGAACAGCGGCGTGACGTTGCCGACGGCGCCCGCCACCGCCGGCCCCAGCCGCTCGTTGGAGCGCACCGCGAGGATCGACACGAATACCGGATAGACCGCGCCGACGGCGGCGAAGATCAGCGCCGCCCTAGTTTGGAACGTGGCCGGGTCGACAAAAATTAGGGCGAATATCCACGCCAGGATGCCCGATCCGCCGATACTGTAGAGCGGCGAGCGCCACGACGGCATGGTCCGCAGCCCGTACTGGGTGAGGATCAGGGCGACCGCAAAACACACCGCGGCGGCCAATGCCAAAACAGCTGCCGCGCCCATGGGAATCTGCTATTTGCGCCGGCTTCCGCCGAACGAGGAAAAAATGGACACGCTCACCTACTGGAACGGCTCGTGGCACGAGGGCAATCCCGCGATCCTGGGGCCGCGCGACCACGCCTTCTGGCTGGGCTCGATGGTATTCGACGGCGGCCGCGCTTTCGAGAGCTGCGGTCCCGATCTCGATCTCCATGCGGAACGTGTCTGCCGCTCGGCCTCGGCGCTGGGCATGAAGCCGACCAAGACGCCGGACGAGATCCTGAAGCTGATGCACGAGAGCGTGCGCCGCTTCGGTCCCAAGGCCGACCTCTATGTGCGCCCGATGTTCTGGGCGACCAAGGGCGGCGCCGGCCCGATCTCGGTCGATCCCGACTCCACCAACTTCCTGCTCTGCACTTATATATCGCCGATGCGTGCCGGCACGCCGCTGACGCTCGGCCTCTGCCGCTCGATCCGCCGGCCGACGCCGGAGAGCGCGCCGACCAACGCCAAGGCCTCCTGTCTCTATCCCAACTCCTCGCGCGGCGTGGCCGAGATGCTGGAGCGCGGCTTCAACAACGGCGTCGTGCTCGACGCGGTGGGCAACGTGGCCGAGACCTGCAGCTCCAACATCTTCCTCGCCAAGGACGGCAAGGTGGCCACGCCGATCCCGAACGGCACCTTCCTGGCGGGCATCACGCGCAACCGCACGGTGAAGCTGCTGCGCAACGCCGGCATCACGGTCGAGGAGCGCACGGTGCGCCCGGCCGAGCTCGACGAGGCCGACGAGATCTTCACCACCGGCAACGCGGGCAAGGTCCAGCCGGTCAACAAGTTCGAGAGCCGCGACCTCCAACCCGGCCCGATCGCCCGCCAGGCGCACGAGCTCTACATGGCCTTCGCCCGCACGCAGCGGGTGATCTAGGGAACGCGGCGGCCGCCAGCGGCGTTGGCAGGATGAGATGCGCCTCCAGGTCGTCCACTGCCATCCGCTGACCAGCAGCTACAATCACGCGCTGTTCCGCGCGATCGTCGAGACGCTCGAGACGAGTGGGCACGAGGTCGTGGCGACCGACCTCTATCGCGAGGGCTTTGCCCCGCCGATGACCGAGCGCGAGCGCGAGACCTACATGCAGGAGGCCTACGACCACAGCGCGGTCGACGGTTACGTCGAGACGCTCAAATCGGTCGACGGCGTGATCCTGTGCTTCCCGCACTGGTGGTTCGCGATGCCGGCGATGCTCAAGGGCTGGGTCGATCGGGTCTGGGGACCGGGCATCGCCTTCGACTACGATCCCAAGGACAATCACCTCACGCCGGCACTGCACAACATCAAGCTGTTCGGCGTGGTGACCAGCTACGGCTCGCCGTGGTGGGTGGTGACGCTGTTCGCGGGCAACGCCGGCCGCAAGGTCCTGATGCGCGGGATGAAGCCGCTATGCGCCAAGGGCGTGAAATCGTTTTATCTTGCGCACTACGACATGGATCATTCGACGCCGGCGTCGCGGGCGAATTTTCTCGAGAAGGTCCGGTCGCGGCTCGCGCGTCTCCCCCTTCGACTGCCTTGATCCGGCGCGCCCGCGGGGGCGTACACAGGGCATGTCTCGCTCGTTGCTCGAGAAGCGTGCCCTCCAGCTTGCCGTCGCCATCGCCGCGACCCTGCCCGTCGCCGCCGGCACGTGGGACGTGTTGCACGGCGTCCATGGCGCGGGTGCCTGGGCGCTGAACCACGAGCGCTATTTGTCGGGCCTTCTCTTGGCGATCGGCCTCGGCTTCTGGAGTTCGATACCGGACATCGAACGCCGTACCGGCCGCTTCCGGCTGCTGACCTTCGTGGTGGCGGTCGGCGGGCTTTGCCGGCTGATCGGTGTGTTGCTGGGCGACCCTCTGTCGCCGCCGGTGATCCTGGCGCTGGCGATGGAGCTGGTCGTGACGCCTGTGATCTGTCTGTGGCAGGCGCGATTCGCGCTGCCGGCGATTCGCACAGCGGCCCTCGCCACTTTTCGGCCCCAATCCCTGTCGTAATCGGCCTTAGAGCGCCTGCATCCTCAGGCCTCGTGCTAGCCTAAGAGGACCGATCCCATGCGTAACTACCTTGCTCTCGCCGCCATCCTTCTCACCGCCACCGCGTGTGGCGATACTTGGGGCCAGCGTGCAGTGACCGGTGGCGGCATCGGCGCGGCGTCGGGCGCGGTGCTGGGCGCCGCGACGGGCTTCAACCCGCTGCTGGGCGCGGTGGTCGGCGGTGCCGGCGGCGCCGCGATCGGCGCGGCCACGACCCCACGCCGCTACTAGGCTGAGCGTCTTCACCTAGTGCGCGCCCTCGATGAGAGTTGCGAGCTGGGCGTCAGACGGCGTCAGCCATAGAACAGGCGGTGGAACTCGCGGGCGTCGCCCACGAGATCCCCCTTGGACTCGTCCGGATAGAACGCCGAGGCGAGCCAGCGCACGCCCATGATCTGATTGAGCGACGGTGGCTCGATGGCGCCGCCGCGCCTCGCCGGCCCTTGGGCGACGTTGATGCCGCCCGCGCGCTCCAGAACCTCCGCAAGCCCCGATCCCTTGACCGCGCTTTGCAGACCGGTGCTGCCACGCGCCAGGAAGAAACGCGGACGCCGCTCGCATCGCCACGCTCGACGCGCCCGGGCATGTCGCCGGCCAGACGCAGACTCCCGGGCGGCTTGTCGAGATGGCCGTCGATCAGCGCGTTAGGCACATGCGTCTCCGCTTGCACCTTGTTGGCGAGGGTCACGTAGTTGCCGCCGATCGAGCCGACGTCGAAGATGGGATCGGGCTTGAGCGCAGCCACAGCGCCGAGATCGGGCGGCTGATCGCGCAGGGTAAACCGCGGCGTCACCGGCAGGACACGCACCTGCGGACCGCAGCGCACCTACCTCATGCGCACCTGCGCATGCTCGCCGATCGACGGCGTCGTGCCGGTCATGGCGGCCTTCGCCATCTCGTAGATCTTGGTCGCCTTGTTGGTCTTCACGTCCCAATACTCGGCGTGATCGATCGTGACGGCGACCAGCGCGAGATCGGGATCGTCGATGCCGCCCGGGAACCACGCCTGGACCATCGGGCTCCACAGCCGCTTCTTTTGCCCCATATCGTTGACGACATGCGCCGTGCCGGAGACCGACACGTAAGCGTCGCGACCCGCATCGCTGTAGGAAAGGTTCACTTCGGACATGTTTTCGATGTCCATGACCGGTTCGCTGCTGCGCGACATGAAGAACCAGAGAATGCCGCCCTGCTCGTCGCGATCGAGCGTCGTCATCGGCCGGGAATGAAGATGGCCGTTGCCGTGCCGCGCAGTAAACATGCCGTACTTGATGTCCCTGATCAGGTCCCAGAGCTTGGCCGTCGTATCGGTCTGCATTTGGTGCCTCCTGTGTGAGCGGGGTTCACAGGAGCAACGGACCTCGGAAGACGATAGTTGCGGACGATTACCAGTTCTCTTTCCACGGCCTGAGGTCCATTTCGAAGGTCCAGGCGCTGCGCGGCTGCCTATGGAGCTGCCAATAGGTCTCGGCGATGTGGTCCGGATTGAGGATCGCTTCGGGCCCCGCGTTGTAGCGATCGGGAAAATTGGTCTTGATCCACTCGGTGTCGATCGCACCGTCGACGACGACATGCGCCACGTGGATGTTCTGCGGCATCAGCTCGCGCGCCATCGATTGCGCCAGCGCCCGCACCGCATGCTTGCCGCCGGCGAACGCCGAGAAGCCACGGCCGCCGCGCAGGCTGGCGGTCGCGCCGGTGAACAGCATCGTGCCGCGGCCGCGCGGCACCATCGCCTTCGCCGCCTCGCGCGCCGTCAGGAAGCCCGCGAAGGCCGTCATCTCCCAGACCTTGCGGTAGACGCGGCTGGTCGTGTCGCGGATGTCGAAGCGCACGTTGCCGCCGATGTTGAAGACGAAGACCTCGACCTCGCCGATATCGGCCTCGATCTTTCGGAACAGCTCGACGACCTGCTCCTCGTCGCGGGCGTCCGAGCCGAAGGGATGGACCTTGCCGCCGTCGGCCCTGATCCGCTCGGCCAGCGCGTCGAGCTTGTCGGCGCTGCGTCGTGTCACGACGGCCGTGTAGCCCTCGCGCGCGAAGCGACGGGCGATCGCACCGCCCGTCGCATCTCCTGCGCCGATCACGACGCATACCTTTTCCCTGGCCATGAGAGCGATCTCCTTTCGGCCAGTCTGTCGGCCGTCCGGAGACCGCTCAAAGGAGATTAAGTCATGGCTGCACGAGCGTGGCGGAGTTCGGCCGTGGTCGCGCCCTTGCCGTCCGGGCGCCAGCCGGGCGCGCCGAACAGATAGTGCCAGGCGTCGGACAGCGAGCGCGCGGACTTGAGGTCGTTCCACAGGCCGACCCACGGCTCGACGTTGATGCGCACCGGATTGTAGGTCGTCACGCGATGGACCAGGCCGTACTCGCACGGGATGTCGGCGCGCTCCTCGACATAAGTGCCGAACAGGCGGTCGAAGACGATCAGCACGCCGCCGAAGTTGGCGTCGAGATATTCCGGGTTGCGGGCATGGTGCACGCGATGAGCCGACGGCGTGTTCAGCACGTACTCCAGCACGCCGAGCTTGGGGATCCAGTCGGCATGGATCCAGAACTGGTAGAGCAGGTTCAGCGCGAGCGCGGCGAGCACGGTCGTGGGCTCGAAGCCGAGGAACGACAACGGCGTGAAGAAGATGGTGGTGCCGGTCAGCTTGCCGAACCAGCCCAACCGATAAGCGGCCGCCAGGTTGAACTGGTTGGGCGAGTGATGGACGGCATGAGTGTTCCAGAACCAGCGCACGGTGTGGCTGGTGCGGTGGTACCAATAATAGAAGAACTCGAGGCCGACGAAGAGCGCCAGCACCGAGGCAACGCTGTCGAGGTGCAGGGTGAACAGGCGGTGGTCGTAGGCCAGCACGAAGAACGGTGTCGCGAGGCTGTACGGCACGATCGCCAGCAGGCGGCGGACAGCAAGATCGCCGACCGAGGTGGCCCACGCCTTCCAGTCGTAGCCTTCGGCGCGGGTGCGGGAGAGCCAGAGGCCCTCGACCAGCGCGGCGCTCAACACGATGGGCAGCAGGATCAGATAAAGGGTGCCGAGGTTTTCCATGGGAAAGCTCCTTTTCGTTCGACGCCTTTCAATATATGAGCATCCCTCAGGTTTAATACTCGCCTTTGAAGAGACCGTCCAGCCATGGCCAAGGCTTCACAACCCATTGATAAAAAACGACGAAAGCCGCATCAGGCGCGGGCGGCAGCGACCGTGGCGGCGATTCTCGAAGGTGCGGCTCAGGTTCTGGAAGCGGGCGGGCTGGCGGCCTTCACGACCAACGCGGTGGCCGAACGGGCGGGTGTGAGCATCGGCACGCTCTACCAGTACTTCGCCGACAAGAACGCGTTGCTGCGCGCCATCGCCGAGCGCGAGATGGCGCAGGCCCTCACCGCGGTGGCGGCGGCGCTACGCGGCGAGAGCGAGGGCACGGTCGAGAGCCGCGTGCGCGCGATGGTGCGCGCCATCGTGAACGCGTTCCACGGCCGGCAGCGCGCGCGCAAGGCGGTGGTGCAGGCGGTGCTGGCGCAGGGGCTGGCGATCGAGATGATGGCGCCGGTCGCCTCTTTCATCGCGGCCGAAGGCGCCGAGCCACGCCGCGGGCTGGGGCAGCTGAGCCGGGAGCAGGTGTTCGTGCTGTCGCGCGCCCTGATGGGCACGATCCGCGCCGCGGTGCTGGAGGAGCAGCCCTTCTTCAAGAGCGCGGCGTTCGAGGACGAGCTGGTGCGGCTCGTCCTTTCCTATCTAAACGGCGTTCGGCAGCTGGACGCCGAGTAGTACGCCGAACTCGCGGGCGATGTCGCAGCTGATCCGCGCGTGCACCTTGCCCTGCTTGTCGAAGAAGCGCCCCGACGGCCCGACGGGGAACGGTCCCTCGTGCCAGACGTCGGGATGGATGTAGATGCCGTGATTGCCGTCTGACCAGAAGGCCACGAAGTCCTCGGGCTTCACGTCGTCGCCCGGCGGCGCCACCGGCACCACGAACGGCTTGCCGTCGAGCGGCCAGAAGAACTGGCCGCCGTCGGGATGGTAGTTGCAATGCCACAACAGCACGCGGCCCGGCGTCGGCGCCGCGCCCTGCCCGACCAGGTCCGGCGGATCGCGAAAGCCGATCACGTAGTGGCCGCCGACTGCCTCGTTGCGTCCGATCAGCTGATTGCCCTGCCACTCGCAGGCGAAGGTGCCCTCGGTCGTGCCGCCCTCGTTGCCGGTACCGGCATCGAGCTTGCGCCAGCCGCGCGGCGGCCAGGTCGCGATCTCGACCTTGTGCGTCTTGGGATCGCGCACGATCTCGCCGAAGCCCTTCAGCGACTGGCGGGTCGCGCGCACCAGCGGCACGTCGAACACCCGCGTGCCCGGCGCGATCTCGGGATTGAGATAGTCGAAGGACGCCTCGCTCATCGCCGAAGGATGCAACAATTCAAACCGGCCGGCAAAGCGCGATCTCCGCCTCGACGCCGCCGTCGAGCACGAGGTCGTCGCGGGCACCCAGCAGCCACAGCGCATCGACCTGCCAGCGCAGGACCGGCCGGTCCCACCAGCGTTCGATCAATGCCGCCAGCGCCGCGGCTTCGGTGGCATCGAGATCGTCGACCAGGTTGAACAGGCCCACCAGATAGAGATCGGTCTCGCGCCTGCCGAGCCGGCGTTGCAGCAGATGGAAGACGTTGCCGTCGGCGCGCCGCTCGGGATAGGCGCGGAGATAGAGACGGCCGAGATTGAACGTGCCGGAGAACAGCCCGCGCAGCTCGACGGTGAACGAGCCGAACGAGCCGAGGTCCGGCGCAGGCGCGTCGCCGAGATGGGCGAGCGTCGCGTGCAGTTTGCCACGGCGTTGGCGCGCAACGTCCCACGCGATCTTGGGCGCCAACACCGAGGCCCGCAGCTCGGCCTCGAGTTCCCGATACGCCGGCTGCGCCTGGAGCAGGTCGGCGGGCACCGGCAGCGCCAGCGACCGCACGCGGGCGCGGCGGCCGTTCTCGTAGGGCGCGCCGTCCTTGCGTGCGATGACCTTGGGATGACCGGGCGCGACAAGCGGCAAATGCGCGAGGCGATAGGCCTCGTCGAGCGCGAAGCCTTCACCGCCCGCGAACCGCGTGCGGCCCGCCGCGTAGCCCAGCTCGTCGTCGCCGCAGAGCTCGATGATCAGGCGGCCTTGCCGAGATCTTCGCCGGCCAGCGCGCGGTCGATCAGGCGCACCACGTTGTCGCGGCCGTAGAGCTTGATGAAGGCGCCCATGCGCGGACCCTGCTCGCTGCCGAGCAGCACTTCATAGAGAGTCTTGAACCACTGGCGCAGCTCTTCCTTGGCGAAGTGCCGCTTGCCCGCCTCATAGACCTCGTTCTGGATGAACTCCGCCGTCTCGGTCTCGGGGATCTTGCGCAAGGTGTCGACGAGATCCTGCAGCGCCGCACGCTCCTTGTCCGACGGCAGGCGGAACTTCTTCGTGGCCTTCACGAAGTCCTGGTAGTAGGCGACCGCGCCCGACAGCAGCCGGTCGAGATAGGGCGAGGACTCCGGCGTCGCGCCCGGCACGTAGCGGCGCAGATACTGCCACAGCACGTCCTTGTCCTCGGTGTTGGCGACGCCCGCGAGGTTGAGCAGCATGGCGAACGAGACGCCGCCGGTGTTGTTGGCCGGCGCCGTGCCGTTGTGGATGTGCCACGCCGGGTTCTCGACCGACTTCGCGGCCTCCTCGGCCGGCAGCTTCTCGACCAGCGACAGGTACTCGTCGACGGCGCGCGGGATGACGTCGAAGTGCAGGCGCTTCGCGCGGCGCGGCTGCTGGTGCATGTAGAGCGACAGCGATTCCGGCGAGGCGTAGCGCAGCCACTCCTCGACCGAGAGGCCGTTGCCCTTCGACTTGGAGATCTTCTTGCCCTCGTGGTCGAGGAACAGCTCGTAGTTGAAGCCATCCGGCGGCGTGCCGCCCAGGATCTTCACGATCTTGGCCGAGAGCTCGGCCGAGGGAATGAGATCCTTGCCGTACATCTCGTAGTCGACGCCGAGCGCGAACCAGCGGCCCGCCCAGTCGGCCTTCCACTGGAGCTTGACGTTGCCGCCGGTCACCGGCGTCTCGACGGTCGAGCCATCCTCGTCGCGATAGACGATCGTGCCGGCATCGGCGTCGACCTTGACCATCGGCACCTGCAGCACGCGGCCCGACTTGGGCGAGACCGGCAGGAACACCGAATAGGTCGCGCGCCGCTCCGGCCCGAGGGTCGGCAGCATGACGGCCTGCACCTCGTCGTAGTGGCGCAGCATGGCGAGCAGCATCGCGTCGAACTTGCCCGACGTGTAATAGTCGGTCGCCGACTGGAACTCGTACTCGAAGCCGAACGAATCGAGGAAGGCGCGCAGCCGCGCGTTGTTGGCCGCACCGAACGACGGGTATTCGTTGCTGAACGGATCGGGCACCGCGGTCAGCGGCTTGCCGAGATGCTGCGCCAGCATCTCCTTGTTCGGCACGTTGTCCGGCACCTTGCGCAGGCCGTCCATGTCGTCGGAGAAGCAGAACAGCCTGGTCGGGATGTCGCTCAGGCGCTGGAACGCCTGGCGCACCATCGTGGTGCGCACGACCTCGCCGAAGGTGCCGATATGCGGCAGGCCCGAGGGACCGTAGCCGGTCTCGAACAGCACGTAGCCCTTGGCCGGCACCTTGCCGCCGGTCCGGGCGACGAGCTTGCGGGCTTCTTCAAACGGCCACGCGCGCGCGGCCTCGGCAATGGATCGGTCAATGTTCGTCATGGAGGGCCAAAACTTAAGTCATTTGCACCGCCCGCGCCACCGGACCAGAGTGCGCGGCCACCATGAATAAATCTGCGCATTCCCTGGCGGTCGGCGGCCTGCTGGCGATGGCCTCCGCCGTCGGCATCGGCCGCTTCGTCTACACGCCCATCCTGCCGCCGATGGTCGAGGCGCTGCATCTCAGCAAGAGCCAGGCGGGCCTGATCGCCTCGGCCAACTTCATCGGCTATCTCGCGGGCGCCCTGCTGGCGGCGGTGAAGCTGCCCGGCACGCACCGCGCCTGGCTGCTGATCGCGATGGCGGCCAACGTGCTCTGCCTCGGCGCGATGGGTCTCACCACCGACATGGCCGGCTTCCTCGCCCTGCGCGCCGTGGCGGGCTTCGCCAGCGCCTTCGGCCTGATCTTCGCCTCGGCGCTGGTGCTCAATCGCCTCCAGGCGAGCGGCCACGGCACGCTGTCGGCCGTCCACTTCGCGGGCGTCGGCACCGGCATCGCCGCCGCCTCGGCGCTGGTCGCCTGGCTCGCCTTCCACGGCGGCGACTGGCGCGACATGTGGTTCGCGAGCGCGGCCCTGGCACTCGCCGCCAGCATCGCCGTCGCGATCCTGGTGCCACCCGACGCCAGGACCGCCGTCGCGCCCGCGGGTCCGAAGACAAGACTCTCGCGCGGCTTCTGGTTCCTGCTCGTGGCCTACGGCCTGTTCGGCTTCGGCTACATCATCACCGCGACCTTCATCGTGCAGATGGTGCGCGGCTCGCCGCAGATCGCGGCCCTCGAGCCCTACATCTTCATCCTGTTCGGCCTCAGCGCCGCGCCGTCGGTCGCGTTCTGGACCTGGCTGGCGCGCCGCTCGACCATCCTGCGCACCTTCGCGCTGGCCTGCGCCACCGAAGCGGTCGGCGTGGCGGCGAGCGCGCTCTTCCTGTCGCCCGCCACGGTGATCCTGACCTCGGTGTTCGTCGGCGGCACCTTCATGGGCCTGACCGCGCTCGGCCTGCTGGGCGCGCGCGAAGGCGGCGGCGACCCGCGCGGCCGCATCGCGCTGATGACCGCGTCGTTCAGCTTCGGCCAGATCCTGGGGCCGTTGTTCGCGGGCCATGTCTACGACCTCACCAACTCGCTGGCCGTGCCGTCGCTCGCCGCCGCCGCCGCGCTCCTCATCGCAGCAGCGCTTTCGCTTCGCCGGCCGACCTGAGCCCCGACGCATGGGCCGCCTCGAGCGTGCCGGTGTGCGCGGCCGCGGTCGCGTCGCTCGCGAAGAAGACGCGGCTGTCGTGCGGCGCCGCGAGCGCCGCCGCCGACGAGGCCGCCGGCACGCACCAGGCGCCGCGCGCAAAGGGATCGTGGCTCCAGCGGGAGGCGAGAGATCCGGTGAAGGCCGCACGCACGTCGTTGCCGTAGACCTCGGCCAGCGCCGACAGCGCGAAGGCGCCCGACGCGCTCGGCCCCTTCTCTTCTATTTGTGTCGCCGCCGCGCCGGTCAGCACGACGACCGCCGCGTCGCGATTGGCGGGCCGCACCAGCGCCTCGAACGGCACGCCGGCCCGGGTGAGCCCGCCCAGCAGCGCATTGGCCGGCGTCTTGGGCATGCCGCGCGCGAAGGAGAGGCCGACCCGCAACGACGCCACCATCGCGTTGCCAGTGAGCACTGCGCGCTTCGGCGGCTTGAGGGGCGGCGCGAAGGCGAAGGGTCCGGCCGCCAGCACGCCCACCGGCACGGTGACGATCGCAGCGCGGGCATGCAACGCGCCGCCGGTCGTCACGACCGTGACGTTGCCGCCCGTGGAGTCGACCCGCACGACATGCGCGCCGAGCTTTACCGGCACCCGGAGGCCGAAGCGCGCGACGGCGGCGCCCACGCCGCCCTCGAGCGACACAGCCTTCTCGAACGGCATCGGCGCGGCGAGACGCGCCAACACGAGCTGCTCGGCCGGCGTGTTGGCGAACAGTACGGCCGTCGCCGCAACGCCAGGCTGCCGCGTCCGTGCCTCCTTCAGGCGCGCGGTCATGGTCTCCTCGGTCTTCGCATAGTCCTTCAGCGCCTCGGCCGAGAGCGGCTTGCCGAGCAGCGAGACCGCGCTGACCTCGGGACCGCCGACCGGCTTGCCGCCGAGCTCCTTCGCCAACGCGCCCGCCGGCAGCCATGCCGCACCGGTGTCGAAGGCGAAGCCCAGGCTCGTATCGGTGAACGCCCGGCCGCCGATGCGGTCGCGCGCCTCGAGCACCAGCACCTTCTTGTTGGCGGCCATCAGGGCGCGCGCCGCGGTCAATCCCGCGAGGCCGGCGCCGACGATCAGCACGTCGGCGGCGAGGTCGCCGTCCGCCGCCCGCACGACGGCGGGCGCAAGGGCCAGGCCCGCGGCACCCAGCAGCGCGCGGCGGCGCACGCTCAATGCTTCCGCGTGAAGGGAAAGAGCTGCTGGCGAAAGTAGCTCGCCGGCATGTAGTCGCCGACCACGCCGTACTTGCCGGGGAAGCGCCGGTCCGACTTCACCGCCGTGCCGAAGAGATAGTCGATGAAGGCGAACTGGGCGGCGTAGTTGCGGTCGATCGCCTCACGCTCGGAACTGTGATGCCAGTGGTGGAAGTCGGGCGTCCCGATCAGCCACTTGAGCGGCGCGCGCGCGAAAGCGATCGGCACGCGCACGTTGGCGTGGATGAACACCGCCTGGAAGCCCACGATCACGATCCACACGTTCATCGACGCCTCGGTGAAGCCCAGCACCGTCAGCACGCCCAGGATCGACACGCGCGTCGTCAGCAGCTCGAACAGATGGAGGCGCGAGCCCGCCATCCAGTCCATGTACTCGGCGCTGTGATGCACCGCATGGAAGCGCCACAGGAACGGGATCTCGTGATAGGCGCGGTGCGTCCAATACTGCACCAGGTCGGCCACCAGCAGCACGCCGAACAGCTCGACGAAGAACGGCAGGCCCTTCACCCACTGCTGCAACGGCGCGTAGACCGCCCAGTCGAACAGGCGGTGGATCGCGAAGTTCACGATGATCAGGGTCAGCCCGACCAGCAGGTGGTTGACCACGAAATGCGTGAAGTCGATCTGCCAGCCCGGCCGGAACACCGGCTGCTTCTCGTGCAGCGGGAACATCTTCTCGATCAGGATGAACACCAGGCTGGAGCCCAGCAGGTCGAGCAGGAACCAGTCGAGCCCGAGATAGGGCGTGTTGTCGGGGAAGTCGCCGACCGTCACGCGATGGCCGCCGGCCGCGACGGCGACCGCCAGCAGCGCCAGCGCGGTACCGTTGAGCCAGCGGTTGCGCCGCATGATCAGGTTCACGATGGCGAGCCCGCCCGCGATCGCCATGCCGACCAGCATGACGTCGCGCAGCAGGTTGACGTCGTACTTCTTCCGCAGGTCCGGCGTCGTGAGGTACTGCGGGAAGTGGAAGGCGAGGACGGCCAGCACGGCCATGCCCGCGAGCGTGAAGGCGATCACGCCGGTGACCTTGCCATAGCCCTTTTCGAGCGCGCCGGACTGGCGGAAGACCGCCGTCGGTTTCTGGACCAGATGCGTCGGTTTCATGGGGCGTGAGTGTAATTGCTGCCGTTGCGATCTGCATCGCAGTTTTGGGGTGTGGTACACCCGAGCCGCAGATGAGCCCGCCTCTCGCTCCCGCTTTGGTCGCCACCGCGCGCGGCGCCGTGTGGCTCGGCACCGACGGCACGATCGACGTGCTGACGGGCGCCGATGCCGCGCGCCGAGCGGTGACCACGCCGCCGCTGGTCGTCCACGCGCCGGCCACAGCCGCTCGGCTGGGACTCGAGTCGCTGCCCGCACGCGACCTGCTGGAACTCTACGCCTTCGTCCACCCGGCGACCTTCTGCCTGCCGACGGTGCGCGGCCTCGCCGCCGCGCTGGATGTCGCGGACGCCGACGAGATCGCGCTGCTGCCCGCGATCGCGCAGCGCCTGCTCGACACGCTCGACGACATGGCGCCGCTCGCCTCGCCCGAGCTGAAGGACATCTCGCTCACCATGGCGCGCGGCGGCTGGGCCTGGGGCGAGGCGGTGCTGGCGGCCTTCGGCCTCTCGCTCGGCGCCAAGAAGCTGCGGCCCGGCGCCGGCCTCGACATCTGGAAGAGCCTCGCGCCGTGGGAGGAGCCGCCGCCCGCCACGCCGCCCGGCAGCGAGCCGGTCGAGCCGCGCGAGGCGCGCCTGCGTCTGGCGCAGATGGTGTCGGCCGGCACCAACATGGCCGAGGCGCGGCCGACCCAGAGCGACTACGCCTCCGCCGCGTCCGAGGCCTTCGCGCCGCGCATCCACGAGGACCAGCCCAACGTCGTGCTGGTCGAGGCCGGCACCGGCGTCGGCAAGACGCTGGGCTATGTCGCACCGGCCTCGCTGTGGGCGGAGAAGAACGGCGCGCCGGTGTGGATCGCGACCTACACGCGCAACCTCCAGCGCCAGATCGACACCGAGATGGACCGGCTGCACCGCGACTCGGCGGAGAAGCGCCGCCGGGTCGTCGTGCGCAAGGGCCGCGAGAACTATCTCTGCCTGCTGAACTTCCAGGAAGCCGTGCAGCGCACGGGTTTGATGCCCGAGAACGCCGTCGGCCTCGGCCTGCTGGCGCGCTGGGCGCTGGCCAGCCGCGACGGCGACATGATGGGCGGCGACCTGCCGGCGTGGTTGCTCGACCTGATCGGCCGCTTCCGCCTGCAACGCCTCGCCGACCGGCGCGGCGAATGCATCTACTCGGCGTGCGAGCACTACAGGAAGTGCTTCGTCGAACGCACCATCCGGCGCGCGCGCACCGCCGACATCGTGATCGCCAACCACGCGCTGGTGATGGTGCAGGCCGCGATGGGCGGGCTCGACGACGCCACGCGCCCGCTGCGCTACGTGTTCGACGAGGGCCATCACCTGTTCGACGCCGCCGACGGCGCGTTCGGCGCGCATCTGTCGGGCGTCGAGGCGTCGGATCTGCGGCGCTGGCTGCTGGGGGCGGAAGGGCGGCGCGGCAGCCGCGCGCGCGGCCTCGAGAAGCGCATCGTCGACCTGCTGGGCGAAGACGCCGAGGCGCAGAACGCGCTGCGCCGCCTGCTCGACCTGTCGCAGCGCCTGCCCTCGTCGAACTGGCAGACGCGGCTGGCCGACGGCACGGTGCTGGGCCCGGCCGAGGAGTTCCTGGCGCTGGTGCGCCTGCAAGTGCGCGCGCGCGCCGCCGGCGACGACCAGGGCTTCGGCCAGGAATGCGACGTGCGTCCGCTCAATCCCGGCCTGATCGAAGCCGCCGACAAACTGGCCGACCTGTTCGAGCAGATGCTGGGACCGGTGCGCCAGCTGCGCCAGGGCTTGCGCACCAAGCTCGAGACCGCGGCCGACACGCTCGACAGCGGCCAGCGCGGCCGCATCGAGGGCGTGGCGCGCTCGCTCACCAACCGCTGCGAGATGACGCTCGAGGCGTGGCGCACCATGCTGCGCGGGCTGCACAACGATGCCGACCCCGCGTTCGTCGACTGGTTCGCCATCGAGCGCAGCCAGAACCGCGAGCACGATGTCGGCATGTACCGCCACTATCTCGACCCGACCGAGCCGTTCGTGAACTCGGTGATCAAGCCCGCGCACGGCGCGGTCATCACCTCGGCGACCCTGCGCGACAGTCTTGGCCTGCCGGCGCCCGCCAACGACGAGCAGCCCGGCGCCCTGGCCGACTGGCTGTCGGCCGAGGCGCGCACCGGCACGCGCCACCTCCAGGCGCCGGCGATGCGCGCGGCCATGCTCTCGCCGTTCGACTACGCCACCGCCACGCGCGTGCTGATCGTGAAGGACGTGAAGCGCGACGACGCCGACCAGGTGGCGGCCGCCTATCGCGAATTGTTCCTGGCGAGCGGCGGCGGCGCGCTCGGCCTGTTCACCGCGATCGGCCGGCTGCGCGCCGTGCACCAGCGCATCGCGCAGCCGCTCGAGGAGGCGGGTCTCCCGCTGTACGCCCAGCATGTCGGCGGCATGGACGCCGCGACGCTTGTCGACATCTTCCGCGCGGAGGAACATTCCTGTCTCCTCGGCACCGACGCCGTGCGCGACGGCGTCGATGTGCCCGGTCGCAGCCTGCGCCTCATCGTGTTCGACCGCGTGCCGTGGCCGCGCCCCGACATCCTCCACCGCGCGCGCAAGACGCACTGGAAGGCGAAGCTCACCGACGGCGGCGCGGGCTCCAGCAACGCCTACGACGACATGCTGGCGCGGTTGCGATTGAAGCAAGCCTATGGCCGCCTCGTGCGCCGCGCCGACGACCGCGGCGTCTTCGTCATGCTCGACTCCCGCCTGCCCTCCCGCCTGTTGGGCGCCTTCCCCGCCGGCGTCTCGATCGAGCGCACGGGGCTTGCCAACGCGGTCGCCGCCGTCCGGTCGTTCCTCGCCGAAGGCGAGGACAAGGGCGACGCCGTCCCGTTTTAGCCGTTTTAAAATCAGAAAAATAAAACGGGGCAGCTCCCGATCGTTCATTGCGATACTATTGCGTATTTCGCATTGAATGTCAAGACGCGCGGTCCGGCGACATGAAAAAGGCCCCGCCTTTCGACGGGGCCTCTTCCGTGCGGAAGACCGGCGCTACTGCACCGCGATCTTGCCGCTGGTATCCATCACGACGCCGACCTCGACGCCGTTCTTCACGGCGCGGCCCGACCACGAGCCGTCGGTGCTGCGCGACAGGCCCTTCACGTCGCTGAAGCCGGCCTCCTTGAACTTCTCCTGCGCCGCGGCCTGCGCGCCGGTGGTGTTGCTGGAGTCCAGCGCGCCCGCGCGGGCGGTGCCGGTGGTCGACGGCGGCAGCGCGCTGGTGCCCGGGCTGTGGCTGGTGCCCGGCGGCGGATTCGAGGCGCCGCCCGGCATCGGGGCGTTCTGCGCAAAAGCCGAGCCGGAGAGGCCGATGACGGCGATGGCGGTCAGGGCGGTGGCGATCTTCATGTTCGCTCCTTTCGAGGCCGCTGAATTGCGGACAGAGAAACAACAATCACGCCCGCGCCGAGGTTGCCGCGCAAAGCGGCCCCCCGCCCCATTGCCGCCCCTAAGTCACCGTCAGCACCGCACAATAATGCACGCCCGCCGCCGCGAGCACGAAGCCGTGCCAGATCGCGTTCTGATAGGCGAGGCGATGCGCGAGATGGAACGCGACCCCCGCCGAGTAGATGACGCCGCCCAGCGCCATCAGCAGCAAGGTCGTCGCCGGCAGCGCCTCGACGAACGGGCCGGCGGCGATCATGCCGATCCAGCCCAGCGCGAGATAGAGCACCGTCGACAGACGTTCGATGCCGTTCGGCTTCCACAGCTTGACGGCGATGCCGAGCGCGGCGACGGCCCAGATGCCGGCGGTCAATCCCACGGCCCAGCCGGGCGCGAGGCGCACGGTAAAGGGCGTGTAGGTGCCGGCGATCATCGCGAAGATCGCGGCATGGTCGAAGCGGCGCAGCCACTCGCGGTGGGGGCTGGTCCGACTGAGATGGTAGGCCGCCGAGCACCCCAGCATCGCGAGCAGGCCCACGGCATAGAGCGCGACGGCGGCCAGGTGCGACATCCTCCCGGAGGCGAGGACGACCGCGGCGACCGCCGCCGGCAGGCCGAGGCTCACCCCCAGCACGTGCACGACACCGTCGGCCACGAGTTCACGGCTGGCGAGGCTGCGAAACGGTGGAGGCTTCCGCGGACTGCGCATGCCCGGAGATGGGGATGCCAAGCAGCTTTTTGTATCAAACAATGCGGGCAGATGTGCGATTCCGGAGCCTCGCGCCAATTCCGGACGCCCCGGCTTTGGCGTATGATCGCTGCCTGACGCCTGCATTTTTGTTTTGTCGCGTGGAGTTCGTCATGGCCCTGGGTACACGCTGCGACGTCCTCATCGTCGAGGACAATGTCCTGCAATGCGACGAGATGGCCGACTTCCTCACCCGCTCCGACCTGCTGGTCGCCAAGGCGTATAACGGTGCGGAAGCGCGCGAGCAGGCCCGCACCTACGATCCGCGCGTCGTGCTGCTCGACTTCAACCTGCCCGACATGACCGGCGTGCAGCTCGCCGAGACGCTGCGCCCGCTGCTGCCCAACGCCGCCATCCTGATGATGTCGGGCCGCATCGACGGCCTGTCGGAGCGCACGCTCGAGGCGCTGGGCATCACGGTATTCGTGAACAAGCCGGTCCCGCTCGGCCCGCTGCGCCAGGCGGTGATGAAGCTGGTCGAGCAGAGCCGCAGCGGCCAGGACGCGCCGCAGCAAAAGGGCTGGCTCGGCACCGGCGTCGGCGGCCGGCGCTAGCGCGGACGGAGACCGCCCGCCCGCGCCGCGGACACTCATCCATCGACGGGGAACGATCATGGCTTCCAGCGAACTCGCAGGGGCACCGGGATCGGGAGACCCGACCTTCCTCGACCTGCTGCGCTCCTTCGGCAGCCAGGCCCGGCTGGCGCTCGGCACGCGCGGCGTGCTGTGGGCCACCGCCGCCGGCGTCGTCGGCATGATCTGCTGCCTGATCGCCTTCGCCGACATCGGCCTGTCGTTGCACCGTTCCGACGTCGACCCGCAGCGCCGCAAGGCGCGCGAGGTGCTCGCCCTCGACAATTCGAGCCGCTTGCTGATGCGCAGCCTGCTCGCCCGCGCCGGCGCCAACCGCCCGGTCGGCATCGAGCAGACCGGCGGCGATCCGTGGCAGGATTTCGTGCGCTCGCTGTCGATGCTGTGCCGCGACTTCGACGTGCCGCCGCAGACCATGCTGTCGTCGACCTGCGCGACCCAGCCCGACTTCATCGCGCGCGTCGGCGCCGAGGTCGCCATCGTCGAAAGCCAGCAGCGGCCGATCGATCCGACGGTCCTGCGCGAGCTGCTGTCGCTGCGCGACGACATCAGCGAGCTCAGCCTCACCACGACCGGCGCCGCCGACGCCATGATCGGCCGACTGGTCGACGACTACGGCACCGCGCTGCTGGTGCTGACGCTCAGCACCACGGGCTTCGTCTGCGCCGGGCTGATGCTGATCCTGCTCGTGGGCCGCACGTCGATGAGCTACCACGCCCAGTGGCAGCGCGCGGTCGCCGCCGCCGGCGAGGCCGGCGCGGCACGCGACCTGCTGACCGAGGTGATCGAGGCGCTGCCGGCCGGCGTCGTGGTCTACGACGCCGACGAGCGCCTCAAGCTCTACAACTCGGTGGCGCGGGAACTCACGCCGGCGCTGCGCGAGGGCGACGTCATCGGCTGGACCTACGAGCAGCTCGCGCGCGACACCGCGCGGCGCAACGAGGAAGCCGGCATGGGCCCGCAGCCGGTCGACGAGTGGATCGCGCGCTTCCGCAGCAAGACCATCGAGCGCCAGCGCCAGTCCGAGGACGGCCGCTGGTTCGACTGGTCCGAGAAGGGCACGGCGAGCGGCCTGACCGTCGGCCTGCGCGTCGACGTCACCGACATCAAGAACCAGGAACAGGCGATCGAGCAGGCCCGCGCGCGCTACCAGACGCTGGTCGAGTCGCTCCAGGACATGGTCTACGCCGTCGACTGGCGCGGCCGCTTCACCTATGTCAGCCCGGGCGGCGCCACGCTGCTGGGCGTCCCGCCGGCCGAGGCGATCGGCAAGCGCTTCAAGGACTGGATCGTGCCCGAGGACGTCGAGCGCGTGATCGCCGGCGGCCGCGAGTGCCACTATTCGCCGAGCTTCGAGCAGCGCCAGACCCGCTTCCGCATGCGCTCCGCCGACGGCACCATCCGTCCGGTCGAGCTGCGCTTCCGCAAGGCCGACGGCAGCAACCCCGACGCCGCGCAGATCGGCGTGATCCGCGACGTCACCGAGCTCGAGCGGGCGCGCGCGGAATACACCTCGCTGCTCGATTCGCTGGCCGACGTGGCCTACCGGCTCGACATCGAGACCGGCAAGTTCGTGTTCGTGAGCGCCGCCGCCGCCGACTTCTTCGGCATCCCGCCGGAGAAGTTCGTGGGCACGCACTTCCTCGACTATATCGGGCCCGATTCCATCGACCAGGTGCGCAGCACCACGACGCGTCCCTACAACGCCGACGACCGCGGCACCTTCGCGCGCTTCAGCATGAAGGCCGCCGGCGGCGAGATGCGCCGCGTCGAGGTGCGCGCCAGCCGCCGCATCGACGAACGCGGCCGGCTGGTCAGCACCGGCATCATCCGCGACGTCGAGGAGCGCGTGCAGCTCGAGGCGCGCCTCGAACTGGAGATGACGCGCCTGCGCTCGATCGTGGAGTCCGGCGGCGCGCTGATCGTGCTGGTCGACAGGGCGCTCGACGTGATGATGGTGAACTCGGGCTTCACCACCCTGACCGGCATCGCCGAGGCCGACGCGGTGGGCAAGCCGCTCAGCACCGTGCTCGACGTCGCCATCGATCCCGCCCGCACCCGGCCCAAGCGGCTGGCGACCAAGCTGCGCGACCGCGCGGGACGCGAGCGGCTGATCGCCGTCACCGCGACGCCGGTGCTCGACGCCTCGGGCCAGGTCGGCAGCATCGTGCTGCTGGGCGTCGACGACACCGAGCGGCGCGAGGCCGAGCAGGCGCTGTACGACGCCGAGCGCTTCGCCACCGTGGGCGAGATGGCGGGCACCATGGCGCACGAGATCAGCCAGCCGCTGCAGGTCATCAACCTGTCCTGCATGCTGGCGCGCGACGAGCTGGCGCTGGCGGCGGGCCGCGGCCGGCCCGGCGACGCCACCGACTTCGTCGACGGCAAGCTCGACCGCATCGGCCAGCAGGTCGAGCAGGCCAGCCGCATCATCGGCGACCTGCGCGCCTATGTGCGCGGCACCACCAACGAGGCGCCGGGGCCGTTCGACCCGAACGAGGCGGTGCGCCGCGCCATCGACATGACCGACCACGGCGTGCGCGAGGCCGGCATGACCTTCGACGAGCGCCTGGCCGAGCGGCTGCCGCCGGTCGTGGGCGACGTCGGCCGCCTCGAGCAGGTGCTGGTCAACCTGGTGAACAACGCGCGCGACGCCGGCGGCCGCACGGTGACGCTGCACACCGGCACGGTGCGCGAGGGCGAGCGCAGCTGGGTGCGCATCGCCGTCGAGGACGCGGGGCCGGGCATTCCCGCCAACATCCTGCCGCAGCTCTTCCACTCGTTCGTGACCACCAAGCCGCGCGGCAAGGGCACCGGCCTCGGCCTGCGCATCTGCCGGCGTATCCTCGAGGAGATGGGCGGCCGCATCTCCGCCGCCAATCGCGAGTGCGGCGGCGCGCGCTTCGAGATCCTGCTGCCGACCCGCGACGACGCCTGACGTCTGCGTGACGGACTGCGCGCTTCCAGCGCGCCTCATGAGCGCGCTGGAAGCGCGCAGTCCACAGAGCCTAGTGGGCGCGGTGGAGCAGCGGCGCGGTGCGCAGCCGGCCGAGATACTGGCGCACCAGCGCCTGGAAGGATTTCAGGTCCTTGCCCGCCAGCCGCAGGCGCAGCGAGGCGCGCTGGACCAGCGGATTGACCGGCCGGCCGTGACGGTGGAACTCGTAGTGCAGGTGCGGGCCGGTCGACATGCCGGTCGAGCCGACGAAACCGATCACCTGCCCTTGCCGCGCCTTCACGCCGGGCCGGATGCCGGGCCCCAGGCGCGACATGTGTCCGTAGGCGGTGGCGATCTCGGCGGTGTGCACCAGCTTCACGTAGATGCCGTAGCCGCCGCGCACGCCCGCCATCGCGACGCGGCCGTTGCCCGCCGCCAGGATCGGCGTGCCCTTGGGCGCGGCGAAGTCGACGCCTTCGTGCAGGCGGCTGTAGCCCAGGATCGGATGCTGGCGGTAGCCGAACGGCGAGCTGACGTGGCTCGCATCCATCGGCGTGCGCAGGAAGGCGCGCACGACGCTGTAGCCGTCGGGCGTGTAGAACTGCCGCGCGCCGCCTTTCGGGCGATAGGCGATCACCGTCTCGGTGCGCTTGGCCAGTTCGAGCTGGCCGGCGAGCAGCCTTCCCTGCTCCGCCACGCGCCCATCCTCGGTCACGCCCTGCTCGAGCAGCAGCGAGAATTTCTGGCCGCTCTTCAGCTCGCGCTGGAAGTCGACGCCGTAGGACAGCGCCTTGATGAACTCGCGGATCGCAGCGGCCGGCGCGCCGGCGGCGACGCCGCTCTCCAGCAGCGAGCCCCGCCGCGCGGCGGCGACGCGCACGATGCGCGGCCGCACCTCGTAGATCTTCTCTTCGCCGGCATACGCGCCGGCAGGATCGCGCTTCAGCGTGTATTCGCGCTCGGCCTCGGGCCGCACCAGGAGCGACAGCACGTGCGGATTGTCCGGCGCGTCGGGACCGGCCTGGAGCGAGAGCTGCACGGCCTCGCCCGCGCTGAGAGGATGGCGGCGCAGGAACTTCGCGAGCGCCTGCGCGATGGCGGCGCGGTCCTCGGCCGGCACGCCGATGTCGGCCAGCATGCCGTCGAGCGTGTCGCCTTTCTGCAACCGCAGCTCGAGGTCGTAAGGCTCGAGCGCGAAGTCGGCGGAAACCGGCGGCGCCGGCGGCGCGATGCCCGCGACCGGCAATTCGGCCGCGATCCGTTCGATCGGGACTTCTGCGGGCGCGGGCGCGGCGACCTGC
>JAFEFH010000109.1 GCA_018240695.1 Pseudomonadota bacterium | reverse complement strand
GGCGGCGGGCGCCGCCGGCGCGGCGGGCTTGGCGGGAGGCGTCTGGGCGGCCGCGGGCAGCGCGACGACGGTGGCGGCGATAGCGAGAGAAGAAAGAAGGCGATTCATCGGCGGTGGGCCCGCATGTTTTCGAAGGGGAATTTCGTATCGGCGGCGCGGCGTCCGCTGTCAACGGGGTGAAGGTGGGGTTACCCCTGCGGCGCAATTGCGCCTACAGCAGGGAGCACCGCCATTTGGGTTGCGTACTACGACTGGATGAGCCATCGTGCGAAATAAGCCGGCTCCGAAGAAGGGCCGCAAGTACTTGGGAGGCAAGGGTAATTTCGCGTATGGGCGTGTCGATCGCGCCTATCTGCGGAACCGACGTGACCATGGCAGGACCGACCTTATCCAATGACGCCGCGCTTCTCAGCGTGCGCAATGTCTCCGTCCGCTTCGGCGGCATCGTCGCCCTCGATGGCGTGACGTTCGACGTATTTCCCGGCCAGGTCGCGGGGCTGATCGGGCCGAACGGCGCGGGAAAGACCACGCTCTTCAACTGCCTGAGCCGTCTCTACACGCCCAACGGCGGCGATGTGCTGTTCGAGGGGCAGTCGATCCTGAAGCGGCCGCGCCACGACATTCCCCAGATCGGTATCGGCCGGACGTTCCAGAATGTGGCGCTGTTCGACCGGCTTTCGGTCCTCGACAACGTCAAGGTCGGTTGCCACAGCCGCAGCTCCACCGGCTTCTTCGAGAACGCGTTCCGCCTGCCCAAAGTCGCGCCGGAAGAGGCGCAGATCAACAAGCGGGCGCATGAGCTGATCGAGTTCATGGATCTCGTGCCGTTCATCCACGCCATGGCCGGGCCGCTGCCGTTCCCGATCCGCAAGCGCGTCGAGCTGGCGCGTGCGCTCGCGTCCAGCCCCAAGCTGCTGCTGCTCGACGAGCCGGCCGCCGGCCTCAACCACGACGAGGTCGAGACGCTGAAGGCGCAGATCAAGCGCGTGCGCGACTTGCAGAAGGTGACGGTGCTGCTGGTCGAGCATCACATGAGCCTGGTCATGTCGGTCTCCGACAAGGTCGTCGCGATCGACTTCGGCAAGAAGATCGCCGACGGCACGCCGGCGGAAGTGCAACGCGATCCGGAAGTGATCCGCGCCTATCTGGGGACGTCGTGATGGCCGCGCTGCTGGAAGTGAAGGGGCTGAAGGCCTTCTACGCCAAGACGCAGGTCCTCTACGATCTGGGCTTCGACATCGCCGAAGGCGGCATCACCACGCTGCTGGGCGCCAACGGCGCCGGCAAGACGACGACGCTCCGCGCGCTGTGCAACATGGTGCGCACCGAAGGCACGATCCGCTTCGCGGGCAAGGACATCGGCGGCCGGCCGACCGAGGAGATCGTGCGCCAGCGCATCGCGCACGTGCCCGAGGGCCGCGGCACCTTCACGACGCTCACCGTCGACGAGAACCTGCGGATCGCCGCTTACACGCGCAAGGACAAGCAGGCGGTCAAGGCCGAGCTCGATCGGGTGTTCGGCTACTTCCCGCGCCTCAAGGAGCGGTTGCAGCAGCAGGCCGGGACACTGTCCGGCGGCGAGCAGCAGATGCTGGCGATCGCCCGCGCGCTGATGCTCAAGCCGCGGCTGATGTTGCTGGACGAACCGTCGTTCGGCCTGGCGCCGCTGATCGTGGTCGAGATCTTCAAGATCCTGAAGCGCATCAACGAGGAAGAGAAGGTGAGTATCCTGCTCGTCGAGCAGAACGCCGCGCTCGCCCTCGACCTCGCCGACTATGCCTACGTGCTGGAGACCGGTCGCGTCGTCATGGCCGACCGCGCCGACGTCGTGAAGAACGACGAGAACATTCGCAAATCCTACCTGGGTTACTGAGGCGGATCGGAAATGGAACAGTTCCTGGAGCAGATCGCATCGGGCCTCGCCAACGGCGCCATCTACGCCTGCGTGGCACTCGCCCTGGTGATGATCTACGTCTCGACCGACCATCTGAACTTCGCCCAGGGCGAGATGGCGATGTTCAGCACCTACATCAGCTGGCAACTGATGAACTGGGGCCTGAATTTCTGGGTCGCCTTCGTGCTGGCCGTGCTGGTGTCCTTCGTGCTCGGCGTGATCATCGAACGGGCGATCCTGAGACCATTGCACAACGCGCCGGTCCTGTCGGTGGTCGTCGTGTTCATCGGCCTGCTGGCGATCTGCAACTCGGTCGCCGGCGCGATCTGGAGCTACCTGATCAAGGAATATCCGTCGCCGTTCCCGAAGTCGACCTTCGGTTTCGCGGGCGTGATCGGTCCACACCAGTTGGGTGTCGTGCTGGTGACCCTTGTGGTACTGGCGCTGTTGTTCCTGTTCTTCCGCTACACGCCGCTTGGTCTTGCGATGCGCGCGGCGGCGCAGAACCCGCAGATGGCGCGCCTGGTGGGCGTGCGCGTCGACTGGATGCTGGCGCTGGGCTGGGGCCTCGCAGCGGCGATCGGCGCGGTCGCGGGCATCATGGTCGCGCACATCGTCTACCTCGACCCCAACATGATGAGCGGCATCCTGCTCTATGCCTTCGCGGCGGCGCTGGTCGGCGGCATCGGAAATCCGGGCGGCGCGGTGGTCGGCGGATTCATCGTCGGCGTGCTCGAGAACATGGTCGCCTATGTCGGCAACATGATCGAGAAGACGACCGGCGTTTACATCATCGGCAACGGCGAGAAGCTGACGGTCGCACTGATCATCGTGATCTTCGTGCTGACCGTGAAGCCCGCCGGCCTGTTCGGCCGCGTGGTCGTGAAGAGGGTCTGACATGCCGGCATTTCCCAAGAAGTGGCTGTGGGTCGTGCTGGTGGTGGCTTTCGGCTGGCCGCTGCTGGCGCCGGTGTTCCCCGACCTCGTCTCCAACTACCGGCTGTTCCTGGTCAGCACGATGATCATCGCCGCCATCGCGGTGCTCGGACTGAACCTGCTGACCGGCTTCAACGGCCAGATCTCGCTGGGTCACGGTGCCTTCTATGCGGTCGGCGCCTACACGGCGGCGATCCTGATGGACAAACTCAATGTGCCTTACTACGCGACCCTGCCGGCGGCGGCGGTGGTCTGCTTCGTGGTCGGTTACCTGTTCGGCCAGCCGGCGCTGAAGCTCGAAGGCCACTACCTCGCGCTCGCGACGTTCGCGCTGGCGCTCGCCGTGCCGCAGATCCTGAAATACAAGTGGCTGGAAGACCTGACCGGCGGCGTGCAGGGCATCGTGCTGATGAAGCCCGAGGTGCCGTTCAACCTGCCGCTCAACGAGGACCAGTGGCTCTATTACTACTGCCTGGTCACCATGGTCGTCCTGTTCTGGGCGGCCAACAACATGCTCAACAGCCGCAGCGGCCGCGCCATGATGGCGATCCGCGACCACTACATGGCGGCCGACACGATGGGCATCAACACCGCGCGCTACAAGACCGTGACCTTCGGCATCAGCGCGGCCTACACCGGCATCGCCGGCGCGCTGTCGGCCTCGGCGATCGCCTTCGTGGCGCCCGACTCGTTCAACATCTTCCTGTCGATCAAGTTCCTGATCGGCCTCGTGGTCGGCGGCGTGGGCTCGCTGGTCGGTTCGGTGGTCGGCGGCATCTTCTATGTGCTTGTCGACAACTCGGCGCAGGCGATCTCGACCTTCATCAAGAACGACCTCGGCCTTCAGTTCGATCTGTCGGCCTACACGATCTTCGGCCTGCTGCTCATCATCCTGATGTACCTGATGCCGCAGGGCATCGTCGGTGGCGTCTACCTGCTGTTCCGGCGCCTGCGCCGCAGCTAGCACACGAACCAACAGTCGCGTTCAGTCAGCGTAAGGGGAGTCCATGGAGTGATCTGAGACAGGGAGGATAATCATGAAGACGAACAGGCGTACGTTCATCGGCACCGCATCGGCTGCCGCGATGTTCCCGGGAGCCGCGGCTTTCGGTCAGAAGAAGTACGACGACGGTGCATCCGACACCGAGATCAAGATCGGCAACACCAATCCCTACAGCGGCCCGGCCTCGTCCTACGGCGCGATCGGCAAGACGATCGACACCTACTGGAAGGTCGTCAACGCCGCCGGCGGCATCAACGGCCGCAAGATCACCTTCATCTCTCTCGACGACGGCTACTCGCCGCCCAAGACCGTCGAAGTCGTCCGCCAACTCGTCGAGCAGGACAAGATCTTCGCGCTGTTCCAGTCGCTCGGCACGCCGTGCAACACCGCGATCCACAAGTACATGAACCAGAAGAAGGTGCCGCAGCTCTACGTCGCGACCGGCGCGTCGAAGTGGGGCAATCCCAAGGAGTTCCCGTGGACGATGGGCTTCCAGCCCGACTACCACACCGAGGGCGTGATCTACGGCAAGCATGCGCTCGCCACCGTGAAGGACGCCAAGATCGCCGTGCTGATGCAGAACGACGATTTCGGCCGCGACTATTACGATGGCTTCAAGCTCGGCCTCGGCAAGGAAGCGAGCCGCATCGTCAAGACCGTGACCTATGAGGTCACCGACCCCACGGTCGACAGCCAGGTGATCCAGCTCAAGGACTCCGGCGCCAACGTGTTCTTCAACATCTGCGCGCCCAAGGCGGCCGCCCAGGCGATCCGCAAGGCCGCCGATATCGCCTGGAAGCCCCATCAATACGTCGTGAACGTCTCGGCGTCGGTGGCGGCGGTGATGAAGCCCGCCGGCTACGAGAATGCCCAGGGCGTGATCACGGCGGCCTACCTGAAGGACGCCACCGACCACCAGTGGGACAACGACGACGAGATGAAGGCCTGGCGGGCGTGGATGGACAAGAACATGCCTTCGGCCAACAAGGCCGACGCCAACCACATCTACGGCTATGCCGTGTCGACGCTGATGCACGAGACGCTGAAGCGTTGCGGCAACGAGCTTACACGGGCCAACCTGATGAAGCAGGCCTCGAGCATCCAGAAGCTCCGGGTGCCGCTGCTGCTCCCCGGTATCTTCGTCAATACCAGCCCGACGGACTTCTACCCGATCCAGGCCGTGCAGCTTCAGCGCTTTAAGGGCGAGACCTGGGATCTGTTCGGCGAGGTCATGCACGCCGAGAGTTCCTGATCGGCGGGCGCCGCGCCGGGAGCGACGGGGAGGCCGCCCAAAAGGGCGGCCTTCTGCTTTTTGTCCTTCTCTCGGGCTCTATTCCTTGGGAAAGTCCAACGCTACAAACCATGGGAGGTAAAGGTAAGTGAATACCAATAGGCGTACGTTTATCGGCGGCGTTTCGGCTGCCGCTCTGTTGTCCGGTACCACGACTGCGTTCGCACAGAAGAAGTACGACGACGGCGCGACCGACAAGGAAATCAAGATTGGCCACTGCGGCCCCTATAGCGGTCCGGCCTCCGCCTACGGCGTGATCGGCAAGGGCATCGAGGGCTACTGGAAGATGGTCAACGACCAGGGCGGCATCAACGGCCGCAAGGTCAACTTCATTACGCTCGACGACGGCTACAGCCCGGCCAAGACGGTCGAGGTGGTTCGCCAGCTCGTCGAGCAGGACAAGGTCCTGCTCTGCTTCAACACGCTCGGCACGCCGTCGAACACGGCGATCCAGAAGTATATGAACCAGAAGAAGGTGCCGCAGCTCTACGTCGCGACCGGCGCGTCGAAGTGGGGCAAGCCCAAGGAGTTCCCGTGGACGATGGGCTACCAGCCCGACTACCACACCGAAGGCGTCATCTACGCCAAGCACATCCTCGCCAACGTCAAGGACGCCAAGGTCGGCATCCTGATGCAGAACGACGACTTCGGTAAGGACTATGTCGACGGCTTCAAGGAAGGCCTCGGCAAGGACAACGCGAAGATGATCGCGAAGCTGGCGACCTACGAGGTCACCGATCCGACCGTCGACTCGCAGATCATCCAGCTCAAGGACTCGGGCGCCAACGTGTTCTTCAACGTGGCGACGCCGAAGTTCGCGGCGCAGGCGATCCGCAAGGCGGCCGACATCAGCTGGAAGCCGAAGCAGTACATGACCAACGTCTCGGCGTCGGTCGCTTCGGTGATGAAGCCGGCCGGCTTCGACAACGCCCAGGGCATCATCACGGCGGCCTATCTCAAGGATCCGACCGAGAAGCGCTGGAACGACGACGCCGACATGAAGACCTGGCGCGAGTGGATGACCAAGTACATGCCGGGCGCCAACCAGGGCGATGCGAACTACATCTTCGCCTACTCGGTGTCGTTCCTCATGCACCAGACGCTGAAGAACTGCGGCGACGAACTCACGCGCGCCAACGTCATGAAGCAGGCCGCCAGCTTCAAGAAGCTGAAGGTGCCGCTGCTGTTGCCGGGCATCACCGTGAGCACCAGCGCGACCGACTTCTATCCGATCCAGTCGGTCCAGCTGCAGAGCTTCAAGGGCGAGACCTGGGAGCTGTTCGGCGAGGTCATGGCCGCCGAAAGCACCTGATCCGCTTCACATCGATCGATGGAAAGGCCGCCGGCACCCCCGGCGGCCTTTTTCGTTTCAGCGGCCGGTGCTGACGGGCTCGACCGGCTTGCGCCGCAGGGCCTGCCGGCATTCCGCCGTGCTGATACGGCCGTCCTTGTCGGAGTCGCAGCGCGCGAAGTTGCGCTCGGCCTGCGCCATGAACTCGGCCTTGCTCACGGTGCCGTCCTTGTCGGTATCGAGCAGCCGGAAGTAGGTGGCCTGACTCCTGATCTGCCGATCGCTCGGCGGCGCGCCGGTGCCGACGAAGAGTTCGTCCTTGCTGAGTTTGCCGTCATGGTTGGTGTCGAGCAGCTTGAAGCGCGTCTCCTGCGCGGTGGCCCATTCGGTCCGGTCGACGACGCCATCCTTGTTGGTGTCGTAGCGCGTCAGCGCCGACGTGCGCTCGCGGGCGGCCGGCGGCTTGCCGGGGTCGGGATCGCCAGGGGCGGCGAAGGCGGGGAGGGAAAGCAGGAAAGTGGCCGCAGCCAAAGAAAGGAGCTTCTTCATGGCGATGTGTCCTTTAAGTTGTATCAGAGAACAAAAACACACGCTCCGTTCTCCTTACCGGCGCGTTTAAGGGCCGATATAGTCCGAGCGGCGACCGAATTGTGGCCGTGTTGAGGTTTTGTTCCCGGAGCGAAAGGTCATGGCATACGACTACGAGCTCTTCGTCATCGGCGCCGGTTCGGGCGGCGTGCGCGCCTCCCGCATGTCGGCGGCCTACGGCGTCAAGGTCGGCATCTGTGAGGACTTCCGTGTCGGCGGTACCTGCGTGATCCGCGGCTGCGTGCCGAAGAAGCTGATGGTCTACGGCTCGAAATACGCGCACGCGTTCGAGGAGGCGGAGGCTTATGGCTGGTCCGGCCTCGCGCCCAAGCATTCGTGGGCGACGTTGCGCGACAATGTCGGCAAGGAAGTCGATCGGTTGAACGGCATCTACCTGCGCCTGCTGAAGGACGCGGGCGTGACGCTGCACATGGGCCGCGGCCGCTTCATGGACCGGCACACGCTCGAGGTCGGCAAGGAGACGATCACGGCCGAGAAGTTCCTGATCGCCACCGGCGGCCGGCCCGAGATGCCGGACATTCCCGGCAAGGAATTCGCCATCAGCTCGAACGAGGCCTTCCACATCGACGACCCGTTGCCCAAGCGCATCACGGTCGTGGGCGGCGGCTACATCGCCGTCGAGTTCGCGGGCATTTTCAACGGGCTCGGCAGCAAGGTCGACATCGTGATCCGGCGCGATCGCGTGCTGCGCGGCTTCGACGAGGAATGCCGGACCTTCGTCCATGAGAGCCTGGAGAAGGGCGGCATCCGGATCCGCAAGGAAACGGAGATCGTCCGCATCGAGGCGACCGACGGCAAGGCGCCGTACAAGCTCCACACCAAGGGTGGCGAGGTGCTCGAGACCGACCTGGTCATGTATGCGACGGGCCGGCTGGCCAACACCGCCGGCATCGGCCTCGAGAAGGTCGGCGTGCAGGTCGACAAGAAAGGCGCCGTCGCGGTCGACGAATGGTCGAAGACAACGGCGGCCAACATCTGGGCGGTGGGCGACGTCACCGACCGCATCAACCTCACGCCCGTGGCCATCATGGAAGGCCACTGCTTCGCCGACACCGAGTTCGGCAAGAAGCCGCGCAAGGCCGACCATCGCGATGTGCCGTCGGCGGTCTTCTGCCAGCCGGAGATGGCCAATGTCGGCCTGACCGAGGAAGAGGCGCGCCAGCGTCTGGGGGCGGTGAAGGTCTTCGCCTCGACCTTCCGGCCGATGAAGCAGACGCTCACCGGCGGCGAGCAGCGCACCTTCATGAAGCTGATCGTCGAAGCGGCGACCGACAAGGTCATGGGCGTCCACATGGTGGGCGACGATGCAGCCGAACTGATTCAGGGGCTGGCGGTGGCCGTGAAGGCGGGCGCCACCAAGGCCCAGTTCGACGCCACCGTGGGCATCCACCCGACGGCTGGCGAGGAATTCGTCACCATGCGGGCGCCCCGGCCGGAGCCGGGGCCTGTGAAGGCCGCCGCAGAGTGAGCGCCCGAGGCGCTCATCCCGAGCATTTGCGAGGGATCTCGCGGTGCCGTTCCCTCGCAAATGCTCGGGATGACCGGCACGGCCGGTCACTGGCAATTCATCCACAGCCCGTATAGGTTCACCCACCCCGGCGGCCGGAGGTCCATTCCGGCCGGGCGAGGGCAGGAGGAGAAGATGACGGCGATTCAAGGCCAGCCGCGTACGGCCGAGAGGACGCAGTCCCGCAGTTCGAGTGCCGCCGACTGGACGCCCACGAGCTGGCGCGGCCGTCCGGCGCTGCAAATGCCGGTCTATTCGGACGCGGCCGTTCTGGGCAGCGCCGAGGCTCGTTTGCGCCGCTATCCGCCGCTGGTCTTTGCCGGCGAAGCGCGCAAGCTGAAGACGGCGCTGGCCAAGGTCGCCAATGGCGAGGCCTTCCTGTTGCAGGGCGGCGACTGCGCCGAGAGCTTTGCCGATTTCTCCGCCAACAACATCCGCGACATGTTCCGCGTGCTGCTGCAAATGGCGGTGGTGCTGACCTATGGCGCCGGCGTGCCGGTGGTGAAGCTCGGCCGCATGGCCGGCCAGTTCGCCAAGCCGCGTTCGTCGAACGTCGAGAAGGTGAACGGCGTCGAGCTGCCGTCCTATCGCGGCGACAACGTCAACGGCTTCGAGTTCACCGCCGATGCGCGCAAGCCCGATCCCGAGCGCATGGTGCAGGCCTACAACCAGTCTGCCGCGACGCTGAACCTGCTGCGGGCCTTCGCCCAAGGCGGCTACGCCGACCTGCACGAGGTCAACCGCTGGAACCTCGACTTCGTGCGTCACTCGCCGGCCTCGGCGCGCTACCAGGACCTGGCGGCCCGCCTCGACGAGACGCTGAACTTCATGGCCGCCTGCGGCCTCACATCGGCGACCACGCCGCAGATCGCGGAGACCGACTTCTTCACCAGCCACGAGGCGCTGCTGCTGCAGTACGAAGAGGCGCTGACCCGCGTCGATTCGACGACCGGCGATTGGTACGATTGCTCGGCCCACATGCTGTGGATCGGCGACCGCACGCGCCAGCCCGATGGCGCGCATGTCGAGTTCCTGCGTGGCGTCCGCAATCCGCTGGGCTTCAAGTGCGGCCCGTCGCTGTCGGTCGACGACACGCTGAAGCTGATCGACACGTTGAACCCGACCAACGAGGCCGGCCGCATCGTGATGATCGTGCGCATGGGTGCCGCCAATGTCGCCGAGAAGCTGCCGCCGCTGGTGCGCGCGGTGAAGAAGTCCGGCCGCTCGGTCGTGTGGTCGTGCGATCCCATGCACGGCAACACCGAGACCGCGTCGAACGGCAAGAAGACCCGCCACTTCGACAACATCCTGAAAGAGGTGAAGGACTTCTTCGCCGTGCATCGCGCCGAGGGTACGCACCCCGGCGGCGTGCATTTCGAGATGACCGGCCAGGAAGTGACGGAGTGCATCGGCGGCTCGACCGACATCACGGTCGACAACCTGAACGAGCGCTACGAGACGCAATGCGATCCGCGCCTCAACGCCAGCCAGGCGCTGGAGCTCGCCTTCCTGCTCGCCGAGCAGCTGAAGTCGGAACGCCAATCCGTCCAGAGGGCGCGTCCGACCGCCTGAGGCAGCACGGCAGGAGCGCTGGGCCCGGGGAGGGCAGATGACGCATCCAAGAAACGGAGAGATCTCGCAGTTCACCGATCACTACTTCAATCGAACGAAGCAGGTGATCGGCAAGTTCGGCGACGCCCGTGTGACCTACGCGATCTTCATGCGCCGGCCGGTGGTCTGTGCTCCGCGGCTGGCGCTCGACTGGCTGAAGGAGATGGCTGCCGAGCGACAGGCGACGATCGAGATCGACCAGCGCTACCCGGAAGGCAAATGGGTCGGCGCCGGCGAGCCGATGATGTACATCACCGGGCCGTTCTTCCATCTCGTCGACCTCGAGACGCTCTTCCTGCAGAAGCTCGGGCCGGCCTGCGTTGCGGCCTACAACGCCTGGACCATGTGCGCCGACATGCCGACCGCGGCCTTCCTCGCGATGGACGCGCGCCACTGCGCGGGCCAGGAGATGGCCGAGATGATGGCCTATGCCGCCTCGGTCGGTTCCGCGCGCGCCAAGCGCAAGGTCAATGCCGTGGGCTTCATCGGCAACGCCACGCACGCCACCGCGCATTTCTTCGGACGCGACCAGGGCCTCGGCACCATGCCGCACGCCCTGATCGGCTATGCCGGCTCGACGGTGCGCGCGGCGGAAATGTTCCACGAGACTTTCCCCGGCGAGCCGATGACGGTGCTCTCCGATTACTTTGCGCGCGAGGTCTCCGACTCTCTCGAGGTCTGCCGGCGTTTCCCCGACTTGGCCGCCAAGGGCATGCTGTCGTTCCGCCTCGACACGACGGGCGGCCGCTATGTCGAGGGGCTCGACCCCGCATCGTCCTACGCCGTGTTGGAACGCTACTCCCCCGAATCGATCCGCGGCTACCGCAGCGAGGAGGAGTTGCGCTACCTCGTCGGCACCGGTGTGTCGGCGGCGGCGATCTTCCACCTGCGCCACGAACTCGATGCGGCGGGTTTCAAGGCAACCAAGATCGTGGCTTCCTCGGGCTTCGGTCCGGCCAAGTGCCGGATCATGGCCGAGGCCAAGGCGCCGATCGATGTGGTGGGCACGGGATCGTTCCTGCCGTCGAACTGGAGCGAGACCTACGCGACTGCGGATATCGTCGAATACGACGGCAAGCCCCGGGTGAAGGTGGGCCGCGAGTTCCTGCTGCGCTCCCGGACGGGGCGCGAGCAGCGCCTCTAGCCGTCAGGCCACGAAGTTCTGGTACATCGCCTGCAGGTCCTGGGTTTCCTGCGGGGTGATCTCGCCGTCGAGCACGCGGGTTTCCCAACCGCGCAGCCGGCGCTTGAGTTCTGCGGGCGTGCGCGGGCTCAGCAGGACCATGAAGAACTGCTCGTGCGGAGAGAGTTCTCGGCCCTTGCGATAGCCGAACGGGCCGTTGCCGATCGCCTGGGCGGGAGCAGGGGGTGCGGCAGCCGCGCGGGCCTGCACGTCTTTTGCGATCACGTCGTCCCACGTGAGGCCGGCCTCGCGGACCATCGCCGAGGCGAGCTTGGCTGCGGCCAGCGCTTCGCCGGTCTGGTTGCTGTCGAGGATTTGCAGGACTTTCGCCAAAGCGGCGCGATTGAAATTGACCATCGTCTTCCGCTCCGTCACCGCCGTACTTCCAGGGGGATGGAGAGCACGACCTGTGTCTTTGACTATTGGATGAGCAAGCGGCACTAAGCTCCCACAAGATATAGTTCACCCACCGCGCAGGCAAGCGACCTTCCCGTGACGTCCCGCTCTTCCGGCTTCGCCGCCTATCTGGCCGGCCTCGGTACATGGTTCATCCCGCTGGGAATCCAGATGGTGCTGTTTCCCTGGCTGGTGGCCGTCGTGCTGCGCATGGATGCCTTTGCCGTGGGCGTGGCCCAGATGGCCCTGATGGCGCCGTCGCTCCTCTTCCTGCCGCTGGGCGGCCTCGCCGCCGACCGTGGCAACCCGCGCGCGCTGCTGCTGCGCTATCACGTGCTCTACGCGATTCCACCGCTGGTGCTGGCCGGCGTGCTGGCGATGGGCGGCCTCAGCTATCCGATGCTGATCGCCTATGGCCTCGCTGCGGGATCGATCAGCGCTTTCGCGGTGCCGACACGCGATGCCCTGCTGCCGATGGTCGCCGCCGGTAACCTGCCGCGCGCGGTGGCGCTGGCGACGGCGCTGCAATTCGGTGGCCAGCTCGTGGGTATTGCCTGCGCCTCCGCCGCCGACAGGATCGGCGCGCCGCCGCTTCTCATCCTGCACGCTGCGCTGGTTCTGCTGGGCCTCGCCGCGGTGTGGCGTCTGCCGACGCCCAAGCCGCACCCGCCGTCCGAACAGCCGGGCTTCTGGCGCAGCATCGCTGCCGGCGTGTCGGCCGCCGCCCAGTCGGAACAGATCTGGCCGGTGCTGCTGCTGAACTTCGGCGTCGGCGTCTTCTATGTGGGACCTTTCATGGCCGTGTTGCCGCTGGTCGTGCGCGACTACTATCACGGCGGTTCGGCGGAGCTGTCCTACGTCAATCTCGCCTTCTGGGCCGCCACGATCGTCGCTGCCATGGCCTTCGCGGCGCTGGCGCGGCGGCTCACCCTGCGTGGCCGCCTCGTGGGGCTCGCCGTGATGACCGGCGCGGTGGTCCTGATGGCGCTGGCGTCGCTGCCGCCTTTCCCATTGTTCGTCGCGCTCAATTTTGTCTGGGGCATCGGCGCAGGCATCACGATGACGCAGAGCCGCACGATCATCCAGATCGTGGCGCCGCCGACCCATCGCGCGCGTCTGCTGTCTCTTTTTCAGCTCGGCCTGAGCGGTGGCGGACCGATCGGGGCCTTCCTGTCGGGCTCGATCGCGGCCGTGTGGGGCAACACCGCGGCGCTCATGGCGCCGGCGTTCGCCATGCTGCTGGTGATCGCGATGGTGTTCGCCCGCTCGCGCCTGTGGTCGATGCGGACCGTCGAATAGGGCCTATTCGGCCGCAGCTTTCCGGCCGAGGCCCAGCTCCCGCCAGACGCTCTCGAGGGCGACGACCAGCCGGCCCATGTCGTCGTCGCTGTGCAGCGGCGTCGGCGTGATGCGCAGGCGCTCGGTGCCGCGCGGCACGGTCGGATAGTTGATCGGCTGGACGTAGATATCGTGACGGTCGAGCAGCAGGTCGCTCGCCTGCTTGCAGAGCGCGGCATCGCCCACCGAGACCGGGACGATGTGGGAGACTGACGGCATCACCGGCAGGCCGGCGGCGAGCAGGCGGCGCTTCAGGGTGGCGGCGCGCTCCTGGTGGCGCACGCGGAGCTCGGCATGGTGGGTGACGTGGCGCACGCTGGCGAGAGCCGCGGCGGCGATCGCGGGCGGCATCGAGGTCGAGAAGATGAAGCCTGAGCCGCAGGAACGCACGAAGTCGATGGTCGCGGCCGTCGAGGCGATGTAGCCGCCGACCACGCCGAATGCCTTGGCGAGCGTCCCCTGGACGATGTCGACCTTGGCCAGCACACCGTCGCGCTCGGCCACGCCCGCGCCGCGGTCGCCGTACATGCCCACGGCATGGACCTCGTCGAGATAGGTGAGGGCGCCATGACGATGGGCGAGATCGCAGAGAGCGCCGATCGGCGAGATGTCGCCGTCCATCGAGTAGACCGACTCGAAGGCCACGATCTTGGGCGTCTTCGGATCGGCGGCGGCGAGCAGTTCTTCGAGATGTCCGAGGTCGTTGTGGCGGAAGATCTTGCGCACCGCGCCCGAGTGGCGGATGCCGGCGATCATCGAGGCGTGATTGAACGAGTCCGAGTAGATCTCGCAGCCGGGCAGCATGGCCCCCAGCGTCTGTAGCGTCGTCTCGTTGGCGACGTAGCCCGAAGTGAAGACGAGCGCGGCTTCCTTCTCGTGCAGGCGGGCGAGTTCGTTTTCGAGCGCCACGTGCAGCGTGTTGGTGCCGGCGATGTTGCGAGTGCCGCCGGCGCCAGAACCCTGCGCGCCGATCGCCGCCTGCATGGCCTTCACGACGGAGGGATGCTGGCTCATCGCGAGATAGTCGTTGCTGCACCAGACCGTGACGTCGCGCACGGGTGAACCGGCGCGGTGCAGGCGTGCGCGTGGGAAGGCGCCGACGATGCGCTCCAGTTCGGCAAACACGCGATACCGTCCTTCGTCGCGCAGGCGATCGATATGGCCGGCAAAAAACGCTTCGTAATCCATCTGCTACCTGTCTCCCGGGCGCGCGGATTTTAGTCGCGTTCGCGGTTGCGGGCAGACGCATTTTGGTCGCAACAAAGCGTGAGTGATGTTGCGAGCGATTCGCAGCTACCGGGTGCCGAACGAGACGGCGAGGACCGCGATGGTGAGCAAAAGCGAGTTGGAAAGCATGGGTAGCGCGCCGAGCCAGCGCGTGGCCGGGGGCAGGACATCCCAGTGCCGGATCGTCGGTACGGCCGCCCACAGAGAGAACAGCAGCCCGACTGTCCACAGGCCGAAGGCCATCGGCGTGGCGACGTTGACCTGGGTGCTGGTGGCGTTGGTGATGCCGATGCCGACGAGAGCGGGCGGCACCGAGGCGGCGAACAGGGCGACCGCCCAGATCGCCCTGTTGCGTATGCGCCGGTTGGTGCCGACGGGAGCTTCGCTTACCTCGAAGCCTGGCACATCAGCCCTTGAAGTGGCCTTCCGACTTGAGGTCGGCCATCGCGGCGTCGATCGACTGGCGCAGGCGGCCGAACAGGTCGGCCAGTTCGGCCTCGTTGATCACCAGCGGCGGGCAGACCGCGACGCGGTCGCCCATGTTGCGCACGAACAGGCCGCGCTGCTGGGCATGGTTGGCGACGCGCAGGCCGGCGTTGACCGTCGCCATGTCGAACGGCGTCTTGGTCTTCTTGTCGGCCACGATCTCGAGCGCGCCGACCATGCCCACGCTCATCGCCTCGCCGACCAGCGGATGGTCGGCGAACGACTGCACGTGCTTGGTGAAGATCGGCGTCATGCGCTTGGCGTGACCGAACAGGTCGATCTCGTCGTAGATCTTCTGCGTCTCGAGTGCGACCGCGGCGGCGACGGGATGGCCCGAGTAAGTGAAGCCATGGCCCCAGGTGCCGATCTTGTCGCTCTCGGTCATCAGCGCCTGATAG
>JAFEFH010000108.1 GCA_018240695.1 Pseudomonadota bacterium | reverse complement strand
CGCCCTTGCCCATGCCGATGGCGACGCGCGCATCGGGCAGGCTGTTGATCATCATCTTCACTTCGCCGTTGGCCACCGCGAGATCGGTCTGGCTGCCGGTGGCGTACGGCACGGTTTCCATCTTGGTGCCGGTCATCTTCTGGAGGAGCTCACCCGCCAGATGGCCGAACGATCCGACGCCGGCCGTGCCGTAATTCACCTTGCCCGGATTGGCCTTCACGTAGGCCAGGAACTCCGCGACGTTCTTGGCGGGCATGTCGCCGCTCACGACCATCACCATCGGAACGTCGGCGACCTGCGCGACCGGCACGAACATGGTCCGGTAATCGATGAAGGACGCCTTGTCCTGCATGAACGGCGCCAGGATGTTGCCCGTGTTCGGCACGAGCACGGCGGTACCGTCGGGGGCCGAACTCGCGACGTAGCGCGCCGCGATCGAGCCCGTGGCGCCAGCCTTGTTCTCGACGATCAGCGTACGCTGCAATGCCTTGGCGAGCGGCGCTTGCAAGGCGCGCGCGACGATGTCGCTGGTGCCGCCCGGCCCGTAGGGCACGACGATCCTGATCGGCCGGTCGCTCAAGCCCTGCGCGTTCGCCGTGCCGGCCATTGCCGCCGTCGCGGCACCCATCATGAAAGACCTGCGAGTCTGCACCACCATACCCTCCCCAATCGAACCCGTCAGAATAGGATCATAATATCGTTATGAAATGCAAGGCACTTTCATTCGCCCTGCAATGCGCGTTCCAGAAAATGGATGCTGACGCCCCCCTCCCGGAACGCCGGCTGGTCCAGAACGAACCGGTGCAGGCCCGTATTCACCGCGACGCCTGCGACACGCATCTCGGCCAGCGCCGCCTTCATCCTGGCGATGCATTCGGCCCGGTCGCAGCCCGAGGCGACGATCTTGGCGATCAGCGAATCGTAGTGCGGCGGGACGTCGGCATTCGCCTTCATGTGGCTGTCGACACGGATGCCCGGCCCGCCCGGCGCATGCCATTGCGTGAGCCGACCGGGACTGGGCCGTCCCTCGAAACCGTGCTCGGCGTTGATCCGGCATTCGATCGCATGGCCTTTCGTCCGCACATCCCGCTGCGTCAGCGAGAGCCGCTCGCCCAAGGCGGCACGCAGCTGTTCGCGCACGATGTCGATGCCCGTCACCTGTTCAGTGACCGTGTGTTCGACCTGAATGCGCGTGTTCATCTCGATGAAGGCGAAGGTGCCGTTCTCGTACAGGAATTCGAAGGTGCCGACGCCGCGATAGCCGATCTCCCGGCAGGCCGCCGCACAGCGCTCGCCCAGCGCGGCGATCGCTTCCCGCGGGATGCCCGGCGCCGGCGCCTCCTCGATCAGCTTCTGGTGCCGCCGCTGGATCGAGCAGTCGCGTTCGCCGAGCCAGAGCGCGTTGCCATGGTTGTCGCACAGCACCTGGATCTCGATATGCCGCGGCAGCTCGAGAAACTTCTCCAGATACAGCTCTGCGTTGCCGAACGCCCGGAACGCTTCCTCGCGCGTCGTCGCGATCGCCGCGGCAAGGTCGCTTCCGTCGCGAACCACGCGCATGCCGCGACCGCCGCCCCCGCCCGCCGCCTTGACGATGACGGGATAGCCCACCTCGTCCGCGATCTCCGCGCAGCGCGCAGGATCGGCCGGCAGGGCGCCGTCGCTGCCCGGCACGCACGGCACACCGGCCGCGCGCATTGCCGCCTTCGCGCTGATCTTGTCGCCCATCAGCCGGATGACGTCCGACGTCGGGCCGATGAAAGCAAGTCCCGCCTGCTCGACCTTGGCCGCGAAGGCCGCGTTCTCCGCCAGGAAGCCGTAGCCCGGGTGAACAGCATCGGCCCCCGCCACCTCGGCCGCCAACAGAAGCGCATCCGCGTCGAGGTAGCTCTCCGAGGCCCGCCCCGGCCCGATGCACACGCTGTCGTCCGCGGCCTCCAGCCACGCGCCGCCGCGATCCGCTTCGGAGCAGACGGCGACGGCGCGCAGGCCCAAGGTGCGGCAGGCGCGAATGACGCGAACCGCGATCTCGCCGCGGTTCGCGACCAGGACGGTCTTGAAGCTCAGTTGACGAGCTCCGTGAACGGCACGACCTGCCCGCCGCCCGCGATCACCGCGTCACGCACCGCCGTGGCGATCTCGACGGCGCCCGGCGTGTCGGAATGGATGAGCACGGTCTTGGCATCGACCTTTACGGTCTTGCCGGATTGCGAGGTCACGGTGCCGTCGTGGAGGAACTGCGTCATGTTGCGCTTCACCGCATCGAGATCGGTGATGACGGCGCCCGGCAGCTTGCGATTCACCAGCCGGCCTTCGTCGTCATAGGCGCGGTCGGCGAAGACCTTGCCGACCGTGCGCAAGCCGATCTTGCGCGCGTACTTGAAGCCGTGCGCCGACGGCGCGGCGGCATAGATCAGGTCCTTGTCGAACTTCTTGAAGGCATCGAGGATCAGTTCGATATACTCGTGGTTCTCCGCCGCCATGTTGCCCATCACGCCATGGGTGCCGGCATGGGTGACCTTGTAGTCCGCGACCTTGGCGATCGCGTAGAGGGCACCGAGCTGATAGAGCGCGTGCTTCTGCATGTCGCGCGGATCGATCTTCATCGCGACGCGGCCGAATCCCATCAGATCCGGCAGGCCGCAATGGGCGCCGATCGCGACGTTGCGCTGCTTCGCGAGCTCGACCATGCGCGTCATGATGACGGCATCGCCGCCATGGAAGCCGCAGGCGATGTTGGCCGACGAGACGAGCTTCATCAGCCCCTCGTCATCGCCCATCTTCCAGCGGCCGAAGCCTTCGCCGAGATCGGAATTGATATCGATTTTCATGACCGTTCCTTCCCTTCCAGGATTTCGAAGATTGGCGTGCCGTACTCAACGCGTTGAGCCTGCCGAGCGAGCATCCTCGTGAGCCTTCCGGCGATCGGCGATACGACCGGCCGACGCAACGGCCCGGCCGCGACAGTCGCGACGATCTCGCCCGCCTCCACGGCAGCGCCCGCCTGTCGCTCCAGATGCAGCACCCCGAAGGCCGTCGCCGAAACCATCCGGCCAGCCGTGCGGGGAGAAATGGCCGCCGTCGGCCGCACGCCCGCGGCGCCGACCAGCCGAAGCTCCTCCGCCTCCTCGCGAATCTCGAGCTCCGCCACGCCGTTGCGCTTCATGGTGGCGACCAGGAGCGCGATCTTGTCGGCGGTGAACATCATGCCGCCGCCTTCCGGCAATAGCCGGCCAGCCGCCGCAGCGAGGCGAGATAGGCGTCCGATGCCTGCTCGGCCGCACGGGCCTCCTGCAAAGAACACAGCACGAAACGCAGGGTGGCGCCCGGCGGCAACTGGCCGATCCGCCAGAGATCGGCCTCGATCACCACGCCGATCTTGGGATAGCCGCCGGCGGAGTTGGCCTCTGCGAGCTGGATGAGGGGCTGGCCCGACGGCGGCACCTGGATGACGCCGGGCACGATGGCGTGCGAGCGCATCTCGAGAAGCGCATTGCGCCGCAACGGCGTCCCCGACAGCGCGTATCCCTGCCGGTTGCTGCGCGCCGTCACCTTCCACGGCGTGCGGCAGAGCGCAGTCTGCGAGGCTTCGTCGAACGAATCGAATTCCGCGGCCCGGATGGCGCGCACGACGGTCTCGCCGTCGGCCAAGTCCTCGCAGGGCGCCGCGGGCACGGCTTCTTCAGCGGGCGTCGCGCCGACGCCGGCGCTGTCGCGAAAGACGAAGGGCGCGTGCGCCCGGTTGCCCAGTACGTCGCCGGCCAGCAGCGGCCGCCCATGAAAGCCACCGAAGCTGTCGCGCGCATGCGTGCTGCGCGAGCCCAGCACCTGCGGCACGTCGAATCCGCCGGCGATCGTGAGATAGGCACGCATCCCCTTGCGCGGCGACGACAGCACGAGCTCATCGCCTGCTTGCGCGCGCGTCGCCCACCAGGGCGGCAGCCGCCGGCCCGCCAGCCGCGCTTCGCAATGCGCCCCCGTCACCGCAAAGGCGGTTTCACGCGTGAAGCGCAGCCGCACGGGGAAGAGCTGGAATTCGAGCCCGGCCTCGCCATCGTCGTTGCCCAGCAGCGCGTTGCCCGCCGCCAGCGCCAGGCGATCCATGACGCCGCCACGCCCGATCCCGTGGCACCGATAGCCGACGCGGCCCAGATCCTGCATCGTGTTCAGCGGCGGCGTTTCGAGAATCTCGATCATGCCTCGACCCTGTCGACGCGGAACCGGATCCGATCTCCCAGCGACACCAGGTTGGGCGGCGTACGATCCAGATCGAACGGCTGCGGCACGTCCGGCGCACGCCCGATCATGTACCAGCCCGTCGGGACCTCCTTCGCCGTTCCCTCGACATAGGGCTTGCCGAGATTGGACTGGATGCCTGCGATCGACACGCCGCCGCCCAGCGCACGCATCACCGGCACTTTCCGCCGCGGTGTGAAGAGGCGCTTGTCCATCCCGAACAGGTAGCCGAAGCCCGGCGACACACCGGGCGCGAAGATCGTGTACTCCGGCCCCGAATGTAGCTTCGCGATATCGGCCGGCGCACACTTGTGGAAGGCCGCGACCTCAGGAAGATCCTGCCCGCCTTCTCCACCGTAGATCACGCCGACCTCGATCAGACGCCCGGCGGTCCGCCCCGACGGAACACCGGGCCACGTCTCGCGCAGCCGCGCCGCCAGCGCTTCGAGATCGGCTGTCCTCGAATCGACCACGACGAGCAGGCTGTTCATGCCGGGCTGCGTGTCCACCACGCCTTCCCATTGCCGCACCTTGTCGGACAGGCGCCAGATACGTTCCTGTGTGGCGAGCGCCAGCGGCCCCTCGGCGTCGAGCAGCACGGCCGCGCTGCCGCAGAAGCTGACCCGTGCTTCCTTGAGGACCGTGACGTCGCTGTTGACGCTCACGCGCCGGCGCCCTCCGGCTCGATCGTGAACAGTGCCTGCCCCGCCATCACGTCCGCGCCATTTTCTGCATGGATCGCCACGACCACGCCCGACCGGGGCGACGCGAAGGCGTTGAAGACCTTCATGGCCTCGAGGATGCACAGCTGCTGCCCGACCTGCACCTTGCTGCCCACGGAAACGAAAGGCTCGGCGCCCGGTGCCGGGGCGCGATGAAAAACGCCATGCATCGGCGCCGGGACGGCGGCCGGTGTGCCTCCCTGTGAAGGCTTGGCGGCTTCCATCGCGGATTCGCCCAGCGCGGCGTCGACTGCCGCAGCCTCGACGGGACCGCCGGCAAACCGGCGCAGGCGAATGCGCAGGCTGCCTTCGACGATCTCGACCTCGTCGGCTCCGCTCTTGCCGAAGGACTCGATGATCCTCGTTATCGCTTCCAGCTTCGTGGAGTGCATTTCCCCCTCAACGCAGACTCTCGATCGCGCGGATCATCCTATCGCAGGCGGCGTCCAGCCGCTCCATCGATGTCGCAATCGACATGCGGAAGTACGGCGAAATGCCGTAGGCAGCGCCCGGAACGACGACGACCAGCGCATCGTCGAGCAGGAAATCCGCCACGTCCTTGTCGGTCTCGAGCGTGGCGCCCTTGGGCGTCTTCTTGCCGATCATGCCCTTGCATTCGACGAACAGGTAGAAAGCACCCGACGGGCGATGGCAGCGGATGAGCGGCACGTGCGCCAGCCGCGTCAGTACCTTGTCCCGTCGTTGCTGGAAGAGGGACGACCGCTTCTCGAGAAAGTCCTGGGGCCCAGACAGCGCCGCCACGGCGCCGGCCTGGCTGATCGAGCTGATCGCGCCGACGGTCTGGGACTGCACCTTGCCCATCGCCTTGATCAGATCGGCGTGGCCGCCGGCGAAGCCGATGCGCCAGCCGGTCATGGCGTAGCTCTTCGACACGCCATTGATCGTGAGCGTGCGGTCCTTGAGGTCCGGCGCCACGGCGGCAAAGCTCGGCGCGCGCAGCCCGTCGAACACGATGTGCTCGTAGATCTCGTCGGTCATCACGAGCAGCCGCGGATGACGGCGCACGACGGCCGCCAACGCCTCCAGTTCCTCGCGGCTGTAGATCGTGCCGATCGGATTGCTGGGCGAGTTCAACAGCAGCCAGCGCGTGCGCGGCGTGATCGCGCTTTCGAGCAGGTCCGCGTCGATCTTGAAGCCGTTGTTTTCCGGCCCCTTGATCACGACCGGCGTTCCGCCCACCAGCTTGGTCATCTCCGTGTAGGACACCCAATACGGCGCCGGCACGATGACCTCGTCCCCCGGGTTCACGGTCGCCATCAGTCCGAGGAAGACCATGTTCTTGGCGCCCGCGCTCGCGATCACCTCGGGCAGCTCGTAGCTCAAGCCGTTGTCGCGCTTGAACTTGGCGATCACCGCCTTCTTCAGTTCGGGCGTCCCGCCGGGGCCGGTATAGCGCGTCTGCCCCGCGCGCATCGCCGCATCGGCCGCATCGACCACATGGCCGGGCGTTTCGAAGTCGGGTTCGCCCGACGCCAGGCTGATCACATCGACGCCGCGGGCCACGAGCTCACGGGCTTTCTGCGAGGCGCCTTCCGAGGCGGAGGAGGCAACTGACGACAACCGGTCGGCGGCGAAATTCATGTGTTTCCTCGATCGATGGCCGCGTCGGGGCGCCATCGTTCATTTTCATAACGACGTTATGGGAATATTCGAACGATCAAAAGAGGCCGTCAAGGCCCGGCGGCGCCGGGATCGGGCGTCAAGCCGCCTTGCGCTTCGAGGGGCGAGCGTTGCCCGGCGGGCGATAGCCGAGCTTCAGCGACAGGCTGTCGGCAGCGGCCTTCAGCTTCTGGCGCATGCGGGCGTCCTGGGTGTCGAAACGACCGATCGGCCCCGAAACGGTCAATGCGCCCTTCAATTGCCCGGAGGCGCCAAAGACCGGAATCGACACAGAACACGTGAGGACGTCGACGACACCCGATGTCGACCGGAAGATTTCACGATCGTCCAGGTCCTGTGCGTTCACGTCGGCAAATTCGGTGAGGACGAGACTGATCGACGTTTCGTCGAAAGCGTGAGTCGAGCCCGGCCGCACGCTGACCTTCAGGGAATGGCTGGAATCGCGTCGGGCGATGCAAACGCGGTTCTCGCCTTCCCGCACGTAGAATGAAACAGTCTCGCCCGTCTCTTCGGCGATCCGGTCCAGTGCCGGATTGACGATGCTGAGGATATCGAATGAATCTTCGCAGATGTGGCCCAGTTCCATGAGCTTCGGCCCCAGCCGATAGCGGCCGTCATGCAGCTTGATGATGTAGTTCTGCCGCTCCAGCGAGATCATGTAGCGCAGGATGACGCTCTTGAAGAGGCCAGTCGCCTGTTCGAGGTCCCCCAGCGACATCGAGGCGCCACCGCCCACGAAGGCATTGAGAATCGCCAAGGTCCTCTCGGCCGCGGCGACCGATCGGTCGGGCTGCTCTCGCGCGCTTTTCGGGCTGCTCTTCATGCCAAATGCATTCAATGACGGTTCGACGAATGTCCAACGACTGGACGAGCATCAGCATGTAGGTGCTAATTGCAAAGCCCAGGTTTGGCAAGCAACACGCTCGCACGGCTGACCTCCCGCGCGCGTCGACGGCAGTGCGAGTAGCGCGTTCGTCTTCGCTATTCGATCTTGATCCCGGCCGCCTTGATCAGCGGCGTCCACAGCTTGAGTTCCGACTCGTGGTAGGCGCGCAAACCGGCCGCCGTCTGCTGGGAGGGTTCGGGAATCTCCTGGCCGAGCCCGGCGAACTTCTCGCGGACCTGCGGATCGGCGATCGACTCGATGATCGCCGCAGAGAGCTTGGCCGCCACATCCTTCGGCGTGCCCTTCGGCGCCCACAAACCGTGCCACACGGAGATATAGAGTCCCGGCAGGCCGGCTTGGTCGACGGTGGGAATGTCCGGCATCGACTTCAGCCGCTGCTTGGACGTCACCGCGAACGCCTTGATCTTGCCGGCCTGGACCTGCGGGATCGAGTTGGCGGCCTGGTCGAACATGATGTCGATCTGGCCAGCCATGAGATCCTGCATTGCCGGTCCTGCGCCACGATAGGGAATGAAGCGCACTTTCGCGCCGATCTTCTGCTCGAAGTAGAGACCGCTGATGTGGGATGCCGCCCCGACGCCCGCCGTGCCGGCCGTCACCTTGTCGGGATTGGCCTTCACATAGTCGATCAGGCTCTTGAGATCGGTCGGCGGCAGATCCTTGCGCGCCACCAGCAGCTGCGGATTGGTGGCGATGTAGGCCAGCGGCTCGAGGTCTTCGAGGATGTCGAACTTCAGCGGATAGATCGCCGGATTGACGACGTGCGTGCTCCAATGGCCGATGCCGATCGTGTAGCCGTCGGGCGCGGACCGCACGACGCGGGCGACGCCGAGCGTGCCGGCCGCACCGGTCGTGTTCTCGACGATCACGGTCTGTCCGAGCGAGCGCGTCATGCGCTCCGCCAGGATGCGCGCCAGCGTGTCTGTCGGACCGCCGGCGGAGAATGGCACCACCAGAGTGATCTGCCGGGACGGAAATGTCTGGGCGCTTGCGGAGCCGGCAACCAGACTGGCGGCCAGCATCAGGCCCGCAATCATTCTTCTACGCATGTCATTCCCCCCACTTCATTGACGTCCTTGTTGGAGGCGACAGTATTTAAGCGCGCGGGAGCGCGCAACTCATGACGTGACGGGAGCGATGCCGAGGCGCGCGGCGACGCGCTTCGCCGTCGCCTCGCGCTGCGCCGTGATGCCGGCCACGGCCTTGCGCGCACTCTCGAGGATCGGCCGCGGCGCCCGCTCGGGCGTGCCCGCATCGAACGGCGGCTCCGGCGCGTAGACCATATAGAGCTGGATACCCTGCGCGACCTCGGGCCCCCGCAGCTCGGCCGCAAGCCGCAGCGCGCCGTCGATCCCGGCAGTGACCCCGGCGGCGAACACCCAGTTGCCGTCGACCACGACCCTTTCGTCGACCGGGATCGCGCCGAAATATTCGAGCAGATGGAACGACGCCCAGTGCGTCGTCGCGCGGCGTCCCTTCAAAAGACCTGCCGCGCCGCAGATCAGCGCGCCGGTGCAGACCGAGAAGACGGCATGCGCGCCGGACGCTTGCTTGGCGATCCAGTCGAGCACCTCTTGGTCTTCCATCAGCGCCTCCTGGCCGAAGCCGCCCGGCACGTGCAGCACGTCGAGCTGAGGCGCATCGGCGATCGCGGCGTCGGGTGTCAGCTTCAGCCCCTTGAGGTCGCGCACGGCATCGGCCGTCTTGCCGTAGAGCCGGTACGTCGCGTTGGGGATGCGCGACAGCACTTCGAACGGGCCGGTGAGGTCGATCTGGTCGACGCCTTCGAAAACCAGCGAACCGATGGTGAGATGCCGGTCGGAAGCGATCATGCGATTCTCCTTTGTCTGGACAGGCTCACGCTAGCGCGTCACTCTTTGGCGGAAATGCCAAAGGTCCCACCTTTCCCGCCATCCCGACGCATCGAGGTCCTCGCCTATCCCGGGGTCCAGATGCTCGACGTCACCGGGCCCTTGCAGGTCTTCGCCACGGCCAACGAGATGATCGTGAAGGACGGCGGTACCCCGCCCTATTCGCTGCACGTCGTGGCCAAGCGTGGCCCCAGCGTCTTGGCCTCCTCCGGCCTCGACATCGGCGTGCAGCCGCTACCGGCGATGCGCGTGCCGGTCGACACGCTGCTGATCGCCGGCGGCCCGGGCGTCGAAGCGGCGACGGCCGACCGAGCGCTCGTGGCGTGGGTGCGCCACCGCGCCCGCCGTGCCAGGCGTGTCGCGTCGGTCTGCACAGGCGCGTTCCTGCTGGCGGCCACTGGCCTCCTCGACGGCCGCCGCGCCGCCACGCACTGGTCGGTGTGCGCAGATCTCGCGCGCCGTCATCCGAGGATCAAGGTCGAGCCCGATCCGATTTTCGTGGCCGATGGTCCGGTCTGGAGTTCGGCCGGTGTCACCGCCGGCATCGATCTCGCGCTGGCGCTCCTCGAACAGGACCTCGGACAGCCATTGGCCTTGGCCGTCGCGCGCTACCTGGTCGTCTTCCTGAAGCGGCCCGGTGGGCAGGCCCAGTTCAGCGCCGCCCTCAGCCTCCAGGCGGCGGACGACCGCTTCGGCGCCTTGCACCGATGGATCGAGGCGCACCTCGCCGCGCCGCTGACCCTGCCGGCGATGGCCGCTCGCGCCGGCATGAGCGAGCGCAGTTTCAGCCGCCGCTATCTCGAGGCAACCGGCCGTACACCGGCCCGCGCCGTCGAGGCGATGCGGGTCGAAGCGGCGCGCCGGTTGCTGTCGGAGTCACGGCGGCCGGTGAAGCAGATCGCCCGCAGCTGCGGGTTCGGCTCGGAAGAGACGATGCGGCGGAGCTTCCAGCGCCTGCTGGCCGTCCCGCCGCAGGACTACCGCGCGCGCTTCGCCTCGGCGCCCGGCCACGCCTTGTGAAGCGCCACCAGTTCGGCGAGGGAATTCACCTTCAGATCCGGCTCGGCCTCGGTGGCCAGGGTCGCGCCGCTGCCGGGGCGATCGTGCCGGCGGTTGACCCAGACCGACGTCAGCCCGAGCTCGCGGCCCGGCCGGATGTCGTGATGCTTGCTCTGCGCGACATGCAGGATCTCGTCCTTGGCGATCCCTTTCGCGGCCAACAGCTCGAACGCCCGGGTGAAGTGCGGCAGGCCCGGCTTGTAGGAGGCGACGTCCTCGGCCGTCACGGTCAACTCGAAGGGTACCTTCAACTGGCGGTGGATGGTTCCCGCCAGCGACGCATTGTCGACGTTCGACAGGATCGCGAGCTTGTAGAAGCGCGACAGGTACTCGAGGCTCTCGATCGTATCGGCGAAGGCCGGCCAGTCCGGGACGGAGGCCGCGAATTGCTCGGCATGGCGGCGATCCTCGGCCCAACCGAAGGTCCGCTCGATGTCCTGCCACGTGCGGAACAGCACCTCCGGATAGAGCAATGTCGGCCGGACCTGCTGGTGCTTGGCCTGATGAAGCGCGAAGGACGTGATGACGAGGTCCATCGGGATCGCGCGATTGATCGCCTCGACCCACGGCCGCGTGCGCTGGGCGATGCCCGTCTCCCAGTCGATCAGCGTGCCATAGCAATCGAACGTAACGACCTTGAACTTCCCGAAATCGACCACCCGACGTCTCCTGCTTTCGATCAGCTTGCTAAAGAACCTTCGACAGGAAGGCCCTGGTGCGGTCGCGTTCCGGCCTGCCCAGGACCTGGCCGGGACTTCCGGATTCCACGACAACGCCTTCGTCCATGAAGGTCACGACATTGGCGACTTCTCGCGCGAAGCCAAGCTCGTGTGTCACGACGATCATTGTCTTACCAGCCCTGGCCAGCGTCTTCATGACCTCGAGCACTTCACTGACGCGCTCGGCGTCGAGCGCCGACGTGGGCTCGTCGAACAGCAGGACGCGCGGGTTCATCATCATCGCGCGGGCGATGGCGACACGCTGTTGCTGACCGCCGGACAATTGCGCGGGATAGGACGCCTCGTATCCCGTCATGCCGACCATGGCGAGCAACTCGTCGGCGCGCGCACGGGCGGCCGCCGCGGTTTCCTTGCCCAGCAGGATCGGCGCGCAAACGAGGTTCTGCTCGACCGTCATGTGCGGAAACAGTGCGAAGTTCTGGAAGACCATGCCGACCTGCTCGCGCTGGCGGGCCAGTCGATCGGGCGACAGCCGGCGATAGCCGCCGCGCACGAGCAGGTAGCCCTGAAGCTCGCCGAACACGCGCACTTCGCCGCCGTGGATTTCCTCGAGGCTATTGAGACAGCGGAGCAGCGTCGACTTGCCCGACCCGCTCGGCCCGATGATGCAGGATACGGTGCCGGCCTCGACCTCGAAGTCCACGTCCTTCAGCACGGTGTACGCGCCGAACCGCTTGACCAGGCCCCGCACGGAAACGGCGATCTCGCTCATGCGTCGCCGGCTCGCTGGAGCAGCTGCTTCCACTTCGTGGAGGAAACACGGCCGCTGTCGCGTCCATAGATGCCTTCGACCATGTGCTGGAGGACGGAGAGGATCGTCGACATGCCGAGATACCAGATCGAGGCGACGATCAGCAGCGGAATGGTCTGGTAGTTGGTGCCGTAGATGATCTCGGCGCTGTGCAACAGCTCGGAGACGCCGAGCACGGAGACCAGCGAGCTGTTCTTCAGCATCGCGATCGTCTGGTTGCCGATCACGGGCACGATGACCTTCATCGCCTGCGGCAGCAGGATGCGGAACGTCACTTGCAGCGGGCGCAGGCCGAGGCTGCTCGCGGCCTCGGCCTGGTTGCGGTTGACGCTCTCGAAGCCGCCGCGAATGATCTCCGCCATGTAGGCAGCCTCGTTGGTGGTGAGACCTATGGCTGCGGCGAAGAACGGCGTGATGATGTGCGTCGCGCTGACCTCGTAGCCGAGCAAGCCGATCGTCGGATAGAGCGCGGCGAGGTTGAACCAGAAGATCAGCTGCACCAGCAACGGCGTGCCGCGGAAGAACCAGACATAGCCCAGCGCCAGCTTCGACAGCACGGCCGACGGCGAGCGCATCATCACCGCCAGCACCGCACCGAGCAGCACGCCGAAGACCACGCTGACGGCGGTCAGCACCAGGGTCATCCAGACGCCGCGCAGGATGATCTCCGCGGTCAGGTATTGGCCCACGATCTCCCAATGGAAATTGGGATTGGTGATCACGGAGCGCAACAGCAGGGCCGTCACCGCGACGGCCGCGAGCCAGCCGACATACTCCCATCGCGAGCGATGGGGCTTCCTGACGTCTGGACCGGACACGGCCATGCCTAGAAGAGCTCGACCTTGTCGACCGCGGCGTGCGGCAGACCCCATACCTGGAAGATCTCGCGATATTGCGGGAGCGTCACGATATGCTTCATCGCCGCGACCAGAGCCGGCGTCAGCGCGCTCCCCTTCTTGGTCGACAGCGTGATCGGCAGCGGCCGGATCTCGCCGCCGGCGATGCGGAAGACGGGCTGTTGCAGCACCGCGTAACTCATGACCGGCGTATCGCCGAAGGCCGCGTCGAGGCGGCCCGACGTGAGCTGCGTCAGCGCATCCTGCTGGCTCGGCAGGCCGACGATGTTGATCGCCTTCTTGCCCTTGCCGGTGCAGTCGGTCGACAGTTCCGGCAGGAGCTTGGCCAATTGCAGCGAGCCGAGCTGCGCGCCGACGTTGAGGCCGCACATGTCGCCGACATCGACCTTGCTGGTCTTGAGCGTGACCGCCTGCGAGCCCCACTTGGCATATTCGACCATGTCGAGGACCTTGGTCCGCTCCGGCGTCACGCCCATGCTGGCGATCGAATAGTCGAACTGGCCGCTGAGCATCCCCGGAATGATGCCGTCGAACGTGACGTTGGCGAACTTCACGGGGATGCCGAGGACGCGCCCGATCAGGCGCGCGAGATCGGGATTGGTGCCGAGTGCGGTGCGGCCATCGGGGCCGAGGAACTTGTTGGGCGGCGTCGAGAGGTTCATCGCCACCGTCAGGCCGGTCGTGCCCGGCGGCAACAGGGCCGCAATCTCCCTGACCGGCGCGACATCGGCGAAATCGTTCGCGGCCGTCGCGCTGAGCGGCGCGGCAACGGCGTCCCGCCCGGGAACGGCGGTCATGACGACCCCGATGGCGACGGCGGAAATGAGACCGCCCAACAACGCGCGGTAGCTTGTGCAATCCTTCATGGCCCTATCCCCCAATTGATCGTGCCCGATGATCCGTCGACCGATCGCGGCCCTGCCGCGTCAGTCCTCGTCGTCCATGGAAACGGTGGCCGGAAGCTGATCCAGCATGCGGTGCATGGCGTGCTCGATCTGCGCGCCGGTGACGCGAGCGGCTTCGTCGACATCGCCCGCGCGGAGGGCGTCGACGATCTCGTGATGGGTATCGCCCCATTCGGGCGACAGCCCCACGGTGCGCCAAACGGGGAGAACGTAGCGATTGATGGCGATTTGCAGCGACGAGATTTGCGTGAGCAGCCGCGGCCGGCCGGAGCAACTGTAAAGCCGATTGTGAAACATCCAATGCAGGGCGGCCGCCTCGGAGCCGAGCGCCGACGGACTGACCTGCTCCAGGATTTTCTCGGCGTCGTCATAGTCGCGGCCCTCGAGGTGCGGGGCCGACAGGCGCAGCGCGTGCGGCTCGAGAAGGAGCCGCATCTCCATGATGTCCTGGAAGTCGGTGCGGCTGAGCGGCGCGACACGGATGCCCTTGTTGAAGCGCTGCACGGCCAGCCCTTCGGTGACGAGCTTGGCCAGCGCCTCGCGCACGGGGACGCGGGAGACCCCGAATTGCTGCGCGATGTCGTCCTGGTGGAGACGCGCATTGGGCGCGAACACGCCTTCGAAGATCGCCTCCCGAAGCGCGCGCGCGATTGCGTCCGGCAAGCCGTCGCGCCCGCGCACATGGCGATCCGCCAAGTCGGCCAGGAGGTCAGTCAATTGAGACTCAAATCCATAATGTCGAATGTATTCATTTCAAGATTTGAGTCAACACCAACTCTGCGGGCGCCTCCCTGCGCACCTCCGTCACGTAATCCGGCACGCTCGCCACATCGGATGCGCGGGCCCTGGACCCGCCTGAGCGGCGCCTACTTTGCCTTGCGCGCCAGGCGCTCGTTGAACGATTGCAGGTCGATCACGATGCGCTGGTGCGTGCCCTTGCCGATCTCGCCTTTCTCGTCGCGGGCCGACACGATGAAGTCCACGCGCTTGCCGTCGACGCCGGTGACCTCGGCCGTCGCGCTCACCTGATGGCCGACCGGCGTGGCGGACAGATGCTTCACGTCAACAGCCGTACCCACCGCGCTTTCGCCGGGATCCAGATAGGGCCGCATCGCGTTGAGCGCGGCATTCTCCATGAGCCGGATCATCATCGGCGTTGCGAACACTTCGGGCAGCAGTGCGTCCTTGAACCGGTTGGCGAGATGCTCTTGCTGCACGCGCAAGGTCGCCGTCGCTTTTGCCCCGATGGGAATGTTCCGCATACTCGCCTTCGATCCGGATAAGTCTTATCGTCACCATGTTTGCGGGCGCAGTTCAATCGCGGAACTCCACCGCCGGAAGGACGTTCAAAAAGACATGCCGCGCTGGCTCGCCATCGTGATCGTCGTCACCACGCTCTGCGCCGTGGGCGCCGCGCTCGGGGTTCGCTTTGTCGGCACGGAGATTTCGAAGCCCGTCGACGATCCGCCGGCCCAGCCCCTCAAGCCGCGCGTGTTCGGCAACGGACCTATCCAGACC
>JAFEFH010000107.1 GCA_018240695.1 Pseudomonadota bacterium | reverse complement strand
CAGTAGGTCCTGTAGCCGAGGAACTTGCCGGACAGGCCGATCTTCACCCGGTCGCCCTTCTGGTCGGGCTGGCGCTCGAGCGTCATGTCGAAGTCGATGGCGCTCATGATGCCGTCGCCGAATTCCTCCTGGATCAGCTCCTTCCACGTCGTGCCGTAGACCTGGACCAATTCGTAGAAGCGGTAGATCAGCGGATCGGTCGGCGGCACTTGCGGCAGCGACCCGCGATAGGGCACTTCCTGGAGCAGCAGCGTCTCTTCCTTGTTGAGGCCGAACAGCCGGGCCGCCTTGCCCGCCTGCTCCTTCGTCATCTTCATCTGGCCGAGGCAGGCGGCGGTGATCAGAACCGGCGAGGCGCCGCCGATCTTCCGGGCGACCGCCGCCCAGGTCATTTCCTTGAGGCGCTTGGCGCTCAGGATCTTCTCGGTCACGTCGGCGCGCTGCATGGGTCCTCCGGGTTGATCGCCCCTTCCCAGCAACCGCGATGCCAAGCCCCAAGTTGCCTGCTAATGCGCCAGGTCGCGCTGCGGAGTCGTATTTGCCCAATGCATAGGCACGGTCCTCCGATTCGGACTGCGGAATTTCGGGATTCGAATCTGAGCGCTGGGGATTAAATTCATGGAATCGCTGACTCTTTCCCCGTTTTACCCGGCCATTTCTTATTGCGGAGGGAGTCACCCTTATGGCAGGCTACAGCTTGTGGGTAGTTGGGTACCCGCCACGATATACGGTCACCGCAGGCAGAACGGCTCACCCCCTAGGAGCCGCAGTGCGGAAAGACTGGGGAGTGGGTGGATGGCGTTATTGCGACACGAGCGGATCCGGCACAAGGCAGATCTGAACCCGCTCGAGATGATCGAGAAGGTCGTCTCCGCCAACGATTGGCCGTTCGACAGGACCTCGGACCGGGAAATCGCCGTCGAAGTCGCCGGCCGCTGGTGCGACTACCGGATGTTCTTCTCCTGGCGCGACGACGTCGAAGCGCTGCACTTCACCTGCGCCTACGACGTGCGCATCCCGAACGAGCGCCACACCGACATCCACGGCCTGCTGGCGCTGATCAACGAAAAGATGTGGCTGGGTCACTTCGATCTGTGGACCGAGGAAGGCCTGCCGATGTTCCGCCACGCCATTCCGCTGCGAGGCACGGACGGCCTGCGCGCCGAACAGCTCAACGACCTCGTCGAGGTGGCCATCACCGAGAGCGAGCGCTTCTATCCCGCCTTCCAGTATGTCGTGTGGGCCGGCAAGTCGCCGACCGACGCACTGACGGCCGCCATTCTCGAGACCGTCGGCGAAGCCTGATTTCGCCGATCCCGCCAAAGGACCCTCCGACGCCCCCTCTGTAAAACAAAAACACTCTACTGTTGGATCGTCCTCAGCGGCGCCGCTCCCCCCAGGGGCGGCGCCGCGACCAATTTGAGCGCCGTGCATTTGAACGCCGCGCGACGCAGGAAGAAGGGTCTATAAGGTGCCGCACATGACCTCCCTGCTGATCCCCTATCCCGAGATCGACCCCGTCCTGATCCATCTCGGTCCGTTCGCCATCCGCTGGTATGCGCTGGCCTATATCGCGGGCCTCGTGATCGGCTGGCGCGTGATGCGCCGGGTCTGCGAGCAGCCGCCGAAGATCCTGTCGCCCGAGAAGATCGACGACTTTCTCCTGTGGGCCGCGCTCGGCGTGATCCTGGGCGGGCGCATCGGCTACGTACTGTTCTACAAGCCCTCCTTCTTCCTCGCGAACCCGTTGCAGATCTTCACCCTGTGGGAAGGCGGCATGTCCTTCCACGGCGGTTTGCTCGGCGTGATCGTGGCGATCATCACCTACGCGCTGCGCAACAACACCAGCCCGTTCATGCTGTCGGACCTCGTGGCGATCGTGACGCCGGTCGGGCTGTTCTTCGGCCGCATCGCCAACTTCATCAACGGCGAGCTGTGGGGCCGTCCGTCCGACGTGCCGTGGGCCATGGTGTTCCCGCGCGGCGGGCCCGAGCCGCGCCATCCCAGCCAGCTCTACCAGGCGTTCTTCGAGGGCGTCGTGCTGCTCACGGTCGTCGTGCTGGTGTGGCGCCTGACCGACGGCCGCCGCCGGCCGGGCCTCGTGACCGGCACCTTCTGCGCCGGCTACGGCATGGCGCGCATCGTGGGCGAGCTGTTCCGCGAGCCCGACTCGTTCCTGGGATTCCTGCTGGGCACGAGCTGGCTCAGCATGGGCATGGTGCTGTCGCTGCCGATGGTGCTGTTCGGCCTCGCGCTGATCGTGCGCGCCTACCGGCGGCCGGCCATCGCGTGACGACGGAGCTCGGCCGCCGCATCGCGCGGCGCATCGCGCTCACCGGACCGATCTCCCTCGCCGACTTCATGGCCGAGGCGCTCGGCCATCCGACCTTGGGCTACTACCGCCGCGCCCATGCGCGTGCCGGGGGGCCGCTCGGCGCTGGCGGCGACTTCACCACGGCGCCCGAGATCTCGCAGATGTTCGGCGAGCTGATCGGCGCCTGGCTCGCCGACCGCTGGCTGGCGATGGGCAGTCCCGCGCCGGTGCGCCTGGTCGAGCTGGGACCGGGACGCGGCACCCTGATGGCCGACGCGTTGCGCGCCACGCGCGGCGTGCCGGGTTTCCACGCCGCGCTCGATCTTCATCTCGTGGAGACCAGCGAGACCTTGCGCGCGCAACAAGCCGAGGCGCTCGCGGCCTTCACGCCGCAGTGGCATGAGCGCTTCGACGCGGTGCCGGCGGGACCGCTGCTGCTGGTCGCCAACGAATTCTTCGACGCGCTGCCGGTGCGCCAGTTCCACAGGACCGACAGCGGCTGGCGCGAGCGCATGGTGGGCCTCGCGGCCGATGGCGAGACGCTGACGCTCGCGCTGGCGCCCGGCGCGACGCCGTTCGCGCCGTTCCTGCCCGCCGCTGCCGCGACCGATGCCGAAGCCGAACTCTGCGAAGCCGGCCGCGCGATCGCGGCCGCGATCGGCGCGCGCCTGCGCCGCGACGGCGGCTGGGCGCTGATCGTCGACTATGGCTACGACGCGTCGGGTCCGGCGGCGTCGTTGCAGGCGGTGCGCGGCCACCGCCGCGCCGATCTCCTCGAACGGCCGGGCGAGACCGACCTCAGCAGCCACGTCGATTTCGCGGCCCTTGCCGCCGCGGCGGGCGCGCGGAGCTTCGGCCCGGTCGGCCAGGGCGCGTTCCTCGCGCGGCTGGGAATCAGGCAGCGCGCGGAAACGTTGAAGGCGCGTGCATCGGAAGCGCAGCGCCATGCCCTCGACGCAGGCCTGCACCGCTTGATCGATCCCGGCCAAATGGGCACCTTGTTCCGCGTGATGGCGGTGGGCGACGACAGAAGCGCAGCACCGCCCGGTTTTTCGGAAGCGACATGACCCCCGACATGATCCCCGAGGCGATCCAGGCCAAGACGCTCGCCGGCCTGCCCGGCGTGCAGCACCGTTTCTTCACCCGCCGCGGCGGGGTCAGCAGCGGCCTCTTCACGTCGCTCAATTGCGGCTACGGCTCGGCCGACAGTCCCGACAATGTGCGCGAGAACCGCCGCCGGGTCGCGGCGACCTTCGGCTTGCAGGAGCCCGACCTGCTCACGCTCTATCAGATCCATTCCGCCGACGTGCTGACCATCGACCGCGAGCGCTGGGTCTCGCCGGGCGCGCCGCGCGCCGACGGCATGGTGACGAACCGGCCGGGCGTGGCGCTGGGCGCGATGGCCGCCGACTGCGCGCCGGTATTGCTGGCGGATTCACAAGGCGGCGTGATCGGCGCCGCGCATGCGGGCTGGAAGGGCGCACTGGGCGGCGTCGTCGAGGCCACGATCGATGCGATGGAGAAGCTCGGCGCGCGCCGCGAGCGGCTGCGCGTCGCCGTCGGCCCCTGCATCGGGCGCGACTCCTATGAAGTCGGCCCCGAGTTCCCCGCGCCGTTCCTCGCCCAGGACGAGGCCAATGCGCCGTTCTTCAAGCCCTCGCCGCGCGCGGGCCACTTCATCTTCGATCTCGCGGGCTATCTGGTGCATCGCATCGGCCGCGTCGGCGTCGCCGTCGAGGCGACCGGCCACGACACGCTGACCGCGACCGAGGATTTCTTCAGCTACCGGCGCAACACGCTCGACGGCGTGCGCGACTACGGCCGCGGCCTCTCGGCGATCGCGCTGGAGGGCTGAGGTGCCGTACCTCATCATCCTGATGGCCTGCTGCCTGTTGGGCGCGATCGCGACATGCGTCATGATGTGAAGGCGCTGCTGGCGCTGGCGCTCATGCTGCTGCTCGGCCTCGCCGCCTGCGGCAACACGCCGAAACCGTTCGAGCATGACGGCCCCGCGCCCTATCGGCCCAAGCGGGACACCGCCGAGGTCACGATCGAGACGCCGGCCAACATGCCCGACAAGATGGCCGAGCGGCTGGCCGCGGCGCTGGCCATCGAACTCCAGGCCTACGGCGTCGTCGCAGCGCTCCAGCCGTCGCGCGCGCCGCTGCGCCTGTCGGGCGCCATGACCACGCGCGACGCGCCGCTCGGCAGCGGCATCGAGGTCGAGGTCGAGTGGTACCTGCTGGGCGACGGCAAGCCGCGCGGCCCCGTCGTCAGCAAGACCACGACCCAGCCCAACGACTATGCCGAGGCGAGCGACTGGCTGGTCTCGCGCATCGCCCAGCAGGCCGCGCCGCGCGTTGCCTCCCTGATGGGCAAATCGCAGAGCGTCGATCCGCGCTCGATCGGCGCCGTCGCCGCCGGCGTCACGGCGCCGGCGGCCGAGCCGACCTTCGGCCCCGAGGCGCCGGCCTCCGTCACCGCCGCCGCGGCTTCGGCCGCCGGCGCACCCGCCGCCGCCGCGTCCGGCGGCAAGCAGGCCGCGCCCGCGACGCCGCCCGCGCCGCAGGTCAAGGTGAGGGTGGCGCCCGTCACCGGCGCGCCGTCCGACGGCAACAAGCAGCTCTTCTCGGGCATGCGCCGCGCACTCGGCTCGAGCAAGGTCGTGGTGATCGACACCGCCGGCGCCGATACCTTCACCGTCACCGGCACGGTCGTGCTGACGCCGGTCGACGAGCGCACCGCCCAGCTCTCGGTGAAGTGGACGCTGAAGGACCCCAAGGGCCGGGACGTGGGCAACATAGAGCAGGCCAATCCGGTGCCAGCCGCCGCGACGCGCGGCAGTTGGGCGGGATTCGGCGACATTGTCGCAGCCGCCGCCGTCGAGGGCGTGCTGGAACTGCTCGACAAGGCACTGAGCGTACCGCGCTGATTACCGCTGCGGCGCAGCCGCGCGCGTCTCCGCACGACCTGAATCGGCTTGTCAGAGGGGGGCTGTGGACTGCTACTGTCCCAAGAAGGGTCGGCTCGAATATTGCAAAGACAACAGGGCTCAAGGGAGAGGCTATCCATGTTTGAATTCAGGAAATCGGTTTTCGCACTGGCGCTGGCCGCCGGTATCGGCGGCGTGGCGGGCGCGCTGCCCGCGCCGGTGGCGGCGCAGACCATCAAGGCGGTCATGCATTCGGACGTGAAGATCCTCGATCCGATCTGGACCACGGCCTACATCCAGCGAAACTTCGGCTACATGGTCTGGGACACGCTTTTCGCGATGGACGAGAAGTTCGAGGTGAAGCCCCAGATGGTCGAGAAGTACGACGTCTCGGCCGACAAGCTCACCTGGACCTTCACGCTGCGTGACGGCCTGGTCTGGTCCGACGGCAAGCCGGTCACTTCGGAAGACTGCATCGCCTCGATCAAGCGCTGGGCGGCCAAGGACTCGATGGGCCAGAAGATGATGGCCTCCGTCGCCAGCCTCGACAAGGTCGACGACAAGACCTTCAAGATGAAGATGAAGGAGCCGTACGGCCTGGTCCTCCAGTCGCTCGGCAAGCCGTCGTCGAACGTGCCGTTCATGATGCCGAAGAAGACGGCCGAGACCGATCCCAACACGCAGATCAAGGTCGAGGACGTGATCGGCTCGGGTCCGTTCGTGTTCGTCGCCAACGAGTGGAAGCCGGGCGAGAAGGTCGTGTTCACGAAGAACACCAAGTACAAGCCGCGCAGCGAGGCGCCCTCGGGCCTCGCCGGCGGCAAGGTCGTCAAGGTCGACCGCGTCGAATGGATCGCCATGCCCGATCCGCAGACCCAGATCGCGGCGCTTCAGAACGGCGAGATCGACATGATCGAGCAGCCCAGCACCGACCTGCTGCCGCTGCTGACCAAGGACAAGAACGTCAAGCTGGTCGAGTTCAATCCGCTCGGCAACCAGTACGTCATGCGCTTCAACCAGGCGTTCAAGCCGTTCGACAACGCCAAGATCCGTCATGCGGTGATGGTCGCGTTCGGCCAGGAGGACTTCCTCAAGGCCACGATCGGCAATCCGAAGTACTACAAGGTCTGCAAGCCGGTCTTCATCTGCGGCACGCCGCTGGCCAGCGAAGAGGGCATGAAGGACGTGCTGAACCAGAACGCCGCCAAGGCCAAGGAACTGCTGAAGGAAGCGGGCTATGACGGCACGCCGGTCGTGCTGCTGCAATCGACCGACCTCCAGGTGCTGACCAACCTCGCGCCGGTCGCCAAGTCGCAGCTCGAGGCCGCGGGCTTCAAGGTCGACATGCAGTCGTCCGACTGGCAGTCGGTCGTCGCGCGCCGCGCGAAGAAGGACCCGATCGACAAGGGCGGCTGGAACCTGATGCTGACCTCGTGGGTCGCCGCCGACATCCTCAATCCGGTGATGGCCGGCTTCTTCAACGCCTCGTGCGACAAGGCGATGTTCGGCTGGCCGTGCGATCCGGAGATCGAGAAGATGCGCGACGCCTTCTCGAAGGAGAGCGACCCGGCCAAGCAGAAGCAGATCGCCATCGACCTCCAGAAGTACTGGGTCGACCATCCCACGCACGTGAACCTCGGCCAGTGGTACCAGCCCGCCGTGCAGCGCACCTCGCTGGACGGCATGCTGACCGCGCCGGTGCCGGTGTTCTGGAACATGACCAAGAAGAAGTAGACGCGATCCGCACGCGGGATGCTCCGGCATCCCGCGTGCCCATCGACAAGGGCGGGTCTGGGGGGCCCGCTCTTCTCGATGGGAGATCAACGGAGGGGATGATGAAGAAGAAGGCAGGAATCAAGCGGCGTACATTTGGCGCGTTGACGGCCGGCGCGGCCCTCGCGGGCGGCGCCACCACGGTCGCGACGACGGCGGCACGGGCGGCGGACGGCAAGGTCCTGAAGTTCGTGCAGGCCGGCAACATGACGATCCTCGATCCGATCTGGACGACGGCCTACGTCACGCGCACCCACGGCTACTTCATCTACGACACGCTGTTCGCGATGGACGCGAACAACGAAGTGAAGCCGCAGATGGTCGACAAGTATTCGGTGTCGGCCGACAAGACGCTGTGGACCTTCACGCTGCGCGATGGGCTGGCCTGGCACGACGGCACGCCGGTCACTTCCGAGGACTGCATCCCCTCGATCAAGCGCTGGGGCGCGCGCGACGCGATGGGGCTGAAGCTCATGGACTTCGTGAAGGAGTTCAAGGCGGTCGACGCCAAGACCTTCACCATGCAGCTCAAGGAGCCGTACGGCCTGGTGCTCGAGTCGCTCGGCAAGCCGTCGTCCAACGTGCCCTTCATGATGCCGAAGAAGATCGCCGAGACCGATCCGTTCAAGCAGATCGACAGCCAGATGGGCTCGGGTCCGTTCAAGTACATCAACGCCGAGTCCAAGCCCGGCGAGAAGCACGTCTACGTCAAGAACGACAAGTACAAGCCGCGCGCCGAGGCGCCCTCGGGCCTGAGCGGCGGCAAGGTCGTCAAGGTCGGCCGGGTCGAGATCATCGAGATGCCCGACCCGCAGCAGCAGGTGAACGCGATCATCGCCGGCGAGATCGACCTGATCGAGCAGCCGCCGCACGACCTGCTGCCGATCATGAAGGCCGACAAGGGCGTCCAGCTCGTCGACTGGAACCCGCTCGGCCAGCAGTTCATCTACCGCATGAACCACACGCAGCCGCCGTTCAACAACCCGAAGATCCGCCAGGCCGCGCTGCTCTGCATCGAGCAGGAGGAGTACCTGAAGGCGACCGTCGGCGAGCCCGAGTACTACAAGGTGAGCGGCGCCGCCTTCATCAGCGGCACGCCCAACGCCTTCGACGCGCCGAACGGACTGTTCGTCAAGCCGAACTACGAGAAGGCCAAGGCGCTGCTCAAGGAAGCGGGCTACGACGGCACGCCGATCGTGCTGATGCAGTCGACGACGCTGCCGGTGCTCACCAACACCGCGCCGGTCACCAAGGCCCAGCTCGAGAAGGGCGGCTTCAAGGTCGACATGCAGTCGATGGACTGGCAGACGCTGGTCACGCGCCGCACCAAGAAGGATCCGCCGAGCCAGGGCGGCTGGAACCTGTTCCACACCTTCACCGTGGCAGCCGACATCATGAACCCGATCTCCAACACCTACATGGTGGCCCTGGGCGACAAGTCGTGGTTCGGCTGGCCGACCGATCCGGAGATGGAGAAGCTGCGCGACGCCTATTCGAAGGAGACCGATCCGGCGAAGGCCAAGCAGATGGCGCTCGCCGTGCAGAACCGCGCGATCGAAACCGCACAGTACGGATGGATCGGACAGTGGTACGGTCCCGGCGCCGCGCGCAAGAACATCAAGGGCTGGCTCAAGGCGCCGGTGCCTGTCATGTGGAACGTCGAGAAAGCCTGAACCGAGAGGGAAATGCTCGATTTCATCGCCCGTCGTCTGATCGCCATCATCCCGGTTCTCGCGGTGGTGGCGATCTTCGTCTTTCTGATGCTCCGGTTGACGCCGGGCGATCCGGCGGCCGTCATCGCCGGCGACAATGCAACCTCCGACCAGATCGCCATGATCCGCGGCAAGCTCGGCCTCGACCTGCCGATCTGGCAGCAGTTCGCGATCTGGATCGGCGACATGCTGCACGGCAATTTCGGCGAGAGCTTCTTCTTCAAGAAGACCGTCGTCGAACTCATCCAGCAGCGCCTCGAGCCGACCCTGGCGCTGTCGATCTGCACGCTGATCATCGCCGTGTTCACGGCCGTGCCGCTCGGCGTGCTCGCGGCCTACCGCCAGGGCTCGTGGATCGACCGCATCGTCATGGGCTTCTCGGTGCTGGGCTTCTCCATGCCGACCTTCGTGATCGGCTACATATTGATCTACATCTTCGCCATCAACCTCGGCTGGCTGCCGGTGCAGGGTTATGTCCGCATCGGCGTCGACTTCTGGCAGTTCCTCGAGCGCATGGTGCTGCCCAGCATCACGCTCGCGATCGTCTACATCGCCCTGCTCGCCCGCATCACGCGCGCCAGCATCCTCGAGGTGCTGAACGAGGATTACATCCGCACCGCCCGCGCCAAGGGCCTCAGCACCCGCGTCGTTCTGATGCGCCATGCGCTGCGCAACGCCGCCGTGCCGATCCTGACCGTGATCGGCATCGGCATCGCGCTGCTGATCGGCGGCGCCGTGGTGACCGAGAGCGTCTACGGCCTGCCCGGCCTCGGCCGTCTCACCGTCGAGGCGGTGCTGAGCCGCGACTTCCCGACCATCCAGGCCGTGATCCTGATGTTCTCGGTGGTCTACGTCGTCATCAACCTGTTGATCGACATCAGCTACACCCTGTTCGATCCGAGGATCCGCTATTGAGCGCTACACTTCCCGACGCCGTCGTCGATTCGGCGGCGATCGCCGCCGCGACGTCCAGGCGCCGCAGCGTATGGGCGCTGGCTATCCGCAACCCGAGCGTCATCTTCGGCGGCGCGATTCTGCTGATCATGCTGGTCATCGCCATCCTCGCGCCCTATCTCGGCACGGTCGATCCGACGCGCATCGATCCGGCGATGCGCAACAAGAAGCCGGACACGGTGCTGACCTACCGCCTCGACGACGGCACGCAGGCCAAGCGCACGGCGATCATGGGCACCGACAGCCTGGGCCGCGACGTCTACAGCCGCGTGATCTACGGCACGCGCGTCTCGCTCACCGTCGGCATCTCGGTCGCCATCATCGCGGTCGCGCTCGGCCTCGCCATCGGCCTGATCTCGGGCTACGTGCGCTGGGCCGACGGCATCATCATGCGCATCATGGACGGGCTGATGGCGATACCGCCCATATTGCTCGCCATCGCGCTGGTCTCGATCTGGCGCGCCGGCCTCGTCACCGTGATCTTCGCCATCGTCGTGCCCGAGGTGCCGCGCGTCGTGCGCCTGGTGCGCTCGGTCGTGCTCACCGTGCGCGAGGAGCCCTATGTCGAGGGCGCGATCTCGGTCGGCACGCCCACCATCACGCTGATGTGGCGCCACATCCTCCCTAACACCGTGGCCCCGCTGATCGTGCAGGCGACCTTCACCGCCGCCGCCGCGATCATCATCGAGGCGATCCTGAGCTTCCTCGGCATCGGCATCCCGCCGGAGACGCCGAGTTGGGGCAACATCATGGCCGAGGGCCGCACGCTGTTCCGCGTGTTCCCGCACAACATCATGTATCCGGGCATCTTCCTCGCCTTCGCCGTGCTCGCCATCAACATCATGGGCGACGGCCTGCGCGACACGCTCGATCCGAAAATGAGCAAGAAGGTATGATCATTCCCCGTCACCCCGAGCGGAGCGCAGCGAAGCCGAGGGGCCTCCTCTTCGCCGTCGACAGCAACATGAACAGGTCCCTCCACTCCGCGCTTCGCGCTCCGGTCGGGATGACGGAGTAGCGTGATGCCAGACAAGAAACCCGTCCTCGAGGTCCGCAACCTCACCGTCGCTCTGCCCAAGGGCGCCGACCGCGTGCATGCGGTGGAGAACGTGAGCTTCACCGTCAATCCCGGCGAGATCGTCTGCCTGGTGGGCGAATCGGGCTCGGGCAAGTCGGTCATCGCGTTCACGGTGATGGGCCTGCTGGCCAAGGCGCTGAAGCCGACCGGCGGCGAGATCCTGCTCGAAGGCGAGAACATCCTGGCGGCCTCGGAAGATCGCCTGCGGCAACTGCGCTGCACGCGCATGTCGATGATCTTCCAGGAGCCGATGACGGCGCTCAATCCGGTCATGACCTGCGGCGAGCAGATCGACGAGGTGTTGGAGACCCACACCAAACTCGATGCCGCGGCGCGCAAGGCCAAGATCATCGCCATCCTCACGCGCGTGAAGCTGCCGGAGCCGGAGCGCATCTACGCCTCGTTCCCGCACCAGCTCTCGGGCGGCCAGCGCCAGCGCATCATGATCGCGATGGCGCTGGTGCTCGATCCGGTGCTGCTGATCGCCGACGAGCCGACCACCGCGCTCGACGTCACGACCCAGGCCGAGATCCTGAAGCTGATCGCCGAGTTGCAGGAAGGCCAGGGCACCGGCGTGCTGTTCATCACCCACGATTTCGGCGTCGTCGCCGAGATCGCGCACCGCGTGGCCGTGCTGCGCTGGGGCGAGCTGGTCGAGATGGGCCCGACGGAGCAGATCCTGTCGCGGCCGACCCAGGACTACACCAAGATGCTGATCGGCTCGGTGCCGTCGATCGTGCCGGCGCACCGCGGCGTGCGCCGCGACGGCGAGACCGTGCTGCGCACCGAGAAGCTCGGCAAGACCTACGTCTCGAAGGGCTTCTTCCAGAAGGGCCGCACCGTGCGCGCGGCCGCCGACGTCGACCTCGACATCCGCCGCGGCGAGACGCTTGGCATCGTGGGCGAATCGGGCTCGGGCAAGTCGACGGTGGCGCGCTGCATCGCGCGCCTGATCGATCCCACCGAAGGCAAGGTCTATCTCGGCGACACCGAGATCGCGACGCTGCCGCCGGGCCGCCTGCGCCCGCACCGCCGCAAGGTCCAGATCGTCTTCCAGGATCCGTACCGCTCGCTCAACCCGCGCATGACCGTGGGCGATTCGATCGTCGAAGGCCCGATGAACTTCGGCCTCAGCCGGTCCGAGGCATTGGCGCGCGCCCGCACCCTGATGGAGACCGTGCGCCTCGATCCCAACGCGCTCGACCGTTATCCGCACCAGTTCTCGGGCGGCCAGCGCCAGCGCATCTGCATCGCCCGCGCCCTCGCCATGGAGCCCGAGCTGCTAATCGCCGACGAGGCGGTCTCGGCGCTCGACGTGTCGGTGCAGAAGCAGGTGCTCGAGCTGCTCGACGAGATCCGCCAGCGCCTGAAGCTCGCGGTGCTGTTCATCACCCACGACCTGCGCGTCGCGGCCCAGATCTGCGACTTCGTGGCGGTGATGAGCCAGGGCAAGGTGGTCGAATACGGCGCCGCCGAGCAGGTGTTCGGCGCGCCTCGGCACGACTACACCAAGGCGCTGTTCGCCGCCGCCCCCGGCCGCCACTGGGACTTCAGCAAGGCCAGCGCGGCGTAAGGCGGCGCCGGTCATCAAGTCGATCAACGATCGTCTGGTTCGCGGCGCTGAAATAGCGCTACAGTCCGCGGCATGAGCAAGAAAATCTTCACCGCGTGCCTCGGCACCGAGACCAACACCTTCGCCTCCATCCCGACCGGCCACCAGCTGTTCGAGGACACCTGCCTCTATCGCAAGGGCAGCTACGGCACGAACGTGCCGATGTTCGGCGCGCCGCTCGACGTGTGGCGCAAGCGCTCGGAGGCCAAGGGCTGGACGGTGGTCGAGAGCCTGTGCGCCTTCGCCATGCCCGCCGGCAAGACGGTGAAGAAGGTCTACGAGGCCTTCCGCGACGAGATCGTGGCCGACCTCAAGGCCGCCATGCCGGTCGACGCCTGCTTCTTCTCGATGCACGGCGCCATGGTCGCCGAGGGCTATGACGACTGCGAGAGCGACCTGCTCGCGCACGTCCGCAAGGTCGTCGGCCCCGACATTCCCGTGGGCGTCGAGTTCGACCTCCACTGCAACATCGGCGACGGCACGATGCGCGACGCCACCGTGCTGGTGCTGTTCAAGGAATATCCGCATGTCGACGTCTCGGACCGCGCCGACGACCTGTTCAACGTCATGGAAGGCGCCATCGAGGGCCGCACCAAGCCAGTGATGGCCTCGTTCGACTGCCGCATGATCGGCGTGTTCCACACCACGCGCGAGCCGATGCGCGGCTTCGTCGACAAGCTGTCGTCGATGGAAGGCAAGGACGGCGTGCTGTCGCTGTCGATCGCCCACGGCTTCCCGTGGTCGGACATCGGCGAGATGCGCAGCCGCATCATCGCCGTCACCGACAACGACAAGCCGAAGGCGGAGAAGCTCGCCCGGGAGCTCGGCCTCGAATTCTTCGGCATGCGCGACAAGACGCAGCCGCCTTATGTGTCGCTCGACGCGGCGATGGCGCGCGTGTCCTCGCACAACCTGCCCAAACCCATGGTGCTGGCCGACGTGTCGGACAACGCCGGCGGCGGCGCGGCCTCCGATTCGACGTTCATCCTGCGCGAACTGCTCGACAAGAAGATCAAGGACGCGGCCATCGCCATGTTCTGGGATCCCGGCGCGGTGAAGCTCGCGTTCGAGGTCGGCGAGGGTGCCGAGCTCGATATTCGCCTGGGCGGCAAGCTCGGGCCGCAGTCCGGCCCGCCGATCGACGCGCGTGCCAAGGTGCTGAAGCTCGCGACCGACGTCACCATCCAGTTCGGCGGCCAGCGCAAGGGCACCAACCCGATCGGCGACGCCGCGGCGCTTCAGATCGAGGGCGTGACGGTGATCGTCAACACCAAGCGCAGCCAGTGCCACAGCCTCGACTGCTTCACCAAGGTGGGCGTCGACCCGTCGACCAAGAAGGTCGTGGTCGTGAAGTCGATGCAGCACTTCCACGCCGCCTACGCGCCGATCGCGTCGGAGGTCGTCTACGTGGCCGCGCCGGGCGCGCTGGTGCCGGACTGGTCGCTGCTGCCCTACACCAAGGCCGACAAGACGCAGTGGCCGTTCGTGGCCAACCCGCACGCCTGACCTTGGCTCAGAGCGTCACCGCCTGGCGACGCAATCGATCTCGATCAGGGCGTCGCGGACAAGGTCGGTGACACCGACGCAGGTCCTGACCGGGCGGGCGCCGTCGGGAAAGAATCCGGCATAGACCTCGTTCATCGCGTCGTAGTCGCGCTTGAAGCGGGTCAGGAACACGCGCACCCGCAGCACCTGCCCCATCGTGAGGTCGAGGGAGCCCAGCACGCGCCGCATGTTGGAGAGCGTTCGCTCGGTCTGCGCGCGGATGCCCTCGGGCAGAGGCTTCGCCGGATCGTCGAGATCGCGGCCGAACTGGCCCGTCAGGTAGACGAAGCCATCGGCCTCGGTGGCATGGCTGGAGGGCGAGACGGACTTCGGCAGTCCGGCGATCGTGTGGAATTTGATGGAGGTCATGCGCCGCCGACTATAGTGAAGGCCCCGAGCGCCTGAAAATGCAGTATTTCAGGGCGTTTACAGTCCGCCGACTCGTTGGTATGTTCCGCCCCGTCGCGGCCGGGGGTGGCCGTTTTCTCTTTTGAGATCAACGGCTTAGCCATGAAGATCCTGACCGGCAACAGCAATAGACCGCTGGCTGAAGCCATTTCCGCCAAGCTGGCCCTGCCGCTGGTGAAGGCCAATATCCGCCGCTTCGCCGACAACGAGATTTTCGTGGAGATCCTGGAGAACGTCCGCGGCGAGGACATGTTCATCCTCCAGTCGACCAGCGCGCCCGCCAACGACCATCTGATGGAGCTGCTGATCACCATCGATGCACTGCGCCGCAGCTCGGCGCGCCGCATCACCGCGGTGATGCCCTACTTCGGCTATGCCCGCCAGGACCGCCGCACCGGCTCGCGCTCGCCGATCTCGGCCAAGCTCGTGGCCAACCTCCTGACCCACGCCGGCGCCAACCGCGTGCTGACGCTCGACCTGCATGCCGGCCAGATCCAGGGCTTCTTCGACATTCCGGTCGACAACCTGTTCGCGGGCCCCGTGCTCTCCAACGACATCAAGGAGACGTTCAAGGGCCGCGAGATCACGGTCGTGTCGCCCGACGTCGGCGGCGTGGTCCGTGCCCGCGCGATCGCCAAGCGCATCAACGCCGACCTCGCCATCATCGACAAGCGCCGCGAGGCGGCGGGCGTCAGCGAAGTGATGAACGTGATCGGCGATGTCAAGAACACCCATTGCGTGCTGATCGACGACATCGTCGATTCGGGCGGGACGCTGTGTAACGCCGCCGTCGCGCTGATGGACCATGGCGCCAAGTCGGTGTCGGCCTACATCACGCACGGCGTGCTGTCGGGCGGCGCCGTCGCCCGCGTCGCGGCCTCGCCGATGGAGAAGATGGTCATCAC
>JAFEFH010000106.1 GCA_018240695.1 Pseudomonadota bacterium | reverse complement strand
CGCGCCCATGCCGATCGAGTAGGTGGCGCCGTGATAGCGGCGCGCGTCCTCGACGGTGAATTCCTGGTAGGCACCGAGCTTGTGGACCTCCGCGCTGCGCAGGCGTTCGCTCATCTTGCCGTAGGCGTCCCAGCGCGGCTTGGTGAACAGGATCCAGGGCCCGGCATAACGGTCGCTGTCCTTGACCAGGAAGCGCTGTACATCGGGCGCGTTGGCGAAGCGGCCGCCGGCGGGACCGTCTTCATAGGTGAGGAGGGTCATCGCCACGAGCGCGGTCAGCAGGCGCTCGGCGTTGCGTTCGCCGATCCCGGCGGCCTCGGCGACCGCCGGAATCGTGTCCTGGCCGCGGGCGATGGCGGTGAAGATCTCGAGCTCGACGGCCGCCATCAGGGCCGCACTTTCCCAATAGGCCTGGGCCATCTTTTGCAGGCGGGTCGTATCGAGGCGCGGTTTTTCCGCCATGGACGTTTCCTCCGGGTTGCCCGATCATACCTCCGATTTTCCGGGAGGAGCTGCCCATGGATATGCACATCGCGCCCGACCAGCCGCTGACCGGCGTCGACGTCTATTCCCTGCCGCCGGACGAAGGCGAGGCGATCCTGCGCCGGCAGCTCGCCGCGGCCTACCGGCTGGTCGATCACTTCGGCTGGACCGAGCTGATCTACGGCCATCTGACCGCCAAGGTGCCGGGCGACAAGCCGCACTTCCTGATCAATCCCTACGGCCTCAACTACGACGAGGTCACGGCCTCGAACCTCGTGAAGATCGACCTCGAGGGCAACATCATCGGCAAGTCCGACTACCCGGTGAACTACGCGGGCTTCGTGATCCACTCGGCGGTCCACATGGCGCACGCCTCGCGCCATCGCGTCGTGATGCACACCCACACCCGGGCCGGCATGGCGGTCTGCGCGATCCAGGAAGGGCTGCTGCCGGTCTCGATGGTCTCGACGGCGTTCAGCGGCAAGCTCGCCTATCACGACTACGAGGGCCCCAGCCTCGATCTCGACGAGCGCGGCCGTCTGCTCAACAATCTCGGCGAAGCGCAGGCGATGATGCTGCGCAATCACGGCCTGCTCGCCACCGGCCGTTCGGTGCCGGAAGCCTTCCTGCGGCTCTATCGCCTCGAGCGCGCCTGCCAGATCCAGCTCGACGCCGCCGCGGCCGGAACGCTCAACGTCATGGGCAACAATCTCGCGGTGAAGTCCGGCGCGGACATGGATCGCTTCTCGGAAATGGAGTCTGCGGTCGGCATCGGCGATCTCGAGTTCGCGGCCCTCATCCGCAAGATCGACAAGGTCGATCCGAGCTGGCGCAACTGATCCGGCTTGCCGCCCCTCAGAGCGGGTGGGCGAGCAGCCAGGCGTAGAGGGCCATCGACAAGCCGTAGAGCGCGGCGATGGCCGCGTAGCCTGTGGCCTGCCGCGCGGGGCTGGCGTCCGGCTCGGTCCACCACGCGAAGGCCTTGAAGATCATCGGCGCCATCCACCAGCCCAGGAGTTGGGACGTGACGAAGTTGCCGATGAACAGCGCCGCCCAGAAGGGCGTGCCGCGCGCCTCGATGAACGGGGCGCTCACGAAGTACATCCACAAGAAGACGAGTGGGTAGAGGACCAGCAAGACCAGCAGGTTGCTCTTGAATATCCCGTGCCGTGTCGGGGCGGTCGCGACGCCGCTGGGAAACCAGAAGTCGAAGCCGTGGTTGCTGTAGCGCACCTTGAACTGCTTGCCGAAGTGGCCGCCTTCGTCGATCAGCGCCTTGCGCTCGGGCGAGTCCAGCCAGGCCTGCAAATGCTCCTCGGTGTCGAAGCTCAGCACGATCAGCCAATCGTCGTGCACGCCGGGCACCGGCCGCTCGATCTTGTGGCGGACGAAGCCCTGGGAGCGGGTCTGGGCCACCTGGATGCGGCGTTGCCACTTGAGGAATTCGGCCTCCTCGCCCTCCGGCACCTCGTAGGTAATCAGCGCCGAGGCCATGCGCGCGGGGCGCGCGCCGCGCTCGGGCAAAAGGTGGACTTCCTCCTGGCCCACGAGGAGATCGCGCACCTCCTCGACCAGTGCGGCACGGTCGGGGCTTTGCAGCCAGCCGCGCGCGCTCTGCGCGTCGGTGAAGTGCTGGACGATCGTCCAGTCGACGTTGACCGGCGGCGATGGCGGCACGGACTCCTGCGACACGAAGCCCGGCCATGTGCGCAGGCGCGATGCGACGCGTTCTTCCCACAGCGCGAAGGCGGTGGTGCCGCCGTCGCGGACACGGCGCTGGACGACCAGCGCGATCGGCATGGCCGCGGGCATCTTCTCAGCCCTGCTTCTTGTAGAGCCGCCTGCCCGCCACCCAGGTCTCGTCGACCGCGCGCTCGTCGCCCACCATCATGACGCCGAACAGCAGGTTGGCGGCCTGTTCGACGCTGCGGGGACCCGTGGCATCGACGACCAGCGATTGATGCCAGGCGGTGGCGGGCGGTCCGCCGTTCCAGTCCAGCGCCACGAAATCAGCGGCCTTGCCGGGCTCGAAGTTGCCGACCTGCTCGTCGATGTAGAGGCCCTCGGCGCCGCCCAGAGTGATGGACCAGAAGCCGCGATAGGGCGAGACCTTGTTGCGCTCCGATTCGGCCAGGTCCTGCCTGCCTGGATCGACGCTGCCATCGAGCAGCGTGTTGTTGCACATGCCGACCTTGTAGGCGTCGTCGAGCACGTTCAGCATCGAGAAGCGGTTGCCGCCGCCCATGTCGGTGCCCCACGACAATTTCACGCGGGCCTTGGGATCGGTGGCGCGGCCGAGGCGGAACAGGCCGCTGCCGAGGAAGAGGTTGGAGCAGGGGCAGAAGCAGACGGCGCCGCCGCTCTTCGACAGGCGGCGGAATTCGTCGTCCGACAGCCAGACGCCGTGACCGCCCGTGAACTTCGGTCCGACCAGACTGTATTTCTCGTAGACGCCGAGATAGTCGGCGCAGTCGCGATGCTCGGCGAGGACGCCACGGATCTCGCTGGGATTCTCCGAGACATGGGTGTTCACCCAGCAATCGGGGAATTCCTGCTTGAGGCGCTCGCAGGCCTTCATCAGCGCCGGCGAGGAGCCGAAGGCGAAGCGCGGTGTGATCGCGTAGAGATTGCGGCCCTTGCGGTGATAGCGGCGGATCAGCCGCTTGCTCTCGCGATAGAACTGCTCGGGCGTATTGAGGAAATCCTCGGGCGCATGACGGTCGATGCCGGTGAGGCCCGCGATCGTCAGCATGTTCCGGCGGGAAGCCTCGTCGAACAGCTCTTCCGTGCAGACCGGCGCGCTGGAGGTGAAGGCCTGGCAGGTCGTGGTGCCGCTCGCCAGCAGCGCGTCGAAGAAGCGCTTGGCCCCGTTGCGGGCGTATTTGCGGTCGGCGTATTTCTTCTCCTCCGGGAAGACCCAGGTCTGCAGCCAGGGCAGGAGTTGCTCGCCGAACGCGCCGAGCACACGGGTTTGCGGAAAATGGATGTGCCCGTCGACGAAGCCCGGCACCACGATGCGGTCCTTGATGTGCGTGATCTTGAGGCCGCGGTGGCGCTTGGCGATGTCCTTGTAGGCGCCGAAGTCGGCGATCTTGCCGTTCTCGACGACGAGCAGCCCGTCGGCATGGAAGCGTGCAGCGTCCTGTTCCCGCCCGACATGTTTCCAGGGATCGTCGACGAAATCGAAGAAGGTGCCGCGGATACCGGTGGTGGTCATGAAGGTAGCGTCTCCGAGTCAGAAATGGTGTCCAAGGCGGCAACGGCGTGCAGGATGGCGGCGTGATCGCGCGCCAACTGCCCGCAAGGGGACCGCAAGCCCCTTGGACATTTGGCCGTTCAGTGACGGCAAATTCTTGAAAAGTGGAACAGGTCCCGTCTCCCCGATGTGATATTGTCGATATCTTCGGGTGGGAGCCAGAGCGATATGTCCCGAGACGGCAGGTCAATGGCCGAACAGGCGTCCGGCACCGCCGGCGCGGGGCGGCTTGTCGACCTGTCGACCGACGGGATCGCACCGGGCGAGCGACTGGCGTTCTGGCGGTCGACGGTGCTGAAGCGGAATGAGCCCGTGATCGCCAGCGATGGGGTCTTCCAGGCGCGCCTGCGTCGCATCGTGCTCGAGGGCGCGGAACTCATCGAACACGCTTCGGAGGCCGTGGTCGCCCGCCGTGCGGTCGGCCGGACGCGGTTCGATGGCGGCGACGACATCGCTGTCGAGCTCATGCGCGACGGCGAACGGGCGGAACTCGACCACAATGGCGAGCATCGGCTGCGGCCGGGCGACCTCTATATCGTCGACTATGCGCGGCCGGTTCAGATCGCGCGCTCGCGCCATCGCTCCTCGGGCATCGTGCTGTCGCGCCGGCGGGTGGTGGAAATCCTGGGCGAGGACCTGTCGGGCCTCGCGGGGCGGCGCATCGCTGCCGTCGGGCTGGCGGCGGTCCTGCGCCAGCACATGAAGGCCACGATCGATACGGCAGCCGACATGACACCGGCGGAGCGCGTCCTTGCCGTGCAGGGCGCGGCCGAGATGGCGCTGGCGGTGTTGCAGGCCGATCGGGTGCGCATCGACGATGCGCAGCAGTTCGGCACCGGCTTCTACGCAGCGGCCCGCCAGCTGATCGAACGCCAATGCGGCGACGCAAACCTCGCGCCGGAGCGTGTGGCCGCGGCTCTGGGTTGCTCGCGCGCCTCGCTCTATCGCGTGTTCGCGCGGCAGAGCCAGAGCGTGGGCGCGGTGATCTGGACGGCACGGCTCGAGCGGGCGCGCCGGCTGCTGGGCTCTGCCGCCGGCGTCGGCGTGCCGATCGCCGAGGTCGCGATCCGCTGCGGCTTCCGCGAGACGCCGACCTTCTCGCGCATGTTCCGCCGCCGCTACGGGCTCACCCCCAGCGACGCGCGCGCCGAAAACCTCGGGGGCTGAACGCCCTCAGCCGCGGCCGGCGAAGGCCGGCAGCCGATGCGCGGTCACGGCGGGCGCGGGCCCGTCGAAACGCTCGATCTCCACCAGGCAAGTCTGGGCGACGCAGCCCTGCGACAGCTTCGAGGCCCCGATATCGAGCGTGAGCGCATTGGGATTGCCATGCTTCTCGAGCGGCCGGTTGGAGCCGATCTGCTCGGGATCGAACCAGGCGCCGGTCGACAGCCGCACCACGCCGGGACGGATGCGGTCGCTCAGTCGCGCCGCGGCGAGGCAGGCGCCGCGATCGTTGAACACGCGCAGCAGGTCGCCGTCGGCGATACCGCGCGCCTTGGCGTCGTCGGGATGCAGCGTGATCGGCTGGCGGTCCTTCACCTTGGTCGCCTTCGCGTGCGGGCTGTGGTCGAGCTGGCTGTGCAGCTTGTCCGCCGGCTGGTCCGACAGCATGTGCAGCGGGTAGCGCTCGGCCTTCTTGGAGCCCAGCCACTCGATCGGCTCCATCCACACGACATGGCCGGGGCAGTCGTCGTAGCCGAACGAGGCGATCTTCTCGGAGTAGATCTCGATCTTGCCCGAGGGCGTCTTCAGGCGGTTCTTCTCAGGGTCGGCGCGGAAAGCGCCCAGCATGACGGGCTGGTCCTGCGTGCTGTGGGCCTCGGCGATGCCCGCTTCCCAGAACTCCTCGAACGGCGGCAGCGTGACGCCGGCCTCGGCCGACTTCTGGCGCGACTGCGCATAGAGATGGACCATCCACTCCATCGGCGTGCGGCCCTCGGTGTAGCGCTGGCCCTGGCCGAGGCGCTTGGCGATCTCGCTGAAGATCCAGTAGTCGTCCTTCGACTCGCCCATCGGCTCGCGCGCCTTCTTCATGGCGATGATGTAGGGCTCGCGCGTGCCGTAGCCGATATCGTCGCGCTCGAGGCTGGTGGTGGCCGGCAGCACGATGTCGGCCATGCGCGCGGCCGGCGTCCAGAACTGCTCGTTGAACACGATCGTGTCGGGCTTGCGCCACGCCAGCATCAGGCGGTTGAGGTCCTGGTGATGGTGGAAAGGATTGCCGCCCGACCAGTAGATCATCTTGATGTCGGGGTAGGTGATGACGTGGCCGTTATAGGTCGTCTTGCCGCCGGGGTTCAGCAGCATGTCGGTGATCCGGGCGACCGGGATGAAGTCCGGCACGGCATTGGCGCCCTGCGGCAGGGTCGGGCCGGAGTAGCGCGGACCGCCGCTGCCCATCAGGTTCACGGGGCCGTAGCCCACGCCGAAGCCGCCGCCCGGCAGTCCGATCTGGCCCAGCATGCAGGCGAGCGTGATCAGGCCCCAGAAGGGCTGCTCGCCGTGATGCGAGCGCTGGAGCGACCAGCCGATCGACACCATCGTGCGGGTCGCGGCCATCTCGCGCGCCAGCGAAGTGATGCGCGCCGCGGAAATGCCGGTGATCTTCTCCGCCCATGCCGGCGTCTTGTCGGCGAGATAGGGCGCCAGTTTGTCGAAGCCCACGGTGTAGCGGTCGAGGAAGTCGCGGTCGTACAGGTTCTCGGTCAGCAGCACGTGGCAGAGCGCCAGCATCATCGCGGCGTCGGTATTGGGTCGGATAGCCAGCCACTCGACGTCGCCGCCATTGTCGAGGTCTTCGGCGGTCGGCGTGACGTTGACGAAGCGCACACCGGCATCGCGCAGGCCATAGAGGCCCGCCTTGACCGTGTGCGTCGCGACGCCGCCGGCATTGATCTGCGCGTTCTTGCGCGGCACGCCGCCGAACGTGACGAACAGCTTGCAGTGCTCGGCCAGCACTTTCCAACTGGTATGACTGGCTTGCAGCTCCTCCATCGTCGCCACGATGTGCGGCATCAGCACGCGTGCCGCGCCCAGGCTGTACGAGTCCTGGTGGCGCACATAGCCGCCGACCGAGTTCAGGAAGCGATGGACCTGGCTCTGCGCGTGATGAAAGCGGCCGGCGCTCGACCAGCCGTAGGAGCCGCCGAAGATCGAGCGATTGCTGTGCTTGTCCTTCACCCGGGCGATTTCCTTCGCCACGAGGTCGAGCGCCTCGTCCCACGAGACCTCGACGAACGGCTCCTGCCCGCGCTTCTCGGGCGCAGCGCCGGGGCCTTTCTCGAGCCAGCTCTTGCGCACCGACGGGCGCAGCACGCGCAGGCGCGCCACTTCGTCCGACAGCATGTGCAGGCCGATCGGCGAGGGGTCGGGGTCCTTCGAGAACGGGTGCAGCTTCACCGCCTTGCCGTCGTCGTCGTACTCGACTTCGTAGGTGCCCCAGTGGGCGGCGGTGTAGGTACGCTGATGGGTCATGACTGCCTCACGCGGCTTTGGCGATGGCGAGGAAAGTGTCGATGTCGGCCTGGGCGGTGTCGAACGCCGTCACCAGCCGGAAGGCGCGTTCGCCTGGCCGGTCGGACGGCCAGGGATGGTATTTGGCGCCGCCGTCTTGCAGCGCATCGTGCATGTGGGCCGGCAGCACGACGAAGATCTCGTTGGCATCGACCGGATAGAGCAGCGACGTGCCCTTGAGCGCGGACAGGCCCGCGACCAGGCGGCGGGCCATGGCGTTGGCGTGGCGCGCGTTGGCCAGCCACAGCCCGTCGGTGAAGTAGGCGTCGAGCTGCGACGACAGCAGCCGCATCTTCGAGAAGAGATGCCCGCCGCGCTTGCGCCGGAACTCGAACTCCTTGGCCAGCGCGATGTCGAAGAAGATCACGACCTCCGCGCCCATCGCGCCGTTCTTGGTGGCGCCGAGGCTCAGCACGTCGACGCCGGCCTTCCACGACAGCTCGGCCGGCGTGCAGCCGACGAACGACAGGGCGTTGGCGAAGCGCGCACCGTCCATGTGCAGCTTGAGGCCGTGGCGATGCGTCGAGGTCGCGATCGCCGCGATTTCCTCCGGTGCATAGGCGGTGCCGCATTCGGTCGCCTGCGTGATCGACACGGCGGACGGCTGCGGATGATGCACGACGCCGTAGACCGGCTCGGCCAGCATCTTGGCGAGCTTCCTGGGATCGATCTTGCCGGCGGGGCCGTCGACCGGCTCGAGCTTGGCGCCGGTGTAGAACTCCGGTGCGTTCGCCTCGTCGACGGCGATGTGCGCCGTCGGATGGCTGTAGATCGAACCCCAGGGCGGCGTGCAGCAGGACAGCGCCAGCACGTTCGCGGCGGTGCCGGTCGCGACCGGGAAGGCGCAGAGCTCGGGCCGCTCGAAGATCTCGCGCAGGCGATGCTCGACCTTCTGGGTCCATTCGTCGGCGCCGTAGGAGAAGGCGGTGCCCGAGGAAAAGGCGCGACTCACGGCCTCGATGATCAGCGGATGGGCGCCGGTCTCGTTGTCGCTGCGGAAGTTCATCGGGCGGCTCCCGGCGGGAAGTCGACGGTGCCGAGCAGCGCGCCGGTGCGGGGATCGACGATATAGGCGGTGGACTGGCCGTCGAGGCTCTTCACATGCACGACCAGCCGGTCGGCCACGGACTCCATCGACTGGACCTGGGCGCCGGAGGGCAGGGCGATCCGCTCGGAGAAGGCCTTGCTCGAGGCGGCTGGCGAGCGCATGCCGCCCGGGCTAGACATGCGGCGGGCGATTTCGGCGGCGATGACGACGAAACCCGCGATGATCAGCAGGCCCATCACGATGACCAGCACCTTCAACCAGAGCGGTGCGTAGGCCTTGGAAGGCGAGGCCTGAACTGGGGACGCCAAGGGAACTCCATGAGCGACAGATGAGCGACGCCGGCCGCCACCTCGTGACCATCGATGAAAGCACCGCCGGCGAGCGGCTCGACCGCGCGCTGGCGATTGCCTTGCCGGCGCTCACGCGCAGCCGCGTGAAAGCCCTGATCGAAAGCCGCCGTGTGGCGCTGGCCGGCCCGTCGGACGGGCCTGAAACGACAGTAGAAGAGCCGTCCCGCAAGGTCAAAATCGGCGAGCAGTTCGCCGTCGACATTCCGCAGCCTGAGCCTGCGGAGCCCGCCGCGCAGGCGCTTGATCTCGATATTTTGCATGAGGATGCAGACCTGCTGGTGCTCGACAAGCCCGCCGGCCTGGTCGTCCATCCGGCGCCCGGCAACCCGGACCACACGCTGGTGAACGCGCTGATCGCCCATTGCGGCGACAGCCTTTCGGGCATCGGCGGCGTGCGGCGGCCCGGCATCGTGCACCGGCTCGACAAGGACACGTCGGGCGTCATGGTCGTGGCCAAGAACGACGCCACCCACCACGCGCTGTCCCGGCTCTTCGCCGCGCACGACCTCACTCGCATCTACAAGGTGCTGGTGTGGGGCGGCCCGAAGATGAAGAGCGGCACCGTCGAGGGCCAGATCGACCGCCACCCCGTCGACCGCAAGCGCATGGCGATGCGCCGCAGCGGCGGCCGGCATTCGCTCACCGAATGGTGGCTGGAGCAGCGCTTCGGGCCGGCGCTGGAGCCGGTCGCCAGCCTGATGGCGGCCCGCCTCCACACCGGCCGCACGCACCAGGTGAGGCTGCACATGTCCCATCTCGGCCTGCCGGTGGTCGGCGACCCGGTCTACGGGCGCAAGCGGAACGGCCCCGGACCCGAGGCGTTGAAATCATTCAAGCGGCAGGCGCTGCACGCGGCGGTCCTCGAATTTATCCACCCACGGACCGGTGAGGAGCTGCGCTTTGCCACAGAATTGCCTCACGACTTCCAGATGCTTATCGATGAACTGAACAGCGTTAAGTAAAAGCCCCAATACCTGAGGGGATTAGTGGGTTTTTCTTGACCTGTCGGCTATCCGACTATTACAGTCGGATTTAGCAGTCGGTGGGCGAGAGTGCTAAACGCTCGTTCACCAAGGAGAAAGGGGGAGCCAAATGGCTACCGCAACTACCGCTCGTCTTCCCGCCCTTGCGTCGAACCTGTCGCCCGAGGGCAATCTCAGCCGCTATCTCAGCGACATCCGCAAATTTCCCCTCCTGGAGCCGCAGGAGGAGTTCATGCTGGCCAAGCGCTGGCGCGAACATGGGGACTCGAAAGCCGCCCATCAACTCGTGACCAGCCATCTGCGTCTCGTGGCCAAGATCGCCATGGGCTATCGCGGCTACGGCCTGCCGGTCGCCGAGCTCATCTCCGAGGGCAACGTCGGCATGATGCAGGCGGTGAAGCGGTTCGATCCGGACCGCGGCTTCCGCCTGGCCACTTACGCCATGTGGTGGATTCGCGCCTCGATCCAGGAATACATCCTGCACAGCTGGTCGCTCGTGAAGATGGGCACCACGGCGGCGCAAAAGAAGCTGTTCTTCAACCTGCGCAAGCTCAAGGGCCAGATGCAGGCGATCGAGGAGGGCGACCTCAGCCCCGAGAACGTGAAGAAGATCGCCACGCGCCTCGGCGTGCCGGAAGAGGAGGTGGTGAACATGAACCGCCGCCTCGCCGCGCCGGACTCGTCGCTCAATGCCAGCGTCAAGGCCGAGGGCGACATGGAGTGGCAGGACTGGCTGGTCGACGACACGCCCAACCAGGAAGCCCGCCTCGGCGACAGCCAGGAGATGGGCCAGCGCAAGCACATGCTGGCCGGCGCCCTGAAGCAGCTGACCGAGCGTGAGCGGCACATCATCGTGGAGCGCCGCCTGACCGACGAGCCCAAGACGCTCGAGGACCTGTCGGCGAAGTACGGCATCAGCCGCGAGCGCGTGCGCCAGATCGAGGTGCGCGCCTTCGACAAGCTTCAGAAGGCGATGAAGAACATGGTGGTAGAAGCCGCCACCGAGAACAGCCGCAAGGTCGACGCGCACGCCGCGCGCTGAGCGATTGCAGATCGAGACGAGACGGCGCCCTTGCGGGCGCCGTTTTCGTTTGGCGAGAGCGGGGCTTTCTTCTTCGCCGGTGAAGCCTACTTACGCCCCAATTCGCGGGCTCACTCCCTTTCGACAAGGGGGAGATCGCGAATGACACGGGGGCATGCCCTGATCCTTGCGTCCATCTTCGTGGCCGTCGTGCAAGCGGAAAGCCGCCCCGCCACGTCCCGCGCGGTCGAGCAGGTCGTGCCGGTGCATTGGCTCAGCGCCAACTTCCAGGGCCTGTCCTGCCCCAATGTCGATATCAACGTCGGCTGCGTGCCCGCCGAAACAACGGCGGCGCCTCTCGGCCGCTGACCGGGGTTCAGTCCGGATAGTCGAATGTCCGGTCGCCCGCCGTGATGCCGAGTTTCTCGAACAGGTCCGGTCCCAGCTCGCTCGTGGGCTTGCCGGTGCAGCGCATCACGGAAATCTGCCGGCCATCCCGCTCGACCACCAGGCCGGCCTTCTGGCGCGTCTCGCCGCGGGGCCCCCATTTGCCGATGCCGGTGTAGACGGTGTTGACGTACTGGCCCTGGGCGAAGCTCAGCCACGCGCCGCCGCCGCCCGAGAATGCATCGGTCGCGCCGTTGGCCGCCTTCGACGGCACCGTCTTGTCGCGCGGCAGCTTCATTTCGAGCGGCTTGTCGTGCGCCACGTCGCCGAAGCGATATTCGAGCGTACCGCGCGTCGCGGCGGCGTCTTTGGACGCGCAGACCGAGACCATCTTCTGCGCATTGCGGCAGGAGAAGACGACGTCCTCCGTGGCCGTGCAGTGCGACGTGCGAGCGGTTGCCGCCGTCGTCGTCGCCGGCGTGGCGCCGGCCGGCCGTGCGTCGCTCACGAGGGCGACCATCACCGACTTCTTGCAATGCGGGTCGCCCTGGCATTCCGGCGACTGCGTCGGCTGGAGCTTGTAGGAGAGGGCCACGCGCTTGTTCAGCAGCGCCGCCTTGCGCTGGCAGATCGGAAAGTCCGCGAGCTCCCTGAACGTCCGGCCGCGATCGTCCTTGAGGGTGAGATTGCAGGCGATGTCGCCGTTCTGCATCTCGAGGATCGTGCCGAAGGCGTTCTTCGTCTCCTGGCCGACCGTCACCGTGTCGGCGGGCTGGGCCTGCGCCGATGCGATGCCGGCAAGGAGGGCAGCGAGCTGGGCGAGGGCCGATCGGGGAGTGCGCATGGCGCCATTCTCGCAGCTTTTCTGGCCCTCCCAATTAGGTTTTTCGGGCCTTTCGGGGCCTTTCCGGCCGGGGGGCACTCCTATATAACCTCGCCCCACCATGAAGCCCCAGAACATCGCCATTGTCGGCGCCACCGGCGCGGTCGGAGTAGAGATCCTCCGCGTCCTCGAGCGGCGGAACTTCCCCGTCGCTTCCTTGAAGCTGCTCGCCTCGGCCCGTTCGGCCGGCAAGACGCTCGAGTTCAAAGGCAAGCCGCACACCGTGGAAGAGGTGAAGCCCACCTCGTTCAAGGGCATCGACATCGCGTTCTTCAGCGCTGGCGCCACGCGCAGCCGCGAGTTCGTCCCGCACGCCAAGGCTGCGGGCTGCGTCGTGATCGACAACTCGTCCGCCTTCCGCATGGACCCCAACACGCCGCTGGTCGTGCCGGAAGTGAACCCGGGCGACCTCGCCAAGCACAACGGCGTCATCGCCAACCCGAACTGCACCGCCGCGATCCTGGCGACCGCCGTGTGGCCGATCCACCAGGCCGTCGGCATCAAGAAGATCGTCGTGGCGACCTACCAGTCGACCTCCGGCGCCGGCGCTGCCGCCATGCAGGAGCTCGAGGACCAGGTCCACCAGTACGCCGCTGGCAAGGAAGTCACCCGCAAGGTCTTCCCGCACCAGATCGCGTTCAACCTGTTCTCGCACAACACCGCGGTGGCCGAGAACGGCTACAACGAGGAAGAGAACAAGGTCGTCGAGGAAATGCGCAAGATGTTCCATGCGCCCGAACTGCCGATCCTGCCGACCTGCATCCGCGTGCCGGTGCTGCGCGCGCACTCCGAGGCGGTGTCGCTCGAACTCGAGAAGCCGCTGTCGCCCGCCGATGCGCGCAAGCTCCTCGAGAAGGCGCCGGGCGTGAAGGTGGTCGACGACCGCGCCGCCAACCACTTCCCGATGCCGCTCGAGGCGTCGGGCGATCTCGACATCCATGTCGGCCGCATCCGCAGCGATCTCTCCAACCCGAACGGCCTCGCGCTGTTCGTGGCGGGCGACCAGCTGCTGAAGGGCGCTGCCTGGAACGCCGTGCAGATCGCCGAGGAACTGGCCAAGCTCTCGAGCCGCGCGCAGGCGGCGGAGTAGCGATCAAGCCGATGCGCGCGAACCGCAACCTTTGTGATCGACGCCGACGTCGCTGCTTCCCAGCGGCGGCTCTTCGGGCTGCGCGTCGATCTGCGTCCGTCGGCGTGGCCTAGTAGGCCCACCAGCCGGAGCGATCCGGCCCGCCTCTCCTGAACCCCCGCAGCCCCGGCTCCGGGGGTTTTGTTTTGTCTCCAGCTCCAGAAGGTAAACATCATGAGCATCCGTGTCGGCATTGTCGGTATCAGCGGTTTCGGTGGCGGCGAGGCGATGCGCCTGGTCGCGAGCCATCCGTCCTTCGAACTGGTCTACGCCGCGGGCGAGGGCAGTGCCGGCAGTCGCCTGGCCGACCGCTTTCCCGGCGTGCCGGCCAAGCTCGCCGGCAGGGTGATCGAGAAGTGGGACCCCGCGGCTTTGCCGAAGCTCGACGTGCTGTTCGCGTCGCTGCCCACCGGCGCCTCGGCCGAGGCGCTGGCGCGCGTACCGCGGGACGTGAAGATCGTCGATATCGGCGGCGACCACCGCTACGTCGACGGCTGGACATACGGCTTGGCCGATGTCTGGCCGGAGAAGATCCGGGACCGGACGCGCATCGCCAATCCCGGCTGCTTCCCCGCGGCGACGCTGCCCGCGCTGGCGCCGCTCCTGGCGAACAAGCTGATCGAGCCCGGCAACATCGTGATCGACGCCAAGACCGGCATCTCCGGCGCCGGGCGCGGCGGCGACAGCAAGTTCGGCTATGCCGAGAGCAACGAGAACCTCGTGCCCTACGGCCTGCTGAAGCACACCCACATGCCCGAGATGGCCAGCACGATCGAGAAGCTGACCGGTGGCAGCTCGGCCGGCCTCGTGTTCACGCCGCACCTGATCCCGATGACGCGCGGCATCCTTGCGACGATCTACTGTCGCGGCCGGGCCACCACGGAACAGTGCCTCGACGCAGCGCGTCGATTCTACGAGGGACGCGCGTTCGTGCGCGTGACCGACAAGCCGCCGCAGACCAAGTGGGCGACCGGCTCGAACCTCGCGTTCGTCAGCTATGCGGCCGATCCGGCGCGCAACCTGGTGATCGCGATGGGCGTGGTCGACAATCTCGGCAAGGGAGCCGCCGGCCAGGCGGTGCAGAATGCGAACCTGATCTGCGGGCTCCCCGAGACCGCGGGACTGGACGGCGGTCCCGTTTGGCCGTGAGCCCGCAAAGAAAAAGGGTGCGGAGATTCCTCTCCGCACCCCTTAATTTTGCCCTTGGCTTTCGCCGTCGGGAAGTCAGTTAGGCCTTGAGGTTCACCGCAGCGTCCTTGCCGCGATCCTGCTGGACCTCGTAGCTGATCTTCTGGCCCTCGTTGAGGCCGTTGAGACCCGCGCGCTCGACAGCGCTGATGTGGACGAACACGTCCTTGCCGCCGCCGTCCGGCTGGATGAAACCGTAACCCTTGGTGGCGTTGAACCACTTAACCGTGCCTGTAGCCATGTCTGATGTCCTAGATAAGTAAGAGAGAGTGGCTTAGCGCCGACCGCAGGCTACACCCTTCGCACGAGGTTATACACACGCTGTATATGCCTTTTTTTCGCCCCGTTCCGGGAACCTTTTGCCTCCTGACGGCCTGCGGGCGGGCTCGGCGGCCTTCAACCCTTCTTCACCATGACTTCAATGAGTGTGGGGCCGTCGGTTCGGGCCAGTGCCTTGTCCAGCGCGGCATCGAACCCCGCAGTCGTATCGACCCGCTCCGCCGCAACGCCGAAGCCTTGGGCGATCTGGGCGATGTTCATCGGCGGGTCGTTGAAATCCATGCCGATCGGCGTGTCGTTGCCGTGGAACAATTTGAGGCGGTTCTTGAGGATCTGGTAGCCCTCGTTGTTGGTGATCATGAAGATCACCGGCAGCTTCTGGTTGGCCGCGCTCCAGAGCGCGGTGATGGAGTACATGGCACTGCCGTCGCCGATCACGGCAACGACGCGGCGCTTGGGCTCGGCGACCTGGACGCCCACCGCTGCGGCGATGCCCCAGCCGATGCCGCCGCTCACGTTGCCGAAGAAGCTGTTGCGGTCGCGGAACGCGTAGTAGCTCGGCAGGGTCGCGGTGCTGGTCAGCCCTTCCTCGACCACGATCGCGTCCTTGGGCAGCTTCTCGCTCATCCGCATCATCACCCACTCGGCGGGCAGCGGCTTCTCGCTCGGCGGGGCGAGCTTGGCCTTGCGGGCAGCGCGCTGGGCGCTCCAGTTCTTCGGCGCAATTTCCGCCAGCGCGGCCTTGGCTCTCGTCGCGAGCGCGGCGCCGCCCAGC
>JAFEFH010000105.1 GCA_018240695.1 Pseudomonadota bacterium | reverse complement strand
CATGTCGGCTACAAGGGCAGCGCCGAGGCGCTGCGCGACGTGATGGCAGGCCACGTGCCGCTGTTCTCCGACGTGCTGATGCCGACGGCCTCGCCGATCCGTGCCGGCAAGCTGCGCGGCCTCGCGGTCGCGATGAGCAAGCGCTCCTCGCTGCTGCCGGATGTCCCGACGGTCGGCGAAGTGGGCCTGACGGGCATGGAAGCGGCCGTGCCGTTCGGCATCTCGACGACGGGCGGCACACCCGCGCCGATCGTGGCCCGGCTCAATGCCGCGGTGAACGAGGCGCTGGCCGACGCCACGGTGAAGAAGCGTCTCGAGGATCTGGGCTTCATCGCCGTCGGCGGCACGTCCGAGGGCTATGCCAAGGACCTCGTCGCCGAGACCGAGAAGTGGCGCAAGGTCATCAAGGACTCGAAGATCCCGCCGCCGGCGTGAGGCCGGGGCCTCAACGCATCGCGGCGTTGGGGATGAAGCAGTAGATCGTCCCGCTGGTGTTGGCGCAGATATGGCTGCGCCCATCCGGCGCCAGTGACTGGAGGATCGTGCGCGGCGGCACGATCACCCAGCGCCCGTCCATCAGCGCGCGCCATACGCCCTTGTCGTCGACATAGGCGCGCGTGGGGCGGCAGTCGCCGAACACGCCGGCGGCGCTGCCGTTGCAGCACGGATAGCCGTTCTCCGGCTGCTTGAGGTCGAGATACCAGTCGTGGTTCTCGGCGTGGCCTTCGCCATGGTCGCCGATCCCGGCACGCCCTGCGGACGCCAGCAGCAAAAGGCCAGCCGCAACTGCCGTAACCGTCGCGAGGAGGGGGCGGTGGTCCACCGGCCGATCCTACGCCCGGTTTCAGCTCTTGGGCGAGCCGCCGATGAAGCAGAAGATGTAGCCGTTGGGGGCGGCGCAGATATGGCTGGCGCCGTCGGGCGCCAGTTTGTCGAGCACGGCGCGCTTGGGCACCGTGGTCCAGCGGCCGTTGATCTCGGCATGCCACCAGCCGTCATTGGCGAGATAGGCGCGCGTCGGCCGGCAGTCGCCGCCATGTTCGTCGCCGTTGCAGCAGGAATAGGTCGTGCCGGGCTGGTTCAGGCCTGAATACCAGTCGTGGTTCTCGGCGTGGCCGCGGCCGTGGAAGCCGCCCTCCTGGGCGCCGGCGGCGCCGGGCAGCGCGATCGCGGTGGCAAGGACAAGGACGGCAACGCGCATGAGGACAGCCTCCTCGATCGCGTCAACGCGTCAGGGCAGCGGCGGTTGCCCCGCATGCAACCCTTCGGCGAGCGCGAAGAAGTCCGGATCGTCCGCCGCGATCATGCCGTGGCGGATGAAGAAATCGATCAGCACCAGATTGCAGTTGTACTTGAATTCGGTGGTGTCGCGCACGGTCTCGAAGACGCGCTGCACCGGCCACAGCTCGAAGCCGTGGACTTCGCCGTCGTTGGCGCGCGGCGTGAAGTCGGCCGGCAGTTCGAGATCGAAGCAGGTCATGACGTCGGGTTTCAGCTGGCGGCCGCTCTGGTGCCAGTAGGACACGTAGCCCACCGCCTTGGCCTGGCGCGCGAGCGCGGGCGGGATCGAGGCTTCCTCGCCGCACTCCTTCACGAGATTGTCGAGCAGGCCGATGCCCGCCGGCTGGCCGCCCGCCACGGTGTTGTCGAGCTCGCCCGGAAAGGTCGGCTTGGTGTAGGAGCGCCGCGGCACCCAGAGGTGCAGCCCGTCGGCCTTGCGCACGAAGCCGGTCATGTGCGGGCCGTAGGCGCGCACGCCGAACCACGGCACGGCGCAGCGCTCCATCGTCATCAGCGGCGGATCGTTGAAGTGGCGGCTGACGGTGTAGATTTCCTCGCGCCACAGGTTCTTGAACAGGCCGCGCTGGTTCAGCTCCAGCAGGAAGGCGCGCATGGCGGCGCTGCGCTTCTGCGGCGTGTCGAGCGCGGGCGACAGATGCCAGCCGCCGTCGCGGTGGCCGAACAACTCGGTGCGCACGGCGACCAGCGGCAGGAACTCGCGGTGCAGGAAGCCCGCCCGGACGTCGCCGACGTACCACGGCTCGAAGTCCGAGAGATCGGCGTTGTTGCAGCGCTCGATGTGGTCGAGGAAGGACATGGCACCGGGAGATAGCATAGAGTGGCGGCGATGACCGAAGAAGAACTTCAGGCCGCCCTCGAGCGGACGACGCCGCCGGCCGAGCGCCACGAGCTGTTCGTCGAGGAGTGCCAGGACCAGGACGTGCGGGTACGCTTCTCGCCGACCGGCGGACAGGGGGCCTGGACGCAACCGGCGTTGCTGGCCGTCGTGCACATCTCGTTGCGCGCGGCGGCGGGAGTGGAGGCGAAAGTGAGCCATCTCAACGTGACGACGATCCGGGCGGCGCAGCAAGCCGACGTGCTGGCGCTGTCGCGCGTGATCCGCCGCGACCGCGACACGGTCCATGCCGAGTGCTGGCTGTTCAGCCATGCGATCGTCGAGCCGATGCTGCACGCCACCGCGACGCTCGTATCATGAGCGTCTTCACCTTCATCCTGATGGTCGTCGTCGCGGGCTATGGCCTGCGCATCGCCTACGGGCTCGTGCAGTCGCTCAATACCGGCTACGTGCGCATCCGACGCCGCAGCGGCGACACGGTGATCAGCCGCGACGAGGAGCCGGCGCGCTTCTGGTCGCTGTGGTGCGTGGGCGCCGCGCTGGTCGTCGTGGCGCTGGCCTATCTCGGCCGCCAGCTCGGGATGCTCTAGGCCGCTTCCTTCGCCGCGCCGTCCACGACGGAGACGATGTCGCGCATGATCTGCGTCAGGTCGAAGTCCTTGGGCGTGTAGACGCGCGCCACGCCGGACGCCAGCAGCGCCTGCGCGTCGGCCACAGGGATGATGCCGCCGACCACGACCGGTATGTCGCCGATGCCGGCGCGGCGCAGCCCGTCCAGCACGTCGGCGACCAGCGAGACGTGGCCGCCCGATAAAATGGAGAGGCCGACGACGTGCACGCTCTCTTCGAGCGCGGCATTGACGATCCGCTCGGGCGTCAGGCGGATGCCCTCGTAGACGACCTCCATGCCGCAGTCGCGGGCGCGCACGGCGATCTGCTCGGCGCCGTTGGAATGGCCGTCGAGGCCGGGCTTGCCGACCAGGATCTTGAGTCGGCGGCCGAGGCGGCGCGACACGGCCTCGACCTCGCGGCGCGCGGCTTCGAGACGGCCATCGCTCACACCCGCGGCACGGGCGACGCCGGTCGGTGCGCGATACTCGCCGAACACCGCGCGCAGCGCGCCGGTCCATTCGCCGGTGGTGACGCCCGCCGTCGCGCAGGCGATCGAGGCCGGCATGACATTGCGGTCTTCCTTGGCGGCCGAGGTGAGTTCGGCCAGCGCCTTGGCGACGGCTTCGTTGTCGCGGCTGGCGCGCCACGCCTTCAGCTTCTCGACCTGCTCGCGCTCGACCGAGGCATCGACGGTCAGGATCGCGCCCTGGTCGCCGGCCAGCGGCGAGGGCTCGGCCTCGGTGTAGGCGTTGACGCCCACCACGGTCTGCTCGCCGCTCTCGATGGCGGCGAGGCGCTTGAGGTTCGACTCGACCAGGCGCTGCTTCATGTAGGCGGCATCGATGGCGGCCACCGCGCCGCCCATGTCGGCGATCCTGGTCATCTCGGCCAGCGCCTCGGCCTTCAGGCTCTCGACCTTGCGCGCGATCTCGGCGCTGCCGTCGAAGATGTCGGCATATTCCAGCAGGTCGGTCTCGTAGGCCACGATCTGCTGCAACCGCAGCGACCATTGCTGGTCCCACGGGCGCGGCAGGCCGAGCGCCTCGTTCCAGGCCGGGAGCTGCACCGAGCGGGCGCGGGCGTTCTTGCTCATCACCACGGCCAGCATCTCGAGCAGGATGCGGTAGACGTTGTTCTCGGGCTGCTGCTCGGTGAGACCGAGCGAGTTCACCTGCACGCCGTAGCGGAACAGCCGCTGCTTGGCGTCGGCAACGCCGTAGCGGTTGCGCGTGATGTCGTCCCACATCTCGGCGAAGGCGCGCATCTTGCAGATCTCGGTGACGAAGCGGATGCCCGCGTTCACGAAGAACGAGATGCGGCCCACCACTTGCGGGAAGTCTTCCTCCGGCACCTGGCCGCGTGCCTTCACCGCGTCGAGCACGGCGATGGCGTTGGCCAGCGCGAAGGCCAGCTCCTGCATCGGCGTCGCGCCGGCTTCCTGGAGGTGATAGCTGCACACGTTCATCGGGTTCCACTTGGGAACCTCGCGATAGGTGAAGCCGATCGTGTCGGCGGTCAGGCGCAGCGACGGCTCGGGCGGGAAGATGTAGGTCCCGCGGCTGAGATATTCCTTGATGATGTCGTTCTGGGTCGTGCCCTGGAGCTTTGCCCGCGCGACGCCCTGCGCCTCGGCGGTGGCGATGTAGAGCGATAGCAGCCACGCCGACGGCGCGTTGATCGTCATCGAGGTGTTCATGCGGTCGAGCGGGATGCCGTCGAACAGGGTGCGCATGTCGCCGAGATGGGAGACCGGCACGCCGACCTTGCCGACCTCGCCCTTTGCCAGCGGGTGATCGGAGTCGTAGCCGGTCTGGGTCGGCAGATCGAAGGCGACCGACAGGCCGGTCTGTCCGCGCGCGAGGTTGGTACGGTAGAGCTCGTTCGACTTGGCCGCCGTCGAATGGCCGGCATAGGTCCGGATCAGCCAGGGACGATCCTTCTGGATTTTGTCGGGGGACGGCGCGGTCATATACTTCTGCCCATGAATCTATGTTGCATTGCAGCATGAATATTTCCGCGGTGCAACCAGAGGGCTCGCAGACCGGTTCGCCTCCCAGCCGGCCGGTCTATGACGGCCGCCTCGCCGAGCTGTACGGCATCTATCTCCGCCATCTCCTGCTGATGCTGGTGACCTTCGGATGGTCGCGCTTCTGGGGGCGCACGCGGCTGCGGCGTTACCTGTGGAGCCACGTCTCGGTGCTGGGCGACCGCTTCGAATATCGCGGTCGCGGGCTGGAACTGTTCGTGGGCTTCGTGATGGTGCTGCTCATCCTGGCCGCCTGGGCCGGTGCGCTCTGGCTGGCGTGGACGTTCTGGCTGTCGGCGCGCCTGCCGGCCGGGATGGGGCTGATCGGTCTGGTGGGCCTGTCGATCGCGGTGATCGGCTTTCCGCTCTCCTTCGTGGGCCAGTACGCGGCGCTGCGCTACAAGCTCTCGCGCACGCGCTGGCGCGGCGTGCGCGGCGCGATGGCGGGCTCGGCCTGGCGCTACGGCGCGTTGGCCACACTCCTCACGGCGGCCAACGGCGCGACCGCGCAACTGCTGACGCCGCTGATGTCGGTGACGCTCGCACGGCCGCGCATCTCCAACGCCGCGATCGGCACGCAGCGCTTCGCCTTCGCCGGCAACGCGGGCGACATCTATGGCCGCTACATCGCCTACTACCTGCTGAACATCCTCGTGACCGTCGGTCTGGTCATCGCCGTCTTCATGGCGGTCGGCGTGGCGTTCGTGGGCCATGACCTCAAGGAATTCCAGGAGTACGCCGCCACGCCGCCACCGCTGCTGATCGCGGCGGGCCTGGCGGCTGCGTACATCCTGTTCGGCCTCGTCATCCTGCCGCTGCGCTGCTGGTGGCAGGCTTACCTGCTGCGCTACCTCATCGCGCGCACGCGGGCGGGCGACGTGCTGTTCGCCACCTCGCTCACCACGCGCGACATGTGGGGCTTCCTGGTGCTGAACTACCTGATCGTGCTGCTGTCCTTCGGGCTGGGCTGGCCGTGGGTGATGCACCGCACGCTGCGCCTGATCGCCGGCCGGCTGTGGATCTACGGCGCGCCGGCGCCGGGCTCGATCGCCCAGCCGGCCGATCGCGGCCCGAACTACGGCGAGGGGCTGCTCGACATGTTCGACGTGAGCGGCGTCTGATGCAGCCCGCCCCCGCCCGCTACTATGACGGCGTCACCGCCGACGCGCTCGACGTCTCGGCCAAATGGGGCGTGGGCGAGCTGCTGATCTACCGGCCGGGCGACTTCTCGATCGTCGCGCGCTGGCGGCTCGAGGAGCTGGCGGTGCTGGGCGACACCGAGCACGAGGCGATCCCGTCGGTCGTCAAGCAGGGCAGCGACGCGCGTCTCGTCATCGTCTCGCCCGAGCTGCGTGCCGAGCTGGGACGCAACGCCTATCTCGGCGACCTCGTCGTGCCGCCGCCCAAGCCGGCGCCGCGCATCGCGCGGCTGGCCGGCGCATTGGTGATGGTCGTCGCGCTGTTCTGGGGCGCGATCGAGATCGGCAGCGACCATGCCGGCCTGCTGGTGCCCTATCGGTTGCAGGCCAAGCTCGGCCGCGAGGCGCAGGCCCAGCTGACGGCCGGCCGCACGGTCTGCACGGGCGCGGAGGGACTGGCCGCCATCGACGGACTCGCCAATCGCCTGGCGCGCGCGGGCGGGCTCGGTCATCCGGTGGTCGTCACCATCGTGAAGGGCGGGCCGGTCAATGCCTTCACCCTGCCGGGCGACCGGCTGGTCTTCTATTCGGACCTGATCGACCGCGCGAGCGACGGCGAGGAAGTGGCGGGCGTGCTGGCGCACGAGATCGGCCACGCGGTGAAGGGCCATCCGCTGCACGGCATGATCCGTCAATACGGGATCGAACTCCTGCTGCGCCTGATGACGGGCGGCTACTCGGAGATGGGATCGCTCGGCTCGGGCGGCAGCCTGCTGCTGGCGCTGCGCAACGGCCGTGCCTTCGAGCGCGAGGCGGACGCCACCGGCATCGCGCTGCTGGAAGGGCGCGGCTTGCGCGCCGACGGCATGTCGCGTTTCTTCGAGAAGATGATGAAGCAGGAACCAACGGGGAAGATTCCGTTGGCCAACATCTGGTCCGATCATCCGCCGACCGCAGAGCGAATAGCGGCGACGAAGCGTCCTGCAACCGGCCGCCCGGCCTTCACCGATCAGGAGTGGAAAGCCCTGCGCTCGGTGTGCGATGAATCGGCCAGCAAGCAATAGGCCAGCAAGTAATAGGACGGACCGATGCCGCTACGCTGGGAAATCCTTCATCCGGAAAAACTCGTGATCGTCATCGGCGAGGGCGACGTCACGTTGAAGGACGTCGAGGTCTATCTCGACGCCATCGTGACGGCGGGCGCCATGCCCTACGGCAAGCTGTTCGACGCCACCAACCTGATCCCGAAATACGGCGACCACGACGTGATGATGCTGGGCGCGCGGATCAGCGCCTATGTCGATACGTTGAAGGGTGGGGCGCTCGCCTTCGTGTCGACCAACCAGGCGACACGCGACATCATCGAGCGCTATCTCAATCTCGCGAACAAGGCGCCGCGCGCGACGAAGATTTTTAGCACTGTCGACGAAGCCAAGGACTGGCTCGCCGCTCAGGGCAAGGACTGACGTCCGATCAGCTACCGCTGGCGCGGGTCGGCGGAACGATGTTGTTGGCCGGCGGCGGAGTCGTCACCGGCACGTAGGTCGGCGCCGGGTTGCTGACGATCGTCACCGTCGGCGTCGACGTGGTCGTCGGCGTCGAGATCGTCGTGCCGCTGGCCGTCGAGGCCTGCGTCGTGCTCGTGGCCGCGACGATGGTGCTCGCGGGCGAGGTGAACAGCGTGGCGATCGGGGCCTGCGCGGCGTTCAGCAACTGCGCCGGCGTCAGCAGCGCCATCTGCATCAGGCCGGCCGTCGTGCGCTCGGGCACGCCGAAGCCCAGTACCGGCGCGACGGCGGCGAGCGCGCCACCGGCGATCACCGGCGCGGCGCCCTGCAATGGACCGGCGCCCATCAGCGGGCTGCCCGACCCTTGGAGCGGATTGGAGGCGAGCAACGGACCGGCGCCTTGCAGCGGGCCGGCGCCTTGCAGCGGACCGGCGCCGATCAGCGGCCCGGCACCCTGGAGCGGACCCGCACCCTGCAACGGGCCACCGCCCTGAAGCGGACCGGAGACCTGGAGCGCGCGGCTCTGTCCCGGGGCGGCGCCCTGGAGCGGACCGCCACCCTGGAGCGGACCGGCGTTCTCCGGAGTGCCTTGCGTGCGATCGCGCTCGACGGTCTGCGCGGCGGACGTTCCGGCCCACAGCAGGGCCGACGCCACGAACAGGCCGGTAGCGGCAACGCGAGAAGAGAGAGCGGTCATGGACAACCTCTGAATTCCGCTCAACAGATATGGACCCGCGGGCCCCTCGTCCAGAGCGGAACGCAGAGAATTCCCCCGTTTTGGAGGCACCAAACAAACTGCACTGACAGGCCTTTATCTATCCTTCAGCACGTTCCGCAGGATCGCCAGCGCCGACGCCATGTCCGCCTCGGGCGTGCCGGCGTAACCCAATAGAAGACCGTGCTTTTTCGACCGGCCGCCATAGCAGGCCGACAGCGGCGCCACCGCGACCCCACGCACCGCCGCCTCTGCCGCCACCGCCACGTCGTCGAAGCCGCGCGCCAGCGCCGGCACGGGCCGCGCGACCAGGTGCATGCCGCCGGGATCGGGCGCCAGTTCCAGCAGACCCTTCAGCCGCAACTGCCCTAACCGGATCAGCGCCGCCTGCCGCCCGGCATAGAGAAGACGGGTGCGGCGGAGATGCGCGGCGAGATGGCCGTCGGCGATGAAGCGCGCCAGCGCCCCCTGGCCCAGCAGCGAGGCGCGCGCGGCGGTGCCGGTCATGATCTTCTCGGCGGCAGGCGCCAGCGAGGCCGGCAGCACGACGTAGGACAGGCGCAGCGCCGGGAACAGCAGCTTCGAGAAGCTGCCGAGATAGGCGACCCGGCCGCTGCGGTCGAGCGCGCGCAGCGGCGCCAGCGGCCGGCCGGCATAGCGGTACTCGCCGTCGAAATCGTCCTCGGCGATCCAGCTCTTCGTGCGCTCGGCCCAGCTCAGCAGTGCCAGCCGCCGCTGGAGACCGAGCACGGTGCCGAGCGGAAACTGATGCGACGGCGCCACCACCGCGAGCCGCGCCTGTGGCGCCAGCTTCAGCGCCGCTTCGACCGAGAAGCCCTGCGCATCGACCGGCACGTGCACCGCCTCGACCTCGGCCGCCGCCATCGCCTCGCGCGTGCCGATGAAGCCCGGCTCCTCGATCCAGGCCTGCTGGCCCGCGTCGAGCACGAGGCGCGCGAACAGCGACAGGCTCTGGCGCATGCCCGAGGTCACGACGACGGCGCTGCCCTGGCAGGAGAAGCCGCGCGCCATGCCGAGATAGGCCGCGATCGCGTCGCGCAGGCCAGCATGGCCGAACGGATGCAGCGCGCCCGCGACCTGCCATGACGGCTTTCGCCATTCCTGCTCCAGCAGCTTGGCCCACAGCGCGAAGGGAAACGCCGTGCGGTCGGGCTGGCCGGTCGGGAAGGCCACCGGCGAGTCGTCGAGCGGCTCGGGAATTTTCTGGGCGGCGAGCGCGGCCTGCGTGCGGTGCGAGAGCACCGGCGGCACGGTCGCCGCGGCGGCGGCGCGGCGCTCGCCCGAGCGCGGCGGCACCAGCATCTCGTCGGGCAGGTTGGCCGCGACCGACAGGCCAGAGCCCGCCTGCGCCACGAGATAACCCTCGGCCACCAGCTGGTCGAGCGCGGCCAGGATCGTGCCGCGCGCGCAGCCCAATTCGGCGGCGAGCGTGCGCGAGGAGGGCAGCCGCAGGCCGGGCGCCAGCCGCCGCTCGAGGATGGCGGCGCGGATCTGCGCACCGATCTGCTTGTGCAGCGGTTCGGGCGCGACGGGATCGACGGCGAGGCCCAGCGGGGCGGTCTTGCGCGGCATGACTGGTCCAGTCGAATTTACGGGAACTGGCCCTTTCGTATAGACCACAATCCGATCATGGTCCGCCCGAAATTTGTGGAGCGTCCCATGAGCAAGCCCGATACCGCCAACACCGCCGAGGCGTTCGGCGTCACCCAGGTCAACAAGGTCAAGCGCGTGCACGAGCGCGGCCGCTACGACAAGAAGAGCGTCTACGAGATCCTCGACGCCGCCCTGGTCTGTCACATCGCCTACGTCATCGACGGCCGGCCCTACTGCACGCCGACCAGCTTCTGGCGCGAGGGCGATCATCTCTACTGGCACGGTTCGTCGGCCAGCCGGATGATCAAGCAGACCAAGGAAGGCGTGCCGGTCTGCCTCACGGTCACGCATCTCGACGCGCTGGTGATGGCGCGCTCGGGCTTCCACCACTCGGTGAACTACCGCGCGGTGATGGCCTTCGGCACGGCGCACTTCATCGAGGACCCGGCGCAGAAGCTGAAGCTGATGGACCGCTTCATCGACCGCATCTATCCCGAGCGCTCGACCCTGATCCGCCAGCCCAACGCGCAGGAGTTCAAGGCCACGACCATGATGGGCATGGAGATCGAGCACGCGTCCGGCAAGATCCGCGACAAGCACGTGTCGGACGAGGAAGAGGACTATGAGGGCGTGCGCGCCTGGTCCTCGCTCTATCCGGTGACCCAGGTGATCGGCGCGCCGATCGACTGCGACCGCCAGATCCCCGGCCTCACGCGCCCCGACGCGATGGCCGACTTCGAGCCCGGCGCGCGGCTCGATGAGATCATGACGAAGACGTACAAGCGCACCTTCGGGTGAGATAAAAGGTCCCTCACTTCGTTCGGGATGACAGTTGTTGTCATCCCGAGCGCCAGCGAGGGACCTTTCATCATGCTGCGTATTCTCGGCCGGAAGAACTCGTTCAACGTCCGCAAGGTCCTGTGGGTCTGCGGCGAGCTCGGCATTCCGTTCACGCGCGAGGATTGGGGGCGCGGCTACACGCCGACCTCCGACCCGGAATTCCTCAGGCTCAATCCGATCGGTCTCATTCCGTGCGTGATCGATGACGGTGTCGTGCTGCGCGAGAGCAACGCCATCGTGCGCTACCTCGCGAGCAAGCATGGCGGCGACAAGGGGTCCGATGCGATCTACCCCACCGACCTCGTCGCGCGCTGCACCGTCGAGCAGTGGATGGACTGGGCCAACTACGAGACCTCGATCTCGCTGCGCGGCGCCTTCCTCGGCGGCATGCTGAACGAGCCGCCGTGGAACCATCCGTGGTTCGTCGAAACGGGGCGCAAGCAGATCACCAAGGAAGTCGGCCAGCTCGAGGAGCATTTCGCGCACACCGGGCCGTATGTCTGCGGCGCACACTTCACCCTGGGCGACATCCCGGTCGGCCTCGTGGTCAACCGCTGGTTCGCGCTGAAGTTCGACGGCAAGCCCGACTATCCCGCCGTCGCGCGCTACTTCGAAAAGCTCAGCGAACGCGCGCCCTACCGCGAGCACGTCCGCAACGGCCTGCCCTAGCCGCAACTGCCGTAACCGCCTCAGCGGCTGCACGAGGCGGCGGCGGTTTCGTCGGCCTGTGCCGCTTGGCTCTCCAGCTGCCGTGCCTGGGCCACGCCATCGGCACCGCCGCAGCGACGGTTATAGCTGGCTGCGGCGCGCAGGATGCGGGCCTGGCCGCGCGCGGACTCGCAGATGCCGGCGCTGCCGCTGGCCGCGTCGCTCTGGAGTTGCTGGACCTGCGCCTGGAGGCGCTGGCCCTCGGCATTGCACGAACTGTTTTGCGCCTGGGCCGAGGCGGCGAGCAGGGCGCCGCACAGAACAAGGGTCGCGGTGCGAATGAAGATCTTCATGTCGTTTCCTCCGATGGGATAACGCCATCGGCTTTCGTCCAGCCGCGCGCGGGTTGCATCCCATGGATGGAGGAGGGCGCGGGATTTTTTAGAGGCGTTGTGGGTGGAAACCGCACGCTGCGTGCTACGTTGTCTCCGCAGACGCACTTGGGGTCTATATGCGTGTGGAGTGGGACGATTTCGTCGCGGGAGTCTACGACGCCGCCCTCGATTCCGCCCTGTGGCCCTCGCTGCTCGATGCGGCGGTGACGCGCTTCGGCGGCGCCCAGGCCATCGTCTACACGCCCGACGTCGCGCCCAACGCCGGCGGCTTCATGTTCTCGCACGACATCGCGCCGGAATGGATCGCGGCCTACGAGCAGCACTATCGGCCGCTCGATGTCTGGATGAACGGCTATCACGAGCGGTTCGAGGGCAGGAGCGGCGCCTTCACCGGCGATGGGCTGGTGGCGCGCGAGGAGCTGGTGCGCACCGAGTTCTACAACGATTTCGTACGGCCGCAGGGCCTCGACCATCTCTGTACCTCGGTGATCTACCGTGCGCCCAATGCCGGCTCGACGGTGTCGATGGCGATGTTCCGCGGCCCCGCCGCCGGCGCGTTCGAGGAGGAGGCGCGCCTGTTCTACGAGCGCCTCGCGCCGCATCTCCAGCGCGCGCTGCTGATCTCCAGCCGGCTGGGCACGCCCGACCGCGAGCGCCGCATCGACGCTGCGATGCTCGACGTCTCGCCGGTCGCGATCTTCCTGGTCGACGGCGCGGGCCGCGTCGCGCGCATGACGGCGGCGGCCGAGGAGCTGGTGACGGCGGGCACGCTGCTGCGCCTGCGCGCCAACCGGCTACAAACGGTCGACGGCAGCGCCGCGCTGGCCGACGCGATCCGCGAGGTCGCCGCCGAGAAGCGGCGCGGCCGGTTCAGCCGGGTGCTCGCCGTCGGCGGCGCCGATCCGGCGCGCCGCGTCCACCTGCTGGTGGCGACGGCCGGCATGCACCTGCGCGGCCATGCCTTCGTGGCCGTGGGACCGCTCGGCACGGCGGACAGTGCGGGGCTGGGCGCGCGCCTGCTGTCGGCCTATCGCCTGACGCCGGCCGAGATCCGCCTGTGCGAGCTGCTGGCCGGCGGCCGCGCGATGAACGAGGCGGCCGACCTGCTGGCGATCAAGCGCAGCACCGCGGTGACCCAGCTCGCCAGCATCTTCCGCAAGACCGACTGCCGCCGGCAGAGCGACCTCGTGCGCCTGCTGTCCGACATCGCTGCGACCGGACGTATCCCCCATCCATGGGATGACGGCAGAAGCGGCGGTTCCTAGCCTCGCGGCGTATCGACCAAGCGGCCACGGGGGAAGGGCTTGCCATCCATGACGATCCGACGGGTTTCCACGCACCTTGCCGCCGCCTTGCTGGGCGGGGCGGCCGTGATCGGAGCGGGTGCGCTCGCGCCGGACCGCTTCGACCTGTCTTCCCTGCCGCGCCTGCTGGCGCGAGCGCCGGCCGCACCGCCGGCGCCGCTGTCGCCCGAGATCGACGCCGCGGTGCGCGAGGCGCTGAAAGATCCCGACGCCGCGAAGCTGCAGGCCATGCTGGGCGACAAGTTGCCCGCGAACGGCACGCTCGCCGGCGGTCAGCCGCTGGTGTTCGTCGCCGCGCAGATCGCCTCGCCGGCCGCGCTCGGCCTGCTGATCGAAAAGGGCGCCAATCCCGACGCGGCAGGACCGGGCGGCATGACGCCGTTGATGGCGACGGTGATGGCCGACCGTCCCGACAATGCGGCCAGGCTGATCGAGAGCGGCGCGCGCCGCTCGCTGCGCAACGAGGACGGGCTCACGGCGGCGGACATGGCCCGCGCCTTCAACCGCACCGAGCTGGCCGCACTGCTGGCGACGCGCGGCGGCGTCACCGCGCCGGGGATCAAGGCGCTGTCGCTGTTCGAGGCGCTCACCGTGGCCGACGGCAAGGCGACCGCCGCGGCGCTGGCGGGCGGCGCCGACGCCAATGCGCGGCTGGCGAACGGCTGGACGCCGCTGATGATGGCGGCGGGCGCGGCCTGCGCCGACTGCATCGATGCAATCGTGAAGGCCGGCGGCCGCGTCACCGCCGACGGCAAGGAAGGCTACGGCCCGCTCGCTGTTGCCGTGCTGGCGGGCCGGCCCGACATCGTCGGGCTGCTGCTGGCGGCGGGCGCCGACGATCCGGCGCTGCCGGCCGCGTCGCAGACCGCCTATGCCGTGGCGCTGGGCGCCAACAACGTGGCGGCGGCGCGCCTGCTGAAGCCCGCGACGGCGACCGAGGCCACGACCGCGGCCGAAATCAAGGCGCTCGCCGCCGCGCTCGAGGCACGCGACGACGCAGCACTCGCGGCCCTGCTCGACGCCGGCGTGTCCGCCAAGGCGGTGCGCGCCGACGACGGCAACTCGATCCTGCTGATCGCGATCCGCGCGAAGGCGTCGCCGGAGGCGCTGACGGTGCTGCTGCAAAAGGGCGCCGATCCCAACCTCGCGTCGAAGGCCGGGCTGACGCCGATGCTCCAGGCGATCCTGAACGAGGATATCGGGGCCGTCCGCCTGCTCCTCAAGGCCGCCGCCGAGAACAACCCGCCCCGGGCGCGCGGCTCGGCGATGGAGCTGGTGATGGCGCGCGCCGGCGACTTCTCCGAGGCGTTCCTCAAGGAAGTCGATTCGAGCTGGATCCAGGCGGCGGCGAGCGCGGCGATCCGCAAGGGTGACATCGCGACCGTGCGCAAGCTGCTGCTGCGGCCGCCGCTCAACTACACCAGGACCGAGCATGTCGGCGAGGCGATCGGCGCCAACCAGTTCGCCACCGCGGCGTGGCTGATGGAGAACGGCGGCTTCACCAGTTCGCTCAACACCTTCACCGAGTGGCTGGTGAACAGCAGCAATCCCGCGTCGCTCGACCTGCTGTCGTCGAAGTTCGACCGGCTGAGCCTGCGCCAGCTCGCCAGCCTGATCGAGAGCGCACAGCGGCGCGGCGCCGGCCCGGTCGTCCAGGGCAAGCTCTCCGACACGCTGCGCGAGTGGCAGGCCACCGCGTTCCTGCTGGAAGCCAATTCCTCGATCTCGGTGGACGGCAAGTCCGCCTCGCAAGCACTGCTGAAGTTCGACGATGAGATGCGCTTCACCGATCTCCGCAAGGCGCGCGAGTCCCTGTCGTCGATGGGGGTCGTATGCAACGCCAAGCCCGCGGCTTTCCACGTCATGGTCTTCTACGGCTTGCGCGCCCGCGGTTACTACAAGATCGAGCCGGGGAAATGCCGGTCATTCAATTCCCAGGCGGGCATCGCGACCAGCAGCGGGCCGCTCAGCGGCTTCGGCAGCACGCGCGTGGCCTGCCAGGATACGACAGGCAACGTCTTCGACTACGGCAACGCCAACGACGCCAATGCCTGCCGGCAGCAGAAGGGGCGCATGGACACCTACTATATGTTCGGCGACAAGCTCGGCAAACCGATCATGGTGAGGTAGGCGCCATGCGGTCCGCACTCCTCCTCGTTCTCGCCACCCTGCTCGGCCTGCCGTCGATGGCGCGGGCCGACGCCTTCGATTGGGTCAGCATCGACGGCATGTCCTGTCGCACCGCCATGGACCAGGCATGGAATGCGGCGCGCGACTCCGACAGACAATGCGACCGGATGTGGTGGTCTGCGCACTCGCGCGGCGAGTGGGACCGCGTGATGGCCTGCCGCCGCGAGACCACCGAGCTCAGACGGAGATCCGACGCGATCCGGCGCCAGTGCAGCCAGCTCCTCAACCAGTACACGGCGTGGCGGTCGGCGACCTGGAAGTCGGTCAACGAGGGCAGGGCGCAGGCCGCGCAGCACGAGCGCTTCGTGGGCGAAAACTACGCC
>JAFEFH010000104.1 GCA_018240695.1 Pseudomonadota bacterium | reverse complement strand
CGCTCTTGATCAAGAGCGGGCCTGGAGGCCCGCGGTCCCGCATGAGAGGACATGAGGCACAGGACACATGACCATCGACATCGCGCCTCTCCGCCAGCATCTCGGCCGCAAGGTCGAGGACCGCGACACCGCCACGCAAGCTCCGCTGAAGGGCATGATCGCGACCTTCGACCGCGACGAGACGGCGCCCGAGTCCGGCCAGCCGATCGCGCCGGGCTGGCATCTCGCCTACCTGCACAACTACGCGCGGCCCGCGGCGCTGGGCGAGGACGGGCTGCCGGTCGAGAGCGACGTGCTGCCGCCGATGCCGTTCCCGCGCCGCATGTATGCCGGCTCGACCTTCACCTTCGAGGACGACATCCGCGTCGGCGATGCGCTGCGGCGCGAGACCGAGTTCACGGACATCCAGCTGCGCTCGGGCAGCACCGGCGCGCTGATCGTGACGGCGCAGACCCGGCGCATCTTCACGCCGCGCGGCCTCGCCGTCGTCGAGGTCGCGAGCACGGTGTTCCGCGAGGAGGTCAAGGCCGGCGCCAGGAGCGGCGTGCCGGTGCGCGACGCCGCGCCGACCGACGTGCCGTGGCGGCGCACCATCGAGGCCGATCCGGTGAAGCTGTTCCGCTACTCGGCGCTGACCTTCAACCCGCACCGCATCCACTACGACCGCACCTACTGCATCGAGACCGAGGGCTATCCCGGCCTCGTCGTGCACGGCCCGTTCGCCCAGCAATGCATCTTCGACCTGCTGCGCGATTCGATGCCGGGCCGCCGGATCAAGTCGCTCGCGATCCGCGCCCGCGCGCCGCTGTTCGACACCGCGCCGTTCGACGTGATCGGCCGGCCGACCGCCGACGGCACCGGCGCCGAACTCTGGACCGTGACGCCGCAGGGCACGATCGCGGCGCAAGCGACGGCGACCCTGGGATGAGCCAGAACAGCCTGCGCTTCGACCTGCTCACGCTTCAGCTTTTCGTGGCGGTGGTCGAGGAGCAGAGCATCGCGCAGGCGGCGGAGAAGAAGCACATCGCCGTCTCGGCGGTCAGCCGCCGCATCTCCGACCTCGAGGCGATGCTTCAGGTCGACCTGCTGCGTCGCTCGCAGAAGGGCATCGAGCCGACGCCGGCCGGCTACGCGCTGCTCGAGCATGCCCGCATCATCCTGGGCAACGTGGCCCAGCTCGAGGCCGACCTGCTGGGCTACAAGCAGGGCCTGCGCGGCCACATCCGCCTGTTCGTGAACACGTCGGCGACGCTCGAATCGCTGGTCGACGAGCTCAACCGCTTCCTGGTCGCCAACCCCTTCATCCAGATCGAGATCGACGAGGGCATCAGTCCCGAGATCATCCGCGCCGTCGCCGACAACCGCGCCGACATCGGCATCTTCGGCGGCAACATCATGGCGCCGGAGCTGACGCTCTTTCCCTACCGCGAGGACCGGCTGGTGGTCATCGTGCCGCCCAACCACCCGCTCGCCCCGCGCAAGAGCGTGACGTTCGCCGACCTCATCGACTATGAATTCGTCAGCCTGGAGAAGGGCAGCTCGATCGACACCCACTGTGTCCGCGCCGCCGCGGAGCTCGGCCGGCAGCTGCGCCTGCGCATCCGGGTGAGCGGCTTCGACGCGATCTTCCGCATGGTCGGCGCGCGCATGGGCGTCGGCGTCGTGCCGCTGGAGATCATCCAGCCGCGCCTGGCCGACACCGGCCTGGTCGCGATCCCCCTCGACGAGGCCTGGACGCGGCGGCCGCTGGTGCTGGGCGTGCGCGATCCCACCTCGCTGCCGCCCGCGACGCGGCTGCTGCTCGATCACCTGCGCCAGGGTGCGGCGGCATGAGGCTTCGCAACCCGCGATGGACCCTTGCCGAACGGCGGCTATGGCGCGGCCCGCTCCTTGGCTAGTCGTCGTCCATGACCGCACCCCAGACCATGTTCGCCAAGATCTGGAACAGCCACGTCATCGCCGAGATCGGCGACGGCACGGCGCTGATCCACGTCGACCGTCACATCCTGCACGACCTCGGCGGCTCGCGCGCGCTGCTCGACGTCAAGGAGCGCAAGCTGGCGGTGCACGACCCGGAACTCACCTTCGCCACCATCGACCACACCGTGTCGAGCGCGCCCGGCCGCAAGGGCACGATCCCGAGCGGCATCGAGCTGATGAAGGCGCTGCGCACCGAGACCGCCGCGGCCGGCATCCGCCTGTTCGACATAGACCAGCCGGGGCAGGGCATCGTCCACGTCGTCGGGCCCGAGCTCGGCATCACGCTGCCCGGCGCGCTGCTGGTGTGCGGCGACAGCCATACCTGCACGCACGGCGGCGTGGGCGCCCTGGCGTTCGGCGTGGGCTGGAGCGAACTCGCGCATGTGATCGCCACCCAGACGCTCTACCAGCGCCGGCCGCGCACCATGCGCGTGCTGTTCGAGGGCCGGCCCGCCCCCGGCGTCACGCCCAAGGACCTGATCCTGGCGCTGATCGGCACGGTCGGGACCGACGGCGGCACCGGCTACGCCGTGGAATATGCCGGCAGCGCCATCCGCGACATGTCGGTCGAGGGACGGCTCACCGTCTGCAACCTCTCGGTCGAACTCGGCGCCAAGATGGGCCTGATCGCGCCCGACGAGAAGACCTACGCCTATCTCGAGGGCCGGCCCTATTCGCCCAAGGGCGCGATGTGGCTGCGCGCCGTCGACGCGTGGCGCGCGCTGCCGAGCGACGACGACGCGGCGTTCGACCGCGAGGTCGTGATCGACGTCACGAAGATCGCGCCGCAGATCACCTGGGGCACCAGCCCCGAGCATGTCGTCGCGGTCGACGGGCGCACGCCCGATCCGGCCGCCATCGCCGACCCCGACCGCCGCAAGGCGGTGCAGAACGCGCTCGACTATATGGGCCTCGCCGGCAACGCGCCGATCGCCGGCACGCCGGTCGACTGGGTGTTCATCGGCTCCTGCACCAACAGCCGCCTGTCCGACTTGCAGGCCGCGGCGGCGATCGTGCGCGGCCGCAAGGTCGCGAGCCGCGTGCGCGCCTGGGTCGTGCCCGGCTCGGAGAACGTGAAGCGCGACGCCGAGGCCGAGGGCCTCGACCGCGTCTTCGTCGAGGCGGGATTCGAATGGCGCGAGCCGGGCTGCTCGATGTGCCTGGCCTCCAACGGCGAGCAGCTGGCGCCGGGCCAGCGCTCGGTCTCGACCTCGAACCGCAACTTCGTGGGCCGGCAGGGCCCGCGGGCGCGCACGCATCTGGCGAGCCCGGCGATGGCCGCGGCCGCGGCCATCGCCGGCGCCATCACCGACGTGCGCGCGCTGGAGGACGGGCGATGAAGGGCTTCACCCGGCTCAGCGCCATCGCGGCGCCCTTGATGCGCGCCAACATCGACACCGACATCGTCATCCCGATCAGCCGCATGATCGGCAATTCGGTGCGCGGCACGGTGGGCAAATGGGCCTTCACGGCCTTGCGCTACCGGCCCGACGGGTCGGAGAATCCGGAGTTCGTCCTCAATCGCGCGCCCTATCGCGACGCCGAGATCCTGATCACCGGCCCGAACTTCGGCTGCGGCTCCTCGCGCGAGCCCGCGGTGTGGGCGATCCAGGAAATGGGCATCAAGGCGATCATCGGCTCGGGCTTCGGCGACATCTTCTACAACAACTGCTTCCAGAACGGCGTGCTGCCGGTGGTGCTCGATCCGCAGACGGTCCAGGCGATCGCCGAGGAAGTCGAGGAGACCCAGGGCACCGGCAAGGTCACGGTCGACCTCGAGGCCTGCCAGGTCGTCACGCCGTCGGGCCGCACGGTGAAATTCACGGTCGAGCCGCGGCGGCGCACGGGTCTGCTGGAAGGGCTCGACGAGATCGGCGCCACGCTGCGGCGCGACACCGAAATCCGCGCCTTCCAGCAGCGCGACCGCGAGGAGCGGCCGTGGATCTACCGGCCCGGTTCCGACAGTTGATGTGCAACGCCGTCGCGGATCGCGACGGTGCCTTCCCGATTTAGCATTCGACAGGAATCTTCTTCGACGACTTACTTTCTACAAGAATCATTTGGGGGAACTGCCAATGTCTCAGAATGCCGCCGCGGCGATCGGTGCCCGGCTCGATCGTCTGCCGTTCACGCGCACGATCTGGAAATACGTCGTGCTGATCGCGCTGGGCGGCGTGTTCGAACTCTACGACCTTTTCCTCACCGCCTACATCGCGCCCGGCCTGGTGAAGGCCGGCATCTTCGTCACCAATCCGAAGGGCTTCTTCGACCCCAACGGCGTCGGCTTCTTCGTCTTCTGCACCTTCGCCGGCATGTTCGTCGGCACCATGGGCTTCGGCTTCATCGCCGACCGCATGGGCCGCCGCGCGATCTTCACCTTCTCGCTTCTCTGGTATTGCATCGCCTCGACCATCATGGCCTTCCAGACCACGGCAGAGGGCGTCAATCTGTGGCGCTTCATCGCCGCCGTCGGCATCGGCCTCGAGCAGGTGACGATCGACACGTTCATTCCCGAGCTGGTGCCGCCACAGGGCCGCGGCCGCGCCTTCGCGATCTACCAGTTCATCGCCTTCCTGATCGTCCCGGTCGTGGCCTTCCTCGCCTACAAGCTGGTGCCGATCGCGCCGCTGGGCTGGGATGGCTGGCGCTGGGTCGTGCTGGGCTCGGCGGTCGGCGCTTTCGCCGCCTGGGTGCTGCGTCTTGGCCTGCCCGAGAGCCCGCGCTGGCTCGCCCGCCACGGCCAGCTTGAGCGTGCCGAGTCCATCATGAAGAACATCGAGACGCTGGTGCAGCGTGATACCGGAGGGGCACCCCTGCCGCCGGTGGGCACTGCGATCGTCGAGCGCGCGGGCAACAGCACGCTCGGCGAGCTGTTCAAGCAGCCGTTCCTCAGCCGCGTCATCATGATGTCGCTGTTCAACATCCTGTCGGTCGTCGGCTACTACGGCTTCGCCGCCTGGGTGCCGACGCTGCTGATCGACAAGGGCATCACGGTCACCAAGAGCCTCGAATACGCCTTCATCATCGCGATCGCCAACCCGATCGGGCCGCTGCTCGGCTTCCTGGTGGCCGACCGCATGGAGCGCAAGTGGGCCCTGGTCTGCTCGAGCCTCGGCATCGCGGGCTTCATGCTGTTGTTCGCCCTGCAGACCAACACGATCGTCATCATCGTGTTCGGCGTGCTGGTGACGCTCAGCAACAACTGGCTGTCCTTCACCTTCCACAACTACCAGGCCGAGCTCTTCCCGACGCGCATCCGTGCCCGGGCGGTCGGCTTCGTCTATGGCTGGGGTCGCGTGAGCGCCGCCTTCGTCGGCCTGCTGATCGGCTACTTCTTCAAGACCGGCGGCACGATCGGCGTGGCAACCTTCATCGGCCTGTCCATGCTGGGCGTGATATTGGTGATCGGCATCATGGGGCCGCGCACGCTCAACCGGTCGCTGGAGGACATCTCGCAGTGACGATCGACGTTACGCCGGCCTTTGCGACGGCGCCCGACGGGGTCAAGCTCGCGGTCTATGAATGGGGCAACCCCCAGGGCCCCGAGCTCGTCCTGATCCACGGCTTCGCACAGTGCCATCTGTGCTGGCGGCCGCAGATCGAGAGCGAGCTGGCGCGGACCTTCCGCATCGTCGCGTTCGATTTCCGCGGCCATGGCGCGTCCGACAAGCCCAGCGATCCGAAGGCCTACCAGGGGCCTTCGGTGTGGGCCAGGGACATCGCTTCCGTGCTCGACTTCAAGAAGCTGAAGAGGCCGGTGGTCGCCGGCTGGTCGATGGGCGGGCGCGTGACGCGGCAGTACCTGATGAACTTCGGCGATGCCCGTCTCGCCGGCGTCAACTTCGTGGGCTCGCTGGTGATCGAGAAGCTCGAGCATCGCGGCACCGCCGCGCCGCGGGTGGCGGTGGGCGAGTCGCTCGGCAAGCTGCTCGAGACCACGATCGGCTTCCTCGACGCCTGCTATCACATCAAGCCGAGCGAGGCCGACTTCCGGCTGGCGCTCGCCTACAACATGCTGCTGCCCGGTCCGGTGCGGCTGGCGATCGGCGGCTGGGCGACCGATCCCGCCGAGACGGTCGCGGCGATGAACAAGGTCAAGGTGCCGGTGCTGATCACCCAGGGCCGCAAGGATGGCGTCGTGCTGCCCGGCGCGGCCGAGGCCACCGCTGCCGCCATCCCGCACGCGAAGATCTCCTGGTACGACAATTGCGGCCACTCGCCGTTCTGCGAGGACGCGCCGCGCTTCAACGCCGAGCTGGCCGCGTTCGCGAAGGCCGCGGCAAGCGCTTAATCGTTGGCCGCGCCGAACCGCAAGGGACGGAAGAAGGCGCGGATGTCCTCGACCAAAAGGTCCGGCTCCTCGAGCGCCGCGAAGTGGCCGCCGCTCGGCATCGCAGTGTGGCGGCGCAGATCGTAGGCGCGCTCGATCCACTCCTGCGGTGGCGCAGGCGCGAGGTCGGCGGGGAAGACCGCGAAGCCGGTCGGGACTTCCACGCGCCGGCCGGCGGGCAGGGCGCGGGGCTTCTGCTCGGCGGCGCCGCGATAGAGCCAGGTCGCGCTGCCCGCGGTGCCGGTCAGCCAGTAGACCATGATGTTGTCGAGCAGCAGGTCCATCGAGAAGCGGTTGTGCGGATCGCCCTTGCAGTCGCTCCACGCCTGGAACTTCTCGACGATCCAGGCCGCGAGCCCGACCGGCGAGTCGGCGAGCGCGACGCCCAGCGTCTGCGGCCGCGTCGCCTGGATGCGCTGGTAGGCGACCTTGTCGTCGAGCGCCGGGCCCATCTGCGCGAGCCACGCCTGCTCGGCGGCGCTGAGCGTCGTTGTCTTGAGATCGATGCCCGGCCGCAGTCCCATCATGTTGAGGTGCAGGCCCATGACGCCGGCCTCGTCCTGCATCGGATGGTCGAAGGCCAGCCACGACGACACGACCGCGCCCCAGTCGCCGCCCTGCACGCCGTAGGGCCGCTGGTAATTGAGCTTCTCGGTGACGAGCCTGTGCCACAGGCCCGCGATGGCGCGCGGGCCGATCGGACCGGTCGAGCCGTCGTCGCGCACCGGTGGGCCGGAGAAGCCGTAGCCGGGCAGCGACGGCGCGATCACGTCGAAGGCGTCGAGCGGATCGCCGCCGTAGTCCTCTGGGTGCGCCAGCCTATCGATCACGTCGAGGAACTCGACGATCGAGCCCGGCCAGCCGTGGGTCAGCACCAGCGGCAGCGGGCGCGGCGCGTCCTCGACCTCGGTGCCCGGCTCGCGGATGAAATGCAGCCGCTGCGGGCCGATATCGACCAGGTAGTTGGGCCAGCGGTTGATCGCCTCCTGGCAGCGCTGCCAGTCGTAGGCGTGACGCCAATAGTCGACCAGCTCGGCCAGGAAGTCCGGATCGGTGCCGGACGCCCAGCTGCCCTGGTCGGCGATCGCGACCGGCGGCTTCCAGCGGCGCAGACGCTCGTCGAGATCGACAAGCGCCCGTTCGGGAATGTCGACCTTGAACGGCTCGGGCGTGTCGAAGCGCGCCATCAGCCGTCGAGCAGCTCGGCCTTGAGGCGGTCGCGCGCGGCGGCATCGAGGCCCAACGCCTTCTCGGCGAAGGCTTCGGGACTGCCGAAATCGTCGCGCACGACGGCGAAGGCCGCCTCGAGATACGGCGTGCGCGCCTCGACGATGGCGGCGCGCGTGTCGATATCGAGGTCGGGGTAATGGCCGACATGACCGGTCCACAGATCGTTGGTGCGGAGATAGTCCTCCATCACCGTCTCCCACGGCACGCCCAGCAGGGTGAGCAGCAGGGCGGAGGCGAAGCCGGTGCGGTCCTTGCCGGCGGTGCAGTGGAACACCAGCGGCCGGTGCGTGCCGTCGCTCAAGGTGGTGAACAGCGTGCGGAAGCCGGGCGCGCAGCGGCGCGGGTAGTCGCGATAATGGTCGGTCAGGAACCGCATCATGAGGTGCGGGTTGGCGCTGCCGTCGGCCACGGCGCCGCGGATCCTCTCGCCGATGCCCGGCTCGATGTGCGCGCCGACGACGCGGCAGCCGACGCCGTCGATGCGGTGCGGCGTCAGGGCCGCCTCGCCGACGCCGCGCAGGTCGACGACGGTGCGGACGGCGAGGCCGCTCAGCGCGGCGCGATCGGCATCAGTGAGCGTCCCGAGATGGGCGGAGCGGAACACCGCGCCGCGCCGGACCGTGCGGCCGTCGGCGGTGGCGTAGCCGCCGAGATCGCGGAAATTGGAGCCGCCCTCGAGCGACACGACATGAGGCAGATCGACCGTATCCATGCGGACAGGTCTAGCATGGAATCAGAACTTCTGGCTGAGCGTCACCAGGAAGGTCCGGCGCTGGCCGAACTGGGGCGCGCCGACGCCGACGCCGGTGCCGTCGCGCAGGCCGTAGCTGTGGTCAAAGACGTTGATGACGTCGAGGCGGAGCTGCGCGCCGCGCGTGCCCTTGACCGGGATCTTCTGCGCCGCCGACAGGTTCACGGTGGCGTAGGCCGGGAGCGCGGTGTCGTTGGGCGTCACGACCGTCGAGCGCAGGCCGCTGCCCACGATCACGTCGCCCGAGATCCGCGTCGCCCAGTCGGACTCGCGGTTGAACGTGTAGGCGGCGCCGCCCGAACCGGTCCAGCTCTGGTTGTGGTCGAGATAGATAGTGTTCTGCGCGATATAGGCGAGCTCGGTCGGGTCGAAGTTGAACTGCGCGGAGTTGATGTTGGTGCCCTTCGCCTCGGACCAGGCGGCGTTGCCGTAGACCGACCATGGGCCGGAATCGTAGCTGGCGCTCAGTTCGATGCCCTTCACCTCGGCCGAACCGTAGTTGAAGGAGGAAAGGATCACCGGTGCGCCGAACTGGCCCTCGTCGAGCAGGTTTTGCGCGAGCTTGTAGTAGGCGTCGAAGCCCAGGGTCAGCCCGTCGACCGGCGTCAGGCTGAAGCCCGCATCGAAATAGTGCGCGCGTTCGGCCTTCACCGGATCGTTCAGGGTCGAGGGCGGGGCGGCGGTCGTGCCCTGGGTGGCGAGGATCGCACCGTTGCCGATCTGGCTGAGCGGCGGCGGGGTGAAGTAACGGGCGTATCCGACGTGCGCGGTCAGCACGTCGTTGGGCTGCCACACGACGTTGATGCGCGGGCTGAGCTGGTTCTCCTGCGTGGCGCCGTCGACGGCGTCGAAGCGCAGGCCGTAGTTCACGGTGACGGTCGGCGTCACCTTCCACTCGTCCTGCACGTAGACGCCGTACTGCCAGCCCACGATGTCCGAGTTGGTCGAGAAGCCGGTCGCCTGGTCGCTGGTCGGCGTGCCCGTGGCGTCGACCGGCAGCGCGAAGGCGTTGGTGAGACTGGTCGCGCGCTCGCGTTGCACGAGGAAGCCGCCGCGTATCGTGTGCGTATCGGTGGCCTTCCAGCTGCCGTCGCCCTGCACGCCGGTGGTTAGGCTGGTGCGGTGGGCCCATGGCGCGATGCCGTTGAACATCAGGTCGCCGAACGGATCGGGCTTGTAGGCCAGCGAAGAATAGCTGCCGAAGGCCGAGAGCTGGAAGTCGCCGGCGCCATAGTGCTTCTGCAACGCCACGATGCCGAAATAAGTGCTCTCGTACTGGCGCTGGTCGAGCAGGCTGCTGTCGAACGCGGAGTTGCCGTTGACGGTGAAATTGGCCGTTTGCCCCGGATTGTTGGGAATCTGGAAGCGCGCCTTGGCGCCCCCGCCGATGAACGACAGGCGCGTGTTCTCGTCGATGATGTCGGTGACCTTGCCCAGCGCGTGCCACTGGTCCGTATCGTCGTGCAGGGGCGTGTCCGACGGTGCGGGATTCTCGATGCCGTTGCCCGAGTGCAGGTACTGGCCGGTGAGGAAGTAGTCGAAGCTGCCGGAGCGGCCGCCGTAGCTCAGCGAAGGCTGGCGGTAGTCGCGCGAGCCCAGCGTCATCGACGCCTCGGCGCCGGGATCGGTCGTTCCCGACTTCAGCGTGATGTCGACGATGCCGGCCTGGCGGAAGCCGTACTGGGCGGGCAGCGCGCCGGTGATCAGCGACAGCTTGTTGGCCGACTGCGTGGCCAGCGACTGGCTGAACAGCGACAGCGTCTCGGGCAACTGCACGCCGTCGAGTCGGTATTGCAGGTTGGCGTGATCGCCGCGGACGTGGATCTGGCCGAAGCTGTCCTGCGCCACGCCCGGCGCGCGCAGCAGTACCTGGCTGAGCGGCGCGAGCTGTCCCTGCGGCAGGGCATCGAGCGTGCGGGGCGAGAATTCGTAGCTCGAGGCGCCGAGCTTGGGCTGGATGCTGCTGCGTGCCTCGTCGAGGCGCGTCGCGGTGACGGTGATCGTCTCGACGGGCGCCGCTGTCGGCGCCGCCGGAGCAGGGGTGGTGTCGGCCGTCTGGGCGAGGGCCGGCGCCGCCGCGATCAAGGCCGTCCCGATGCCGACGGCAGAACCAATCCAAGCCTTCATGCCATCCCCCGGAATGCTGTGACTTCGATAATGTTATAATATAACATTCCAAATGGTCAAGCGTCGCAGGCTCCCTCCCTGGTGCGACGTGCTATCGCTCCGGCAACGCGTCAGCCGGGAGTGAAGAAAAATGTTCGTGCTGCATCATGGATGGCGCTCCAGCGCCTCGCGCCGCGTGAGGCTGTGCCTCGCCGAGAAGGGCCTGAAGTTCGAGAGCATCCTCGTCGACCTCGCGAAGATGGAGCATCACCGGCCGGAGTATCTGAAGCTCAATCCCAACGGCGTCATCCCGCTGCTGATCCTGCCGGACGGCCGCTCGCTCTACGAGAGCGGCACGATCTGCGAATATCTCGACGAGACCTATCCCGAGCCGCCGCTGCGTCCCGGCGACGCCTATGGCCGCGCCGAGATGCGCAACTGGATCCGCTATACCGACGAGCGCATCGGCAACCTCATCATCTTCAACTGGCGGCACTCGATCGCCAAGGTCGCGGCCAACATGACCGACGCCCAGCTCGCCGAGGCGATGAAGAAGATTCCGAGCAAGGAGCGCCAGCAGGCCTGGCTGCGCGCCGCGCGCCAGCCCTACACGCCCGAGGAAGAGGACGAGGCGCGGGCCAAGCTCACGATGATGCTGGACAGGATGGAAGGCGCGCTCGGCGAACACGCGTGGCTGGTCGGCGACCGCTACTCGCTGGCCGATATCGGCATCGTGCCCTTCGTGAAGCGGATGAGCGAGGAAATCATTCCCGACGAGCTGTCGGACGAGAAGCATCCGAAAGTCGCCGAGTGGTGGCGCAGGATCCAGGCGCGCCCGGCCTTCAAGGAAGCGCGCATCGAGTCTTTCACCTCGACGCTCTAGTCACGCGTCGCGCGCCGCCGCCTCGAACTGGCTGCGCAGCCAGCGATGGCCGGGCCGCGCCTCGTAGCGGCGGTGCCAATACAGGCGCCACGAGAACTCGTTGCCGCCCAGCGGCAGCGGCCGCACGGCGAAGCGGCCGGTGCTGGTCAACCGGCCCACGATGCTCTGCGGCAGCGCCGTCACGAGGTCGCTGGTCTCGATGAGATAGGAGGCGGCGAGCCAGTGCGGCGTCGTCGCCATCACGCGGCGTTGCAGGCCGCGCTTGGCCAGCGCCTCCTCGATGAAGCGCATGTCGCCCGCCGACTGCACGATGCGCAGGTGCCGCAGGTCGAGGAAGTCGCGCGTCGTGAGCCGGCCCGTCGCCGCGGAATGGCCGCGCCGCATGACGCAGACCATGCGATCCTTCGCCAGCTCGAGCGAGTGCACCGACTTCGAATGCTTGATCAGGGCGCTGACGGCGAAGTCGATCGCGCTCGCCTCGAGGGCGCGCACGGTCTCCGACGGCGGGAAGTGCTGCACGGTGAGGCGGATGTTGGGCGCCGCCTCCTGCAACCGGCGCAGCAGCGGCGGCAGGAACAGCACCTCGTTCATGTCGCCCATGCGCACGGTGTAGAGATCGGTCGAGGTGCCGGGATCGAAGGTCGAGCCGCCGGTGAACAGGCCGTTGACCTGCCGGATCGCGTCGCGCACCGGCTCGATCAGCTCCAGCGCCTTGGGAGTCGGCTCGAAGCCGGTCGAAGTCCGCACCAGCAGCGGATCCCCGAACTGCTGGCGCAGCTTGGCCAGCGCGTGGCTCATTGCCGGCTGGCTGAGGCCGACCGCGGCGGCGGCGCGGCTGACATGGCGCTCGGCCAGCAGCGCGTCGAACGCCAGGAGCAGGCGGAAATCGACCGCGCGCACGGTCTGCGGGATACGGCCGGGGAAGACCCTGCCGGGATCGTGCCGGGCGACGGCCATCGAACACACCTATTCGTCCGAGGAATATTTCTATGCAGTAAATTCATTTTACAGAAGGCGGCCGGCGTCGCCAACTGACGGCATCGATCCCCCTTGGGAGGAGAGTGGCATGGCACTGGAAGTTCACGCGCTCGCGGGCGGCCTGGCCGCCGAGATCCGGGGTCTGCGGCTGTGGGAGCCGCTGGCGGAAGCCGACGTCAAATGGCTGCGCCACCTCTATGCCGAACACGGCGTGCTGGTGTTCCGCCGCCAGTCCCTCTCGGAAAACGAGTATGCCGATTTCTGCGGCCTGTTCGGTCCGCTCGAGCGCACGGTGCGCACCGACTGGGCGTCGACCGTGCGGCCCGAGATCGGTCTGATCACCAACCTCAAGGGCGGCGACGGCAAGGCGCTGGGCGGCCTGGGCGACGGCGAACTCAAGTGGCACTCCGACCAGTCCTACATGATGAACCCGGCCACCGGCGCCGGCCTCTACGCCGTCGAGATCGCCAACCAAGGCGGGCGCACCCATTGGGCCAACATGGTCAGCGCCTACGCGGGATTGCCCGACCGGCTGAAGCAGGCGGTCGAGGGCAAGAACGCCGTGTTCCGGTACCAGAAGCGCCTGAACCTCTACAAAGGCGACGACAAGAAGGTGCCGGACGAGAACAAGAACCGCACACCCGACGTGATCCATCCGCTGGTCCACACCCATCCGCTGAGCGGCAAGAAGGCGCTCTATCTCGATCCGACGACCAGCATCGGCGTGGTCGGCATGCCGGAGGCCGAGGGCAGTCGCCTTCTCGACGAACTGGCCGACTTCGCCACGCGGCCCGAGTTCGTCTACACGCACGAATGGCAGGTCGGCGACACGCTGCTGTGGAGCAACGGCTTCACGATGCACCGCCGCGATCCCTTCCCGCCGAGCGAGCGTCGCTTGATGAAGCGTGCGACGATCCATCTGCCTGCGACCCTGCACATCGTCCCCCAGACGATTGCACCGGCCAGCGTCGCGGCCTGAACCACGGGGCTCCGACGATGCGCTTCCACAGCTCGCTCTCGAAACTTCTGATGGGCGCGATGTTGGCGCTTGCCGGATCCGCCGGCGCCGGAGCGCAGACCTTTCCCGACAAGCCGGTGCGCCTGGTCGTGCCGTTCCCGCCGGGATCGGGCACCGACATCATCGGTCGCCTGCTGGCGCAGGAACTGACGAATGCCTGGGGCCAGACGGTCCTCGTCGACAACCGGCCGGGGGCCAGCACGATCGTCGGTACCGAGATCGTCGCGAAGTCGCCGCCGGACGGCTACACGGTGGTGATGGCGTCGAACAACCACGCCATGAACGTCTCGCTGTTCCACAACAAGCTGCCGTTCGACGCGGTCAAGGATTTCTCCGCGGTCGCCGAGGTCGCGATGCTGCCGTTCGTGCTGGTGGTCAATCCGCAGTTTCCGGCCAAGGACGTGAAGGAGTTGCTGGCCATCGCCAAGGCCAAGCCGCAGTCGGTGACCTACGCCTCGACCGGCAACGGCACGCCGCCGCATGTCGCGGGCGAGCTGCTGAAGCAGGTGGCCAAGGTCGACATCGTGCACGTCCCGTACAAGGGCAGCGCCGCGGCGGTGGCCGACGTCGTTTCCGGCCAGGTGCCCATGATGTTCGTGAACGTGCCGTCGGCGATCAGCCTGGTGCGCGCGGGCAAGCTGCGGGCGCTCGCGGTGGGCGCGCCGCAGCGTATCGGCATGATGCCCGAGCTGCCGACGATGAAGGAGCTGGGCTACGGCGACTTCGACGTCAGCCTCTGGATGGGCCTGCTGGCGCCGGCGGGTACGCCCGCGCCGGTGATCGACAAGATGTCGGCGGAGATCGCGCGCATCCTCAAGGATCCGGCGATGCGCAAGAAGATGGAGGAACAAGGAGCCGAGCCCGCCTACCGCCCGCCGGCCGAGTTCCAGGCCTTCGTCGCGAGCGAGGTCGCGCGCTTCGCCAGGATCGTGAGCGACATCGGCCTCAAGGTGGATTGATCATGCTGTACGCCGTGCATTGCACCGACGCCCAAGGCGTCGAGAGCCTGCGCAACCAGTACCTCGCGCCGCACAAGGAATATCTGGTCGGCCAGAAGCACATCCTGGTCGTGGGCGGGGCGCTGGTGGGCGAAGATGGCCAGGAGCCGAAGGGCAGCCTCTATATCGTGAACGTCGCCGACCGCGCGGCGGCCGAAGCGTTTTCGAAGGCCGATCCGTTCTCGCAGGCGGGCGTCTTCGGCGCCGTGACGATCACCGCGATGCGCAAGAGCCACTGGAATCCCGCATCAGCCTAGGACAGTCTGTCCTCGTGACAGAGGTTGGCAGAGGCGGGACGATGAAACACGCAGGCGCCGGGGCGCTCGGCCGCCTCGACGGGCTTGTCGCGGTTCTCATCGTGCTCGTCCTGGGGGCTGCGCTCGCGATCGCCTTCCGGCCGGTGCCGTCTCTCTTCGACGTTCCGCTCGAGGAGGATGGCAACTACATCATGGCGATCGCGCGCTGGATCGCGCTGGGCCATGGCGTCACCTACGACGGCGAATCCCTCTCCAACGGCTTTCAGCCGTTATGGGTGTTCATTTGCGCTCCCTTCTTCTGGCTGGTCGATGGCGACCGCGCCGCCGGCGTCCGCTGCGCCATGGGGCTTCACTGGACGTTCTATGCGCTGGGAGCGCTGATGACGGGCGCGTTGTTCGCCCGCCTCTTCGGCAAGCTCGCGCTGGGACCGCTGTCGGGAAGGGCGGTCGCCACCCTGGTCTTCCTGTCCAGCCCGTTCATTTGGTGGAACAGCTTCAGCGGCCTCGAAACCTCGCTGTCCCTCGCCTGCCTGCTGGCGTCGATCCTCTGCTACATTTCGATCGATCGGCAGAACAGGGCCCACATCGTCGGCTGCGGCGCCGTGCTCGGCGTTCTTGTGCTGGCGCGGGTCGACACGGTGATCTTCGTCATCCTGCTGGCCGGCGCCCAGCTGACGCGCAAGGCGAGCTGGACGGAGCGGATCGTCGATGCCGCATGCCTTTCGGCTCCCGCCGCTCTCGTGTCTTCTCCCTGGTGGGTCTACAACGTCGTCGTCTTCGGGCACCTCATGCCGTCCAGCGGCCTTGCCTTGCAGGACTGGGCGCCCACGCGATCCCGGTATTTCTGGGGGCTGGGCTCCTTGATCGCCGCCGCGACCTCGCAGTTCGACTGGTTCTGGAATGCCGATACCTGGCCCCGCGCGTTTGCCCGCGTTCCCGTCGTCGGGTTGGCCGCGTACTGGCTGTGGCCCGAGCTCCGCGCGTTCTTCAGGACAGTCGATCGCGCGGCCGCCGAAATCCTGTCGGCGCTGCTGCTG
>JAFEFH010000103.1 GCA_018240695.1 Pseudomonadota bacterium | reverse complement strand
AGAAGAACGCGATCATGATGATCGACGTGGCGCTCGAGGTGGAGCGCAACGAGGGGCTCGAGGCGCGCGCGGCGATCTTCCACGCCTGCCTGCTGCGCTTCCGGCCGATCCTGATGACGACCATGGCCGCCATGCTGGGCGCGCTGCCGCTGGCGCTGGGCTTCGGCGACGGCGCCGAGCTGCGCCGGCCGCTCGGCATATCGATCATCGGCGGCCTGCTGGTCAGCCAGATCCTGACGCTCTACACCACGCCGGTGATCTACCTGTATCTCGATCGCTTCCGCCGCCGCGACCGCGACTCGCACAGTCGCCTGGCCCGCAGCATGGGCGGCCTGGAGCCGCAGACATGAGCACGTCCCGAAGGTTCGTCGTCGTCGCCGGGGCGCTGTCGCTCGCCGGCTGCATGGTCGGTCCCGACTACAGGAAGCCGCCGCCCGCCACGCCGCCCACGCCGGAGTTCAAGGAGACCTCGGACTCGATGTTCCGGCCGGCGCTGCCGCGCGACACGATCGACCGCGGGCCGTGGTGGAACGTCTATGGCGATCCCGAGCTCGACCGGCTGATGGCGCAGGTCGAGGTCTCGAACCAGACGCTGAAGCAGAACGAGGCGGCCTATCGCCAGGCCGTGGCGCTGATCCGCCAGACCCAGTCGCAGCTCTTCCCGACGATCGGTTACACCGGCAATGTCCTGCAGCGCAGCAGTGGCGGCGGCGTGAGTTCGACCGGCACGAGCGGCGGCTCGGTCGGCAACAGCCAGGGTCAGTTCTCGGTCGGCGGCTCGCTGTCCTGGGAGATCGACCTGTGGGGGCGCATCCGCCGGACCATCGAGAGCGACGCCGCGGCGGCACAGGCCAGCGCCGGCGATCTCGCGGCGGCGCGGCTGTCGATCCAGTCGAGCCTCGCCACCAACTACTTCTCGCTGCGCGTCTCGGACCGCCGCCGCCGGCTGTTCGAGGAATCGGTCGCGGCCTATGCGCGCTCGCTCCAGATCGTGCAGAACCAGGTCGATGCCGGGACCGCCTCGCGCCTCGACCTCGTGCAGGCGCAGACGATCCTCCAGCAGACGCGCGCCCAGCTCGTGGTCGAGGGCGTCAATCGCGCGCAGTTCGAGCACGCGATCGCGGCGCTGATCGGCAAGGCGCCGGCGGAAGTGAGCATCGCGCCCGCGCCGCTGCCGGCGACCGTGCCGACGATCGACGCCGGCATCCCCTCGGCGCTGCTCGAGCGGCGGCCCGACATCGCCGCGGCGGAACGCCAGATGGCCTCGGCCAACGCGCAGGTCGGCGTCGCGGTGGCGGCCTACTATCCCGACATCACGCTCGGCGCCTCGATCAACTTCGCGAGCACGGTGCTCGGCACGCTGTTCACCATGGGCTCGGCCGTCTGGTCGATCGGCCCGGCGCTGGCGGGCACGGCGATCGACGGCGGTGCGCGCGGCGCCCAGGTCGAGGGCGCGCGCGCCAACTACGACCGCACCGTCGCGCTCTACCGCCAGACCGTGCTGACGGCGTTCCAGCAGGTCGAGGACGGGCTGGTGCAGCAGCGGCTGATCGAGCAGCAGGAGAAGGTCCAGGAAGCCGCCGTCGCCGCCGCGCGCGAGGCCGAGCGGCTGTCGCTCAACCAGTACCGCGCCGGCACCGTGCCCTACACGACGGTGATCCAGACGCAGACGGCGGCGCTCAGTGCCGAACAGTCGCTGATCAACGTGCGGCTGAACCGCTTCACGGCGAGCTCGACCCTGGTGACGGCGCTGGGCGGCGGTTGGAAGGTGCAGGACCTGCCGATCCCGGCGGCGACGCCGTCATCGGATCCCGCGCCGGCGCCGGCGCCGCCGCGACGGCGATGGTGGCCGTTCTAGGCCGCCGGCCAGGGAACGCGGATTTCCTGGAGCGGCACATGCTGCTGGGCGGCGTGCATGTCGGTCTCGCCGATGCCGCCCTGGGCGCGCGGACGGGGCAGGGTGATCTTCACCGCGTTGACCAGCTCGAAGAAGCCGAAGGTGATGATGTTCTGGGTCGGCACGTTGTAGAGCTCGGACACCAGCTCCTTGGTGATGACGCCGCTCTCGCGCACGGCGTCGAAGTCGGCGCGGGTCTTGAAGACGATGTCGAGCGTGATCTCGAACGGGCCGGCATTCTTGCTGCGCACCACCTTGGCGATGTCGCGCAGCGGCGTCGGGACCGGCGCCATGCTCAGATCTCCTCGTGGCGGATCGGGAACAGCGCCGTCGGGCTGTCGACCTTCATCAGGTGATAGACGTTGAAGGTGCAGGCCTGGCCGAGCGGGATCTCGAGCGGCGTGAAGGGCGAGGCGATGTTGCCCGCGGTCGCGATGCGTCCGGGATAGGGCGCGTGCATCAGGCTGGTGCGCGCCTTGTTGCAGATCGCCGTCGCCAGCGCCTGCGTGGCGGCCGCGACCTCGAGGATGATGCAGAGCTCGTGTGCCGGCACCTTCACCGGCTCGAGGTCGCCCATCACGCCGTTCTTGCCGTAGAGGTGGGGGATCAGGCGGTAGGTCTCGGGCGGCACGTCGGCGAAATAGGCGCGGGTGTTGGCCAGCACCTCGTCGAGGATCGCGTCGATCTGGGCGATGAAGATCGGATCGCGCGCGCCGGCGATGAAGATGCTGCGCCAGCCCGCGGTCTTCGCGCCCTCGAGCTTCACGGTGTAGGGATCGGAGGGGATGAACTTGCTGCCCGAGACGCGCACGCGGCGGTCGGTCACCTGCTCGTAGCGGCACTGCGAGAGGTCGAGCGTGCCGCCGGGCCCGGCCAGCAGGAATGGGTGGGTCTTTTCGTAGAGCGTGTGCGCGGCCACCGACGCCGTCGTGCAGCGCTCGGCCGGGTTCAGCGGCTCGATCTCGAAATGGTCGTGCCGCAGCCAGCCCATCACCGTGCGGCCGACCGGCTCGGCGCAGAGCGCGCCGCACTCCATGATCTTGCCCATGTGCCAGGCCAGCGCGGGATCGAAGCCGGCGCGGATCGCCATCGCCGCGGTGGGCGAGGGATCGTAGGAGCGGCCGGCCAGGATCACGTCGACGCCCCCGGGGCTCTCGTCGAGCGCCTTCACGAAGGGTTCGGCACCCATCTGCGCCACGACCACGGTGGCGGCCTCGACCTCGCGCGGGTCGAGCGGCGGCACGGGCCCCAGCGGCTCGATGCGGCCGGCCTTCAGCTCGCGGGCGATGTGGCTCTTGTCGATGTCCGAATAGATCGACGCCACCTTGAAGTGCCAGCCGCGGCGGCGGGCGATCTCGGTCACGATGTCCCGGAAGACGTCGACATGGAGGTTGGTGCCGTCGCCGCCGGCCGAGGAGATCAGGACTGGGATGCGCGTCGCCTGCTGGGCTTCCAGCAAGACCTCGATGTCCTTCACATAGGCTTCGCGGCTGCACGTCATCTCGCCGAGCCCCAGCTTCTGCGGCCCGGAGTCGGTGGAGCCGGAGTCGATGGTGATGGCGTGCGGCTTCAGCGCCAGCCCCATCTTGAAGTGCTCGACCGGGAAGCCGTAGCCCAGCATGCCCGACGGGGTCAGGATTCGGATTTCATCGTTTCCACTTGGCATTCAATCGGTATACCAGATGGGGAGTTGTGCGCCAAGAGGTTTTGGCACACACTGGGTATACCGAGGATGCCATGGATACTCTGATCTCCCCAGAAATCGATTCGGCCGCCGGCCAAACGCTGTCGATCAGGGCGTACACGTCGCTGCTCGACATGATCCTGCGCGGCGAAATCGTCGCCGGCGAAGCGGTGACCGAGCGCCAGATCGCGGGGCGCCTCGGCATCTCGCGTACGCCGGTCCGCGAGGCCGTGCGGCGGCTGGAAGGCGAGGGCACCTTGGAGCGCCAGCGCTCTGGGGCGCTGGTCGTGCGGCCGTACTCGCTGGAGGAGTTCCTGCAAGCGCTGTCGGTGCGCCGCCTGCTCGAAGGCGAGGCGGCACGCCTGGCCGCCGGCAAGATGTCGGCCGAGGTCCTGGCCGCCGCCCGCGCGCGCACCGCGCGGCTGCGGGCCGACGGCATGAGCGAGACCGCGCGCCAGGACGATCATGATTTTCACGCCGCCATCGCCGAGGCTTCGGGCAATCCCGTATTGGCCACGTCGATCGCCGACCTGCGCCGGCGCACGGCGATGTTCCGTCTCGGCCGTTTGCCGGAGCGCGTCGACCAGGTGTGCGACGAGCATCTGGCGATCCTCTCCGCGCTGGCGCGCGCCGATGGCGACGCCGCGCGTGCCGCCGTGCACGTCCATCTCGACAATGTGCGCGCGCACCTGCTCCAGCGTCTCGTCGAGGTCGGCGCGACGCCGCCGGTCGGCGAGGAGCCGGCGCCGCCAATGGTCGCTCCCACGCCTGCGCCCGCCGTTCCCGCAGCTTCCGCCGCCCCTCCCGCCGCGGCGCGCGAAGGACTAGGCTCCAGCAATGCCGGAGCCGGACATCCGCAAGATCATCCACGTCGATATGGACGCGTTCTACGCGTCCGTGGAGCAACGCGACGCCCCTGAGCTGCGCGGCAAGCCGGTCGCCGTCGGCGGACGCCAGCGCGGCGTCGTGATGGCGGCGAGCTACGAGGCGCGCAAGTTCGGCGTGCGCTCGGCCATGCCCTCGGTGACCGCCAAGCGCCTGTGCGCCGAGCTGGTCTTCGTGAAGCCGCGCTTCGACGTCTACAAGGACGTGTCGCGCCAGATCCGCGAGATCTTCCTCGACTACACACCGCTGGTCGAACCGCTGTCGCTCGACGAGGCCTATCTCGACGTCACGACCAATCTCAAGAACATCCCGCTGGCATCGGCGATCGCGCGCGAGGTCCGTGCCCGCATCTTCGAGGCCACGGGCCTCACCGCGTCGGCCGGCGTTTCGTACAACAAGTTCCTGGCCAAGCTCGCGTCGGACTACAACAAGCCCAACGGCCAGACGGTGATCCCGCCCGAGAAGGGACCGTCCTTCGTCGAGGGGCTGCCGGTCGCGAAGTTCCACGGCGTCGGACCGAAGACGGCGGAGAAGATGAATCGCCTCGGCATCCATACCGGCGCCGATCTCAAGGCGCAGTCGCTCGAGTTCCTCGAGCAGTATTTCGGCAAGTCGGGCGCCTACTATCACGCCATCGCGCGCGGCGAGGATGAGCGCCGCGTCGTGCCCAACCGGCCGCGCAAGTCGGTCGGCTCGGAGACGACGTTCATGGAAGACCTCAGCCGGCCGCGCGAGATCGAGGACGGCGTGGACTCGGTGCTAGACGACGTCTGGGGTTACTGCCAGCGCACGGGCATCGCGGGCCGCACCGTCACCGTGAAGATCAAGTACGCCGACTTCCAGATCGTGACGCGCAGCCGGACCCTGCCCGAGCCGGTCGCCAGCCGCGAGCTGCTGGCGCGCACCAGCGTCGAACTCGTGCGCAGCATCTTTCCCCTCGAGAAGAAGGTAAGGCTGCTGGGGGTTTCGCTGTCGAACATGGCGGCGCTGACCGACGGGCCGGCGCCGCCGCCCCCGCAACTGACGCTCGGCCTCTAGGAGAACGACATGGACATCTTCATGACCGGCGCCTCGGGCTATATCGGCGGCACTATCGCGGTGCGCCTCCAGCGCGACGGTCATCGCCTGCGCGGGCTGGTGCGCGGCGCCGACAAGGCCGCGCGCCTGGCGGCCATCGGCATCGAGCCGGTGATCGGCAGTCTCGACGACGGCGCGCTGCTCATCGCGGAAGCGCGCCGCGCCGACGCCGTGATCAATACCGCCGACAGCGATCACCGCGGCGCGGTCGAAGCCCTGCTCGCAGGCCTCGGCGGATCGAGCAAGCCGTTCCTGCACACGTCGGGCTCCAGCATCGTGGCCGACGATGCCTGCGGCGCCCACGCCTCCGACAAGATCTACGACGAGGACACGCCGCTCGATCCCGTGCCCGACAAGCAGGCGCGGGTGGCGATCGACACGCTGGTGCGCAGTGGTGCCGGCCGCGGCGTGCGTGCGGCCGTGATCTGCAACACATTGATCTACGGCACCGGCCGCGGGCTGGCGCGCGACAGCGCCCAGGTGCCGACGCTCGTGGCGGAGGCGCGCAGGAGCGGCGTCGTGCGCCATGTCGGCCGCGGCCTCAACGTCTGGTCGAACGTCCATGTCGACGACGTGGCCGAGCTCTATGCGCTGGCGCTCACCAAGGCCGCGCCGGGCGGTTTCTATTTCGTCGAGAACGGCGAGGCGTCGTTCCGCGACATCGCCGCCGCGATCGCGCGCCGCCTCGGCATGGCCGCACCGCAGGACTGGCCGGTCGACGAGGCGATCGCCCGGCTGGGCAAGGGCCGCGCCGTCTATTCGCTGGGCTCGAACAGCCGCGTGCGCGGCCGGCGGTCGCGCGCCGATCTCGGCTGGCAGCCGCGCGGGATCGCGCTGATCCCGTGGATCGACGGCGAGATGGCGACGGCATGATCGACAAGCTCGACTATCTGCTGGCGCTGGCGCGCGAGCAGAATTTCAGCAAGGCGGCCGAACGCTGCGGCGTCACGCAGCCGACCTTCTCGGCCGGCATCAAGCAGCTCGAAGACACGCTGGGCGTCATGCTGGTCCAGCGCACCTCGCGCTTCATCGGCTTCACGGCCGAGGGTGAGCGCGTGCTCGACTGGGCGCGCACCATCGTGGCCGACACGCGCGCCATGCGCGACGAAGTGCGGATGCTGAAGAAGGGTCTCAACGGCCATCTCAAGATCGCCGCCATCCCGACGGCGCTGCCGATGGTGTCGGAGCTGACGACGCCCTACCGCGCCAAGCATCCCAACGTGAAGTTCACCATCCTGTCGCGCACCTCGATCGACATCCTGTCGATGATCGAGAATCTCGAGGTCGACGCCGGCCTCACCTACATCGACAACGAGCCGCTCGGCCGCCTGCGCGCGATCTCGCTCTATCGCGAGCAGTACCGGTTGCTCACCTCGGAAGACAGTCCGCTCGGCAACCGCGACCGCGTCACCTGGGCCGAGGTCGGCCGCGTGCCGCTCTGCCTGCTGACGCCGGACATGCAGAACCGGCGCATCATCGACGGCCACCTGCATGCCGCCGGCAACCGGCCCGAGCCGACGCTCGAATCGAATTCGATGATCGTGCTCTTCTCCCACGTCCGCACCGGCCGGTGGGCCAGCGTCATGCCGGAGAAGCTCGCGGATAATCTCGGCCTCACCCAGCATCTGCGCTCGATCCCCATCGTCGAGCCGGAGGCGACCCACCAAGTCGGTCTGGTGGTGCTGCCGCGCGAGCCCATGACCCCGCTGACGGCGGCTTTGGTTGCTGAGGCCTCACATCTCGCTAAATCAATGGGTTAGCCATTAATATACCAATCGGTATACCTGTTGGCCGATTGTTCAACTCCCTGTGATAGGGAGAGATTGATAGAAAGTCCCTATTAAGCTACGAGACCGCTTTATTGCGACTTCAATGTCACGCGCCATTATCGGGAACAACAAAGCCAAGAGCCGGCTCAAGCCGGCCTGGGAATTTTGGGGTGGAGCAGAACAATGTCCGCGGCATGGAATGACGCCGAGGCGACCGACATCGTTCGCCGGCACAAGAGCAAGGAAGGCGCGTTACTGCCGATCCTGCACGATCTACAGGCTGCGTTCGGCTGCGTGTCGCCGGCAGCGATTCGCCTGGTCGCGCACGAACTCAATCTCACGCGCGCCGAAGTGCATGGCGTCGTCTCCTTCTATCACGACTTCCGCGAGCAGCCGGCCGGCACGCATGTGCTGAAGGTCTGCCGCGCCGAAGCCTGCCAGTCGATGAACGGCGAGAAGGTCGCCGAGGCGATGCTGAAGCGCTTCGGGGTGAACTGGGGCGACACGACGCCCGACGGTCATCTCACAGTCGAGGCGACCTATTGCCTGGGCCTGTGCTCCTGCGCACCCTCGGCGATGCTCGACGGCCAGCCGATGGCGCGGCTCACCCCGGAGTCGATCGACGAGATCGCGCGCGAGGTCGGCCGATGATCCGCATCTTCGTTCCGCGCGATGCGGCGGCCCGCGCCGTCGGCGCCGACAAGGTCGCGGCCGCCGTCGAGGCGGAGGCCAAGCGCCTCGGCCAGGACCTTCAACTGGTGCGCACCGGATCGCGCGGCCTGTTCTGGCTCGAGCCGATGCTCGAAGTCGAAACGCCCCAGGGCCGCATCGCCTTCGGGCCGGTGACGGCGAAGGATGTGCCGGCGCTGTTCGCCGCGCAGTTCGGCGCCACGCATCCGCTGCATCTCGGCAAGCCCGAGGAGATTCCCTTCCTGAAGCGCCAGACGCGCATCACCTTCGCGCGCTGCGGCATCGTCGATCCGCTGTCGATCGCCGACTATCGCGCGCACGGCGGTTATCTCGGCCTGGCGAAGGCCAGGAGCCTCGGCGCCGCCGGCACGGTCGAGGAAGTCACCAAGTCCGGCCTGCGCGGCCGCGGCGGCGCGGGCTTCCCCACCGGCATCAAGTGGAAGACCGTGGCCGACACGGCGGCCGACCGGAAATACATCGTCTGCAACGCCGATGAAGGCGATTCCGGCACCTACGACGACCGCATGATCATGGAAGGCGATCCGTTCGCGCTGATCGAGGGCATGACCATCGCAGGCTTCGCCGTCGGCGCGACCAAGGGCTACGTCTACATCCGCTCGGAATATCCCGACGCGATCCGCACCATGGAGCGCGCTGTGTCGCTCGCCGAGGCCGAGGGCCTGCTGGGTGAGGCGGCGGGCTTCGAGATCGAGATCCGCGTCGGCGCCGGCGCTTATGTCTGCGGCGAGGAAACCGCGCTGCTCGACAGCCTCGAGGGCAAGCGCGGCCAGGTCCGCGCCAAGCCGCCGCTGCCTGCGCACAAGGGCCTGTTCGGCAAGCCCACCGTCATCAACAACCTGGTCTCGCTCGCCACCGTGCCGGCGATCCTGGCCGACGGCGCCAAGCACTACGCCGATCTCGGCATGGGCCGCTCGCGCGGCACGATGCCGATCCAGATCGCGGGCAACGTCAAGCAGGGCGGCCTGTTCGAGGCGGCGTTCGGCCTGACCCTGGGCCAGATCGTCGACGAGATCGGCGGCGGCACGCATAGCGGCCGCCCGGCGCGCGCCGTCCAGGTCGGCGGCCCGCTCGGCGCCTACTTCCCGCGCGCCCTGTTCGACACGCCGTTCGACTACGAGGCGTTCGCCGCGAAGGACGGGCTGATCGGCCATGGCGGCGTGGTGGTGTTCGACGACACCGTGGACATGGCGCATCAGGCGCGGTTCGCGCTCGAGTTCTGCGCCATCGAATCCTGCGGCAAGTGCACGCCCTGCCGCATCGGCTCGACGCGCGGCGTCGAGACCATGGACAAGGTCATGCGCGGCGAGCGCGCCGAGGCCAACCTCGCGCTGATCGAGGACCTTTGCCAGACGCTGAAGTTCGGATCGCTCTGCGCCCTGGGCGGCTTCACGCCCTATCCGGTGATGAGCGCGATCAAGCATTTCCCCGAGGATTTCAAGCGGCCGCCCCTGCGCGTCGCCGCGGAATAGAGGACCGACCATGTCTCTCGTCCATGAAACCGACTACGGCACGCCGGCCAGCAAATCGACCGAGCAGGTGACGCTCACCATCGACGGCCAGCAGGTCACCGTCGCCGCCGGCACCTCGATCATGCGGGCCGCGATGGACACCGGCATCCAGGTGCCCAAGCTCTGCGCCACCGACTCGGTCGACGCCTTCGGCTCCTGCCGCCTCTGCCTCGTCGAGATCCAGGGCCGCGCCGGCACGCCCGCCTCGTGCACCACGCCGGTCATGCCGGGCATGGTGGTGTCGACGCAGACCGAGCGGCTGAAGCAGATCCGCAAGGGCGTAATGGAGCTCTACATCTCCGACCATCCGCTCGACTGCCTGACCTGCGCCGCCAACGGCGACTGCGAGTTGCAGGACATGGCGGGCGCGGTCGGCTTGCGCGACGTGCGTTACGGCTACAAGGGCGAGAACCACCTCGACGAGGCCAAGGACGAGTCCAATCCGTACTTCACCTTCGATGCCTCCAAGTGCATCGTCTGCTCGCGCTGCGTGCGCGCCTGCGAGGAGGTGCAGGGCACCTTCGCGCTCACCATCCAGGGCCGCGGCTTCGAGTCGAAGGTCTCGGCCGGCGCGCTCGACGACGATTTCCTGAGTTCCGAGTGCGTGTCGTGCGGCGCCTGCGTCCAGGCCTGCCCGACCGCGACGCTCTCGGAAAAGAGCCTGATCGAGATCGGCCAGCCCGAGCATTCGGTCGTCACGACCTGCGCCTATTGCGGCGTCGGCTGCAGCTTCAAGGCCGAGATGCGCGGCGAGGAACTGGTGCGCATGGTCCCCTACAAGGGCGGCCAGGCCAATCACGGCCACTCCTGCGTCAAGGGCCGCTTCGCCTGGGGCTATGCCAACCACAAGGAGCGCATCCTGAAGCCGATGATGCGCGAGAGCATCGACCAGCCCTGGCGCGAGGTGAGCTGGGAGGACGCGATCGGCCGCGTCGCCTCGGAGTTCAAGCGCTTGCAGGAAAAGCGCGGGCGTCTCGCGATCGGCGGCATCACCTCGTCGCGCTGCACCAACGAGGAGACCTATCTCGTCCAGAAGCTGATCCGCGGCGGCTTCGGCAACAACAACGTCGACACCTGCGCGCGCGTCTGTCATTCGCCGACGGGTTACGGCCTGAACAACACGCTCGGCACCTCGGCGGGCACGCAGGACTTCGATTCGGTCGAGCAGGCCGACGTCATTCTGGTGATCGGCGCCAACCCGACCGACGCTCATCCCGTCTTCGCCTCGCGCATGAAGAAGCGCCTGCGCGAGGGTGCGCGGCTGATCGTGATCGATCCGCGCCGCACCGACCTCGTGCGCACGCCGCACGTCGAGGCCGATTTCCACCTGCCGCTGCGGCCCGGCACCAACGCGGCGATGCTGAACGCCATCGCCCACACGATCGTGACCGAAGGCTTGGCCAAAGAATCCTTCGTGCGCGAGTTCTGTGACCTCGACGCCTTCGAGCACTGGGCGGAGTTCATCGTGCGACCGGAGAACAGCCCGGAGACCGTGGGCGCGTTGTCTGGCGTCGCGCCCGAGGATATCCGTGGCGCGGCCCGCCTCTACGCCACCGGCGGCAACGCGGCGATCTACTACGGCCTCGGCGTCACCGAGCACAGCCAGGGCACGACGGCCGTGATGGGCCTCGCCAACCTCGCGATGCTGACCGGCAACATGGGTCGGCGCGGTGTCGGCGTGAATCCGTTGCGCGGCCAGAACAACGTCCAGGGCTCCTGCGACATGGGTTCGTTCCCGCACGAACTGACCGGCTACCGGCACATCTCCGACGACGCGATGCGCGCGACCTTCGAGGTGCTGTGGGGCCGCAAGCTCGACGCGGAGCCCGGCCTGCGCATCCCGAACATGTTCGACGCGGCGATCGACGGAAACTTCCTCGGCCTCTACGTGCAGGGCGAGGACATCCTCCAGTCCGATCCCAACACCGCGCACGTCGTGGCGGCGCTGAAGGCGATGGAGTGCGTGGTCGTGCAGGACCTGTTCCTGAACGAGACGGCCAACTACGCCCACGTCTTCCTGCCGGGCTCGACCTTCCTCGAGAAGGACGGCACCTTCACCAACGCCGAGCGCCGCATCAACATGGTGCGCAAGGTGATGACGCCGAAGAACGGCGGCTATGCCGACTGGGAGATCACCATGATGATCTCCAACGCCATGGGCTTCCCCATGAATTACACGCATCCGTCGCAGATCATGGACGAGATCGCGCAGATGACGCCGACGTTCCGCGGCGTGTCCTACGATCTGATCGAGAAGATGGGCTCGGTCCAGTGGCCCTGCAACGAGAAGGCGCCGGAAGGCACGCCGATCATGCATGTCGGCGGCTTCGTCCGCGGCAAGGGCAACTTCCTGGTCACCGAATACGTGCCGACCGAGGAGCGCACCGGTCCGCGCTTCCCGCTGCTGCTCACCACCGGCCGCATCCTCAGCCAGTACAATGTCGGCGCCCAGACGCGGCGTACCGGCAACGTCGCCTGGCACGCCGAGGACGTGCTCGAGATCCATCCGCACGACGCCGAACAGCGCGGCGTGCGCGACGGCGACTGGGTGAAGCTCGACAGCCGCTCCGGCGGCACGTCGCTGCGCGCCAAGGTGACCGACCGCGTGGCGCCGGGGGTCGTCTACACGACGTTCCATCACCCCGACACGCAGGCCAACGTCGTCACCACCGACTTCTCGGACTGGGCGACCAACTGCCCCGAGTACAAGGTGACGGCGGTCCAGGTGGCGCCCTCCAACGGCCCCAGCGACTGGCAGCGCGGGTACAAGGAGCAAGCCGACCAGAGCCGGCGTATCGTCCGTGTCGCGGCGGAGTAGGGCGCATGTCGGACGACACCAAGCTGGTCTCGATGGCCAATCAGATCGGCACGTTTTTCATGCCGCAGCGCCAGCCCGATCCGGCGGCCGCGATCGCCAATCACTTGCGCAAGTTCTGGGATCCGCGCATGCGTGCCGCCATCGTGGCGCATCTGGACAAGGGTGGGGCGGGTCTCGACACGGCGGTCCGCGAGGCCGTCCAGCGGCTCAAGGAAGCCGACGCCCATCGCTAGGACGTCCCTCCCGGCGAAACGGTAGGATCGCTGCCATGGCGCAACTCTCGGGTGACTGCTTCGCCTTTGGCGGACCGCTGTTGTCGGTCGACGATGCCGTGGCGCTCCTGCCCTCGCGGCTGGCCGTGGTCGACGGCCGCGAGCGTGTGGCGCTCGCCAGCGCCGACGGGCGCGTGCTGGCCGAGGATATCGCGGCGCCGCTGCCGCTGCCGCCTTTCACCAACTCCGCGGTCGATGGCTACGCCGTGCGCGGCGAAGACCTTCCCGTCGACACGGAAAAGAGCTTCGCCGTCGTCGATTTCGTCCAAGCGGGCGCTGCCGCCGCCGTGGCGGCGACCGCCGGTCGCGCCATCCGCATCTTCACCGGCGCGCCCATGCCGGCCGGCGCCGATACGGTCTTCATGCAGGAAGACGTGCGCGTCGAGCCCTCGGGCGCAGTCGTGCTGCCGCCCGGCCTCAAGCGCGGCTCCAACGTCCGCCCGGCCGGCGAAGACGTGCAACTGGGCCAGATCGTGCTGAAGATCGGCCACCGCTTGCGGCCGCAGGACGTGGCGCTGGCCGCCGCGCTCGGCCGGACAGAGGTCGAAGTGCGCCGCCGCATCCGGGTGGCCGTCTTCTCGACCGGCAACGAGATCGTGTCGCCGGGAGCGGAACGCGGGCCCGTCCAGTTGTTCGATTCCAACCGCTTCATGCTGCTGTCGATGCTGGCGCGCTTAGGCTGCGAGGTAGACGATCTCGGCATCCTGCGCGACGACCAGGCGGTTACCGCGCGTAAACTAAAGGAAGCCGCCGCGACGCACGACCTGATCCTGACCTCGGGCGGTGTCTCTACCGGCGAGGCGGACTACGTGAAGGCGGCAGTGGAAAGCATCGGAACGCTGGTGTTCTGGCGCATGGCCATCAAGCCCGGCCGTCCCGTGGCCATGGGTGTGATCGACGGCACTCCCTTCATCGGCCTGCCCGGCAACCCGGTGGCGAGCTACGTGACCTTTGCCTATGTCGCCCGGCCGGCGATCCTGGCCCTGTCCGGCACCCCGGTGGGCCTGCCGCTCAGCGTCCCGGTGCATACGACTTTCGTCTATAGGAAAAAGGCAGGACGGCGCGAATATGTCCGCGTTACCCTTCGCAAAGGGGAGAGTGGCGCTCTCGAAGCGGTGAAATTTCCGCGCGAGGGGGCCGGTTTGCTGTCATCGCTGGTCGAGACCGACGGACTCGTGGAATTGCACGAGCAGTCGAGTGGCGTGACGGCCGGTCAGGTCGTTCCTTTCCTGTCGTATGCGAGCTTGGTCGCTTAAGGGCTCCTGAAATGGCGCGGAATGCAGACGCTCTGGTGAAGGACCGCCGCCGCGACCGCGGGCCGAAGGGCCGCGGGCTCGACGACACTGCGCTGCGCGAGGTCCGGGCGCTGCTCGGCACCCGTCTGCGCCGCCGCGATCTGCTGATCGAGTTCCTGCACCTGATCCAGGACGAATATCGCTGCTTGTCGGCGGCCCATCTGCGCGCCCTCGCCGAGGAGATGCGGATCGGCCAGGCCGAGGTCTACGAGGTCGCGTCCTTCTACGATCATTTCGACGTGGTGAAGGAGGGCGAGGCCGAGCCGGCGCCGCTCACCATCCGCGTCTGCGATTCGATCGCCTGCATGGTGGCGGGTGCCGAGAAATTGTTCGCCGAGGTCTCGGCCGCCGCCGATCCGGCGACGATCCGGGTCGTGCGCGCGCCCTGCGTCGGCCGTTGCGCCGGCGCGCCCGCCGCGCGCATCGGCGACCGCGAGGTCGACCGTGCCACCCGCGACGGGCTGCTCGATCTCGCACGCAAGGGCGAGACCGGCGTCGCCGTGCCGAATTATATCGCGCTGGCGGCCTATCGGGCCGACGGCGGCTACAAGCTGCTGGAGCGCGTACGCGCGGGCGACGTCACGGCCGATACGCTGATGGCGACGCTCCAGGCCGCGGGCCTGCGCGGTCTCGGCGGTGCGGGTTTCCAGACCGGCAAGAAGTGGGAGATCGTGCGCTCCTTCCCCGGCCCGCGCCTGATGTCGATCAACGGCGACGAGGGCGAGCCCGGCACCTTCAAGGACCGCGTCTATCTCGAGCGCGATCCGCACCGCACGCTGGAAGGCGCGCTGATCGCCGCCCATGCGGTCGAGGCGCAGAAGATCTACCTCTACATGCGCGACGAATATCCCGCGGTGCTGGCCATCCTGCGCATCGAGATCGCTGCCTTGGAGGCCGCGAAGATCGTCGAGCCGGGCTTCATCGAGCTGCGGCGCGGCGCCGGCGCCTATATCTGCGGCGAGGAAAGCGCGATGCTGGAGAGCATCGAAGGCAAGCGCGGCCTGCCGCGCCATCGTCCGCCCTACATCGCCGAAGTCGGCCTGTTCGGCCGCCCGACGCTCAACCACAACGTCGAGACGGTGTGGTGGATCCGCGACATCGTCGAGAAGGGCGCGGAGTGGTTCGCGAACCAGGGCAAGCCCGGCCATCCCGGCCCGCGCTCCTGGTCGGTGTCGGGCCGCGTGAAGAAGCCGGGCGTCGTGCTGGCCCCGGCCGGCGTCACGGTGCGCGAGCTGATCGAGCTGTGCGGCGGCATGGTCGACGGCCACGCATTCAAGGCCTATCTGCCGGGCGGCGCGTCCGGCGGCATCCTGCCGGCGTCGATGGGCGACATCGCGCTCGATTTCGGCGGCGACCTCGCCAAGCAGGGCGCGTTCGTGGGCTCCCACGCCATCGTGGTGTTCTCCGACAAGGACTCCGCCAAGGACGCCGCCGTCAATCTGCTCAAGTTCTTCAAGCACGAGAGCTGCGGCCAGTGCACGCCGTGCCGCGAGGGCACCGGCAAGATGGTGGCCGTCCTGGAGAAGGAAGGCGCCCTCGACGAGAAGGCGCTGCGCGACCTCGAGCTGGTGATGCGCGACTCCTCGATCTGCGGTCTGGGACAGGCTGCGCCCAATCCGCTCAATCATCTGTTGCTGCACTTCCGTGAGGATCTCTGAGATGGCCTC
>JAFEFH010000102.1 GCA_018240695.1 Pseudomonadota bacterium | reverse complement strand
GCGGCGTCAGTCATTGGCTTCTCCCTGCTGCCACTTGCGGCGCGCGAGGGCGAAATAGCTGAACAGCGTGGCCGCGATCAGGAACGGGATCATGGCGACGGCGATCGCCGCGCCCTCGCCCAGCTCGCCGCCCGAGATGCCGCGCTGGAAGGCCAGCGTTGCCATCAGGTGGGTAGAGTTCAGCGGGCCGCCGCGCGTGATCGCGTAGACCAGCTGGAAGTCGGTGAAGGTGAAGATGATCGAGAAGGTCATCACGATCGCCAGGATCGGCAACAGCAGCGGGAAGGTGATGAAGCGGAAACGCTGCCACGCCGTCGAGCCGTCGAGCAGCGCCGCCTCGTAGAGCGACGGCGAGATCGTCTGCAAACCGGCCAGCAGCGAGATCGCCACGAACGGGATGCCGCGCCAGATGTTGGCCGCGATCAGCGACCAGCGCGCGGGCCAGATCGTGCTCAGGAAGTCGAACGGCTTCTCGCGGATGTGCAGCACATCGACGGCGAGATAGGAGAAGATCGAGAATTGCGGGTCGTACAGCCACCAGAAGGCCAGCGCCGACAGCACCGTCGGCACGATCCACGGCAGCAGGATGATGGCGCGCAGCAGGCTCTTGAACGGCACGTGGTTGTTGAGCAGCAGGGCGAGCCAGAGCCCGAGCGCGAATTTTCCGATGGTCGCGACGGCGGTGTAGAACACGCTGTAGAAGACCGCGCTCCAGAACTGCGGGTCCTCCATCAGGTATTCGAAGTTGTCGAGGCCGACATACTTGCCGGCGCCGCCGATCTTGGTGTCGGTGAAGGACAGCCAGATGCCGAGGCCCAGCGGATAGGTCAGGAAGACCAGCAGCAGGCCGAGCGCCGGCAGCAGGCACATGAAGACGAGGAACGGCTTGTGGTCGAACAAGCGGGCGAGCCAGTTGGGCTGCGGCCGGGCGCGGGTCCAATCGGGCATCGTGGCGACGGTCATCATTCCTCCGCAGCGGGAAGGAGACGGCGCGACCTTCCCGGTCGCGCCGTCCCGGCGTCGGTTAGCGGTAGTAGCGCTTGGCGCGGCGTTCGGCTTCCTTGGCCGCGGCCTCGGGCGTGGCCTGGCCCGACGCGACGGAAGCGAACATCTGCACCATGATGTACTCGGCCTGGACGGTGCCGGCAGCCTGCGTGATCGGGCCCTTGTAGCCAGTCCAGTACCGGTTATCCATCGTGTTGCGGTAGATCGCGATCTTGGGATCGCTCTCCCACACCTTGCTCTTGTCGTAGGCCTTGAGCGGATGCGACCAGTAGCCGAGGCAGCCGGTCAGCCACGGATCGTACTGCTCGGCTTCCATCATGAAGGCGAGGTACGCCTTGGCGGCGTTCGGGAACTTAGTGTGCTTCAGCACCATGCCGTTCAGCACGGTGGCCGACATCGGCGCCGAGGCGGCGACGCCGCGCACCAGCTCCGCATGCTCGGTGTCGTCGGCCACTTCCTTGGTCGCCGGGTCGTTCTTCAGCGAGAAGTACAGCGACACGCCGTTGGACGTGAGGAACAGTTCCTTCGAGGCGTAGGCGCGGTTGTTGCTGATGTCGTTCCACGACATCGTGCCCGGGATGAAGTTCGGATAGAGCTCCTTCACGTACTTCAGCGCGTTCAGCGTCTCCTTGCTGTTCAGCGTGACCTTGCCCTCTTCGTCGACCAGCTGCGCGCCGTGGCTCCACAGCATCCAGTTGGCGAAGCCGTTGGCGTCGCCCACCGCGTTGCCGAGCGCGAAGCCGGCCGGCTTGTTGATCTTCTTGAGCTGCTGGCAGAGCTTCAAGAAGCCGGCATGATCCGACGGGATCTTGTCGAAGCCGGCTTCCTTGACCGCCGACTTGCGATAGACCAGCGGGCCGCCCGAGCCGCCCATCGGCAGGCCGATCCAGTTGTTGGTCTTGGCCTTCTTGCCGTATTTCTCGCCGAGGAACTGCCAGCCGCCGTACTTCTTGCCGAGATATTCGGCGATGTCGCTCAGCTCGAGCACCTTGTCGGCATAGATGTGCGGGCTCTCGGCCCAGCCGATGATGACGTCGGGGCCGGCGCCGGTGTTGGCGGAGACGGCGGTCTGCTGGGTGATGTCCTCCCAGCCGACGAGGTCGACCTTGACGTCGACGCCGAATTCCTTGGCGAACTTCGCCGAGTTGGCGCGGAAGATCACCTCGTCCGGCTCGACGAACTTCGCCGGACGGATCAGGCGCAGCGAGGCGCCCTTCTCGATCGGCAGCTTGGGCGCCGCGACGTCGGCCTTGGGGATCGCCTGCGCGTTGGCGTGGCCCGCGGCCATGATCGCGGCCGCACTGGCGCCGAGCTTCAGGGCACCGCGGCGATTGATGATGTAGACCATTGTCGTTTCCTCCTTGTGGACGTCTGAACTCTTGGACGGCTCTTCTGACTAGAGCCGCTGGCCCGTCTGCTGGTCGAAGATATGGACGAGCGCGGGGTCGGGACGCACCGGGAGGAGTTCTCCCGGCTTGGCCGTCACGCGCTCGCGGAAGGCACCGATCACCGGCTGGCCGCCGATCCGCATCAGGACCTGCGTCTCCGAACCGGTCGGCTCGACGACTTGCACCGTCGCCTTGATGCCCTGCGGGTCGATCGCCAGGTGCTCGGGCCGCACGCCGTAGACGGCCGGGCCTTCCTTGGGCGCGGCGCCGTTGGTCGGCAGCGGCCAGGCCGTGCCGTCCTCCATGCGCAGCGCGCCGTTGGACACCGTGCCCTTCAGCAGGTTCATGGCGGGCGAGCCGATGAAGCCCGCGACGAAGAGATTGGCCGGCCGGTCGTAGAGATCGAGCGGACGTCCCATCTGCTCGATGTTGCCGCCGTTCATCACCACGATCTTGTCGGCCATGGTCATGGCCTCGATCTGGTCGTGCGTGACGTAGACCGTCGTCACCTTGAGCCGCTGGTGCAGCTCCTTGATCTCGGCGCGCATCTGCACGCGCAGCTTGGCGTCGAGGTTGGACAGCGGCTCGTCGAACAGGAAGACCTGCGGGTTGCGCACGATCGCGCGGCCCATGGCGACGCGCTGGCGCTGGCCGCCGGAGAGCTGGCGCGGATAGCGGTGCAGCAGCTGCTCGAGGCCGAGGATCTTGGCGGCGCGGCCGACTTCCTGTTCCATCACCGAGCGCGGCGCCTTGGCCAAGGTCAGCGAGAAGGCCATGTTGTCGAACACGGTCATGTGCGGATAGAGCGCGTAGTTCTGGAACACCATCGCGATGTCGCGGTCCTTCGGCGGCACGGCGTTCACCACCTTGTCGCCGATCGCGATCTCGCCGGAGGTGATGTTCTCGAGGCCGGCGAGCATGCGCAGCAACGTCGACTTGCCGCAGCCCGACGGGCCGACCAGCACCACGAACTCGCCATCGGCGATGTCGACACTGACGCCGTGCAGAATCTCGACTGGCCCGAAAGCCTTCCGCACGTTGCGGATATCGACCGTCGCCATCAACCCTCCCACCACGGCGGCCACTCGGCCGCCTGTCCGTACAACCGAATCTTCCTGTTCGGCTGGCGGGATCATAGCAAACCGCAGAGAGAGTGCGAGAGGTGTCTATCAATCTCTGACGAAAGAGTGACCGCCATTCGCCGAGCCATCGCTTGTCGGAAATTTACGCCTCAAGGCATCATGGACGGCCGATCAACGACGGGGAGACACTGCAATGAACTTCGACGCACTCGGCGCGGCCTGGGCGCCGCGCCTGCTGAGCATCCTGCGCATCATGTCCGGCCTTCTCTTCATGGTGCACGGCATGGCCAAGCTCCTGAAGTGGCCGCCGGTGCCGATGTTCGCCAAGGTCGAGCTGATGAGCCTGCTGGGCGCCGCGGGCACGCTCGAGCTGGTGGGCGGCGCGCTGCTGGCGATCGGCCTCTTCACGCGGCCGGTGGCGTTCATCCTGTCGGGCCAGATGGCGGTCGCCTACTTCATGGCGCACGCGCCCAAGGGCTTCCATCCGATCCTGAACGGCGGCGAGCTGGCGATCGTCTACTGCTTCCTGTTCCTCTATATCGCCGCGGCCGGTCCCGGCCCCTGGAGCCTCGACGCCGCGCGCCGGAAGTAGGTACAAGGGGCCATGGCATTGAAACGCGTGGCCCTCGAGATCGGGATGGGCACCGACATCCGTGGCGGCGACTACACCAAGGCCGCCGTGCGCGCCCTGAAGGACGCGCTGTGGCACAACTCGCTGACCATCGCCACGGCGCTCGGCAAGTCGAGCGACGACATGCAGGTCGAGGTCCAGATCGGCGTGCCGCAGCCCGACAAGGTCGACACCGCCCAGGTGCTGGCCGTGCTGCCGCACGGCACCGGCACGGTGAAGGTCTTCCAGGGCGGCCTCGAGATCATGAACGAGGCCGGCACCGACAAGACGGTGATCGCCCAGGCCGCCGCCATCGTGCGGCTGGACATCTGAGGGAGGACGGCATGGCCAGGAAGCGCGTCATCCTCGAACTGGGCACCGGCAACGACCTGCACGGCGGCGACTACACCAAGGCCGCCCTGCGCGCCGTGCAGGACGCCCTGCACCATTCCTCGCTCACCATGCTGCGCGCGCTCAAGGTCGATCCCAAGACCTCGATGTTCGTGAACGTCACGATCGGCGTCGCCCAGCCCGACAAGGTCGACACCGAGAAGGTGCGCGCCTCGCTGCCGCACGGCATCGTCACGGTGACCGCGGTCAAGGGCGGGCTCGACGTGCTCGATCCCGAGAACAACGACCCCGCGGTGATCGCGAGCGCCGCCGTCGAAGTGCAGCTGGAACTGCCGTAACCGCCGTCAGGCGGCCTTGCGGCCCATGAAGACCAGGCCGAGGCCGACCACGATGGCGGCGACGCCGGCGATCGTGGGGACGGGGATCGTGTGCTGCTCTTCCTTGGTCACCTTGAGCGGGCCGGCATCGAGCACGGTCTTCTTCTCGGTGAACGAGATGTTGGCCACGGCGAGGCCGATGATGCCCGCAACGATCAGGACCACACCAAACAAGGCAATCGGCTTCATCTCAATCTCTCCCAGTGCGCACGCGCGCGCCGGACAACGCCCTTCCCCGGGTCAAGGTTCCCCGAACGCGGCAATTTCCGCAGGCCCGTAGCCCAGGCCCCGCAAGACCTCCTCCGTATGCTCGCCCAGCCGCGGTGGGGCTGCGTAGCGGTCGAGCGGCGTGCCGTGCAGGTGGATCGGGTTCTTGATGCCTCTCACGGTGCCCGCCGTCGCATGGGGCATCTCCGCCACCATGTCGCGCGCACGCAGGACGTCGCCGTCGCAGACCTCGCCCACGGTGCGGATCGCGCCGCACGGAATGCCCTCGGGATCGAGCAGCGCCAGCCACGCGTCGCGCGGCTTCTGCTTCAGCACCGCGCGCACCAGCGCCAGCAGCGGCTCGCGGTTGCGCACCCGCTCGGGCTGGGTGGCGTAGCGCGGATCGTCCGCCAGATCCGGCCGCCCGATGACGGCGCAGAACTTGCGCCATTGCCCGTCGTTGGCGACGCCGAGATTGATCCAGCCGTCGGCCGCCTCGAACGTCTCGTAGGGCACGATGCTGGCATGCGCGTTGCCGCGCCGGCGCGGCGACTGCCCCGTCGCGAAGTAGGCGCTGGCGTTGTAGACGAGCAGCGCCGCCGTCGCCTCGTACATCGAGATCTCGACGAACTGGCCAAGCCCGGTGTCCTTGCGCACCAGCAGCGCCGCCAGGATGCCCTGCGACGCGGCCGTGCCGCTCACCATGTCGGAGATCGGCGTCCCCATCTTGTAGGGCGCGCCGTCGGCCGGCCCCGTCAGGTCCATCAGCCCGGTCTCGCCCTGGGCGATCGCGTCGTAGCCGCCGCGATCCTTGTACGGCCCGCTGGCGCCGAAGCCGGTGATCGCGCAATAGACCAGCGAGGGCCGGCGCTGCTTCACCGCCTCGTAGCCGAAGCCCAGCCGCTCCATCACGCCGGGGCGGAAGTTCTCGACCAGCACGTCGGCGCTGTCGATCAGCCGGCCCAGCACCTCGCGGCCCGCGGCGCTCTTGAGGTCGAGCACGACGCTCTTCTTGTTGCGGTTGACCGACAGGAAGTAGGCCGCCTCCTCGCCCTGGTAGGGCGGTGCGAAAGCGCGCGAGTCGTCGCCCCTGCCCGGCTGCTCGATCTTGATGACCTCGGCGCCGAGATCGCCCAGCATCATCGTGCAGTACGGCCCCGCCACCACCCGCGTCAGGTCGACGACGCGGATGCCTTCGAGGGGCCTCACGGCAAAGGCCTCACTGCTTGACCAGCAGCTTGGCGCCCTGCTCGATGGCGGTGCGCGCCATGGCCTTCAGCTCGTCGTCGGTCGCGCTGCTGACCGGATGGCCGATCGTCGCGAAGGCGTAGCCCGGCATGCCGAGCACGCGGCTCATCATCTCCGCCGCGCTCACGAAGCGGGCGGTCATCACACTGAAAGCGGGGATCGACTGGCGTTCAGCGGTAACGGAGTCGTGCAGACTGCACGAAGAGCAGGAGCCTCAATCTCCGAGGCCTGAGACGACGGCGTCCCAGGTCTTCATCTCGTCGGCGATGTGGGCGTCGGCCGGCGCGCTGTAGTTCGACTTGGCGCGCATCACGACCTTGGCGACGCCGTAGTCGTCCTTCAGCATCTGCTCGAGATGCTTGAAGAAGCCCTTGGTGCCTTCCTTGCCGTTCGACACGAAGCCGACGGTCTTGCCCTTCAGCGTGTCGAGGCGCGGCGCCAGCTTGCCGGCCGGCGGCGCGGTGCCGGGGGTGGGGTCGAGAACCTGGAAACTCATCGTCTAACCTCCTTCCTGAACTCTTAACTCTTGGGCGGTTCGCAATCGACGCAGACGCCGACCGGCACCGTCACGGCATGGCTCTTGTGGCCGAGCCACGGCGGGATCACCGCGCCGAAGCCGCCGGCCGGTCCGCCCGCGGCGATGACGAGCAGCTGGTCGGGCGATTCCATCGCCGGATAGACGCTGTCGCCGCGATCGCGCACGACCGCGCCCTTGCCCACGTCCGCCCACTCGCGGCGATGGATGCGCGCGCGCTGGTGGATGAACTCGGCGATGTCGGACTTGGTCCACTTCGCCGCCTGCAAATGCTCGCGCAGCTGCTTGGGGATGACGATGGCGTAGTTGCCGGGATGGATCGAGTAGTGGCGCAGGTTGGCGCGCATCTCGGCGGCGAAGGTCTCGAGGATCTCCTCCGGCTTGGTCGTCCACTCGTTCATGATCTGGCGCGGCGCGCCCGCGGCCATCACGGTCACGGCCGAAGCCGCGCGCTCGACGCCGCGCTGCTCGCTGAGCGTCTTCCAGGTCGTGTCTTCCTCGTCCTCGGCGATGCAGTAGCTGAACTTGCCGGGATGGCCCAAGGTCGAGCGGTCGATCACGCCCGGCCGCACGTCCATCAGGTTGATCAGGCAGAGCCGCACGGCGCGGCCGATCACGGCGGTGGCGCGGTCGCTGTTGCCCAGCGCGTTGAACGAGCCGGTGGCGCCGAGTTCGAGGCGGATCGGGCCGTTCAGCACGACCAGGACGGCGCAGCCGCCGGTGCTGGCGGTGGCGCCGTGCATCAGGAACGGCTCCTGCATCATGGCGGTCCAGGCGGTCAGCACGACCGGGAAATGCATCGGCAGGCAGCCCGCCATGACGGCGTTGACCGCGATCTTCTCGGCGGTGATGGCGAGACCGCGCACCGGCTCGATGCCGATCAGCTGGTCCGGCGGCATCATCGCCCATTCGAGGCAGGCCTGAACGGCGTCGGCCGTCGGCGGCACGATCGGCAGACCGTCGGTCCAGCCGTTGCTGTGGTAGAGCTCCTGAACGGCCGAGATGTTGTCGGCGTCGAAAGTCCGGGATGCGAGTTGCACGGGCTACCTCCACGTCCACCATAGACCTTGCGCGCCTTATGCCAAGGTCAACCTGATAAACGAAATTATTGCACGTTCGTTATCAATCGGCGCGCGGCCAGCGGCGCCGCAGCAGCGCGATGAAGCCCGCCGCCGCCGGCGTCGGCTCGCGCTCGCGCAACGCCATCAGGCCGAGCCGCCGCGCCAGCCTGGGCTCGCCCAGCGGCACGCTGCGCAGGCCGCGCGCCATCGGCCCGCGCGTCGCGCCTGTCGGCACGATGCCGAGGCCGCCGCCTGCCCCCACCAGCGCCATCAAGGTCGCGAACTGGCCGACCGTCACGCGCTGGCGCAGCACGACGCCCGCGGTCGCGGCGGCGACGTCGAGCGTGCGCCGGGTGCGCGACTCCGTCGGCAGCGCGATCATCGCCTCGTCGCGCAGGTCGGCCAGCGACACGCTGCGCCGCGCCGCCAGCTTGTGGCGGGCCGGCATCACGACGCAGAAGGTCTCGCGGCTGAGCGGCGTGCCGACCACGAACTCCGGCAGCTCGTCGACATAGCCGATGCCGAAGTCCGCGACGCCGCTGCGCACGTCCTCCAGCACCGTCGCGTGCACGCCCTCGCGCACATGGATCTCGACGCCCGGCCGGTCGGCGCGATAGGCCGCGACGATGCCGGGCAGGTGCCCGCCCGCCACCGACATCACGCTCGAGATCACCACTAGGCCGCGCCGCTCCTCGGCGACCTCGCGCACGCTTTGCACGGTGATGCCGAGATCGTTCAGCATGCGCTCGGCCACCGCGGCGAACTCGCGGCCGGCGGCCGTGATCTGGACGCGCCGCGTGCTGCGCTCGAACAGGCGCACGCCCAGCTCCGCCTCCAGCCGCTTCAGCGCGCGCGTCAGCGCCGGCTGGGAGATCCGCAGCGCCGCGGCGGCGGCGACGAAGCTGCCGTACTCGGCCAGCGCCAGGACCGCCTCGAGCTGGCGGGCGCTCAGATCCGGAAGAGTGGCCCGCATGCCGGTCCCGTTATTTCCGTTTTAAAATCATGAAAACAAAACGGGCACCCCGCCCGGTGGCTTTCACCACCGAGCAGATTGTTGCGTTTTTCGCATGAAATGTCAAGCGAAAATCAGCTGCGCGCCCAGCGGACCGCGATCATCGCCAAGGGGATCGACAAGGCGATCCACGACACGATCCACCAGCCCTCGGTCTGACCGAGCAGCGCGGCCAACAGGCCGAAGAGCGTCAGCGCCGCCATCGCCAGCGGTCCCCGCCAGAGACGGCTGATCACGAGGCGAGCCCTTCCAGTTCGGCGATCTTGGCCTCGACCGGCGTGCGGCCCCGCCCCAGCCAGAGTTGCAGGCCGCTCACCAGCACGACGATGGTCGCGAGGTCGAGCAGCACCCAGATGATCTTGAGCGGCAGGCCGCCATAGTCGCCGAAATGCAGCGGCTTGGCGACCAGGATGGCGGTCAGGTACCAGGGCAGATTGCGGCTGTCGGTGAGCTTGCCGGTTTCGGCGTCGATCATCACCGGCTTCAGCAGCCGCGAGGTGAGCGCGCTGTCGCCGCGCATGAACACCATGAAATGGTGCGGCGTCGAGAACAGCCCGCCGGGATAGCCGACGAAGGCCACGTCCATCTCGGGCACCGCCGCCTTCGCGGTGTCGGCCGCCGCCTGCGCCGACCCGGGCGTCTCGATCGGCGGCTGGCCGCGCCACGCCGCCGTCATGTCGGCGAGCTCCGTGCGTTTCCACACGCCCAGCAACGGGATGGTGAGCGTGTTGATGATGCCGGTGGCGCTCACGACCAGCAGCCAGGCGGTCAGCACGATGCCCAGGAAATTGTGCAGGTCGAGCCAGCGCGCCCGCCTGCGGCCGCGCTCGCGGATCGTGCCGAAGGCGAGCTTGCGCATGAACGGCGCGTAGAGCACCACGCCCGACACCATCGCCGCCACGAAGCACAGCCCCACGGCGCCCACGAACAGCGTGCCCGGCAGGCCCGAGAACAGGTCGACGTGGAGCGCGCGGATGGTGAACATGATGCCCTGGCGCTGCGGCACGTCGTTGATCATCTCCGCGGTGCGCGCGTCGTACTTGAACACCGCGGTGGGCTCGGGCGCGTTGACCGTCTTGCCCATGCCGACGAACCAGGCCGGCTGGTCGTCGCTGCGCGAGACGTACATCACCTTGTCGCCGGGGCGCCGCCGGCGCGCATCCTCGACCATGCGGTCGACGCTGGTGAGCGGCGTGTCGGCCGCCATCTCCGGCGGCAGGACGGTGGTGCCCGACCAGACGCCGATCTCGTCCTTGAAGATCAGCGGCAGGCCGGTGAGGCACAGCACCAGCAGGAAGAGCGTGCACGCGAGGCTCGTCCACTTGTGGACGCGGTACCAGACCTTGAGGCCGCGTGCCGTCATCGGCGCCTCACCAGCTGTAGCGCATGGTGAGCGTCACCAGCCGTGACGCGCCGTAGAAGCAGCCCATCGCGTTCGAGCAGGTCGTGACGTAGCGCGTGTCGGCGAGGTTGGTGGCGTTCAGCACCAGCTTCGCGCCCTTCATCCGGTCGTTCAGGTTCGACAGGTCGTAGCTCATCATCGCGTCGAACAGTGTGTAGCCCGGGATGAAGATCGTGTTGGGCGCGTTGCCCCACGAGTCGCCGACATAGCGCACGCCGCCGCCCAGGCCGAAGCCGCGCAGGCGTCCGTCCTGGAAGGTGTAGTCCGACCACAGCGACGCCTGGTGCTGCGGCTGGGTCGCCACCTGGCTGCCGAGATCGGCACCCGTGCTCTGGGTGATCTTGGCGTCGGTGAAGGTGTAGGAGCCGACCAGATTCAGCCCCTTGGCCAGGCTCGCCGCGGCATCGACCTCGACGCCCTGCACCGTCACCTCGCCGCTCTGCACGTTGAAGCCGGGATGGGCGGGATCGGCCGACAAGGCGTTCTGCTGGATCAGCTTGTAGAAAGCGAGGTTGGCCGAGTAGTTGCCGTGCTCGGGCTGGTACTTGAGGCCGACCTCGTACTGGCGGCCCGTGGTCGGCTGCAACGCGTTGCCCGAGAAGTCGGTCCCGATGGTCGGCTGGAACGAATTGGCGACCGACACGTAGGGCGACAGGCCGAAGTCGAACACGTAGTTGAGGCCGGCACGCCCCGACATCGCGCTGACCGCCTGCGAGGTCTGCGTGTTGGCCACGAAGTTCTGCGTCAGCGTGTCGACCCAGTCGTTGCGGCCGCTGAGCGTCAGGCGCCAATGGTCGACCGCGATCTGGTCCTGGAGATAGGCGCCGTACTGGTTCTGCCGCTGGCCGCTGATCGTCGTGATGCTGGGCTGTTTGATGGGCTGCCAATACACCGGATTGAAGATGTCGAGAGCGGGCGCCGTGCCGATGCCCTGCCGGGTCTGTCCGCCGGACCAGACATAGTCGAAGCCCAGCAATGCGGTGTGCTTCAGCGGTCCGGTCGCGAACTTGAGCTGCGCCTGGTTGTCGAGCGTCCAGTTCTGCGCCGATTCCGGAACGCTGTAGGTGATGCGGCTCACCGTGCGCTGGTTGGCGGCGAGGCCGCTCGCGATCACCGCGGCGAGATTGGTGTCGACCGAGGCATAGCGCAGGTTCTGCCGCGCGATGAAGGAGTCGCTGAAGCGGTGCTCCAGCTGATAGCCGAGCCACCACTGGCTGCGCTGGAAGCTGTTGTCGTTGGGATCGCCCAGGAAGGCGCTGGCCGGCAGCGTGCCGTTCGAGTTGGGCCAGATCGTGCCGGTGGCCGGCAGGAACTGCGTCGCCACGCCATTGACGTCGCGCTGGAACTGGCCGAGCAGCGTGAGCGTCGTGTCGGAATCCGGCTTCCAGGTCAGCGCCGGCTGGACCATCCAGCGATTGTCGCCGGTGTTGTCGATCTGCGTGCCGCCGCCATGCGCCAGCGCGGTGAAGCGGTAGAGAAACGAGCCGTCGTCGGTGAGCTTGCCGCCGAGATCGACCGCGCCCTGCAACTGGCCGAAGGTCGTGCCCTGAAGCTCGACCGTGTGCACCGGCGTTTCGGTCGGCCGCACGCTCACCAGATTCAGCATGCCGCCCGGGGGAATCTGTCCGTAGAGCGCCGACGAGGGCCCGCGCAGGATCTCGACCCGCTCCAGGCCGAAGGGATCGGGACGGATGCGGCCGAACTGCGTGGTGCCCGACGGCAGGATCAGCCCGTCGAGATAGAGCGGGGCGAGGAAGCCGCGCACGCGGATCGTGTCGAAGCGCGAATCGACGGTGCCGGCGTTGCTCGTGGTGCCGGGCGTATAGTGGATCGCGTCGGCCACCGATTGCGCATTCTGGTTCTGCATCTGCTCGCGGCCGATCACGCTCACGGCCTGCGGCGTCTCGAGCAGCGGCGTGTCGGTCTTGGTGGCCGTCGCGCTTTGACGAGCGACGAAGCCCGACACCGGTCCGGTCGCGGTTTCCGGCCGGGCCGCCGTGACCTGGACCTTCTCGAGCTGGACCGTGCCCACCGCCGCGCCGGCCGGCGACGGCTCGCGGGCCAGCGTCACGGTCGTGGGGTTGGTGAAGCGGAAGACGAGGCCCGATCCCGACAGCAGGCGCGACAGCGCGTCCGGCGGGGTGAAGGCGCCCACGACACCCGGCGACTGGAGCCCGCGCGCCAGCGAGGCGTCGAAGAAGAGCTGGATGCCCGTCGATTCGCTGAAGCGGATCAGGGCCGAACCGAGCGGCTGCGATTCGATGTCGAACGTCCTGGTGGCGACGGCCTGGGCGCGGGCCGGCACGGGCAGGCCGACGCCGCCCTGAAGGAGCAGCACCGCACCCAGGGCTGCCGCGCAGCCGGCTCTCTTCACCAAACCCATCGTTACGCTCCCCGCTCTTCTCCGTCCCTAGGACGGACGAGCGCGCGGGAAGTATGAGGACGGCCGCGATTTTTTTAGGCGGGCGACATGACGACCAGCCAGTCCGTCAGCCGGTGCAGCTTGATCGGCAGGATGCTGGCGATGGTGGTGAGCGCGCCGTCGACCTGGCGCGCATCGAACACGCCGGTCACCGGCAGCGCGCGCAGGCGGGAATCCGTGAGCACGATGCGGCCGCCGCGGCAGCGCTCGAGATCGGCGATCACCTCGCCCAGAGGCGCATCCTGGAACACCAGCCGGTCGCGCCGCCAGCCTTGCACCGCGCGCAGGTCGACGGACCGCGGCGCCTCGAGACGCGGCCCGGCGTAGCGCACCTGCTGGCCCTGCTCGAGCTCGACCGTGCCGCCGGCGGTCGATACCTCGACGCGATGTTCGGCCACCGTCACGGTCGCGAAATCCTCGGCGAGCTTGATGTTGAAGGCCGTGCCCAGCGCCCGCGTCCGGCCGCCGCCGGCATCGACGATGAAAGGCCGCGACGGGTCGGCCGCCACGGAGAAAAAAGCCTCGCCGGCAACGAGTTCGGCCCGGCGCGCGTCACGCGCGAAGGAAACCGACAGGGCCGAGGCGCCGGCGAGTTCGACGGTCGAGCCGTCCGCCAGCGAGACGGTGCGCCGCTCGCCGGCTGACGTACGATAGTCGGCCCAGAGGTCGGACCGGCTGGCGACGTAGCCTGCCGGCGCCGCGACCGCCACGACGGCGGCGGCCTGGAGCCAGCGCCGCCGCGTCATGCCGGCCGTCGGCTGCGACCGGTCCGGCAACGGCAGCGTCGCCACGGTTCCGGGACGGGCGAAGGCCGGCTTCAGGATGTCGGTGCGTGCCCAGACGGCCTGCGCGCGCTGCCACGCCGCCTCGTGCGCGGCATCGCTCCGGCGCCAGCGCTCGAAGGCTTCGCGATCGCCGTCGGCAGTCTGATCGTCGCGCAACAGGACGAGCCAGCGCAGCGCTTCGACGATCAGCGGGTCTTCAACTCGATCGGACATGCCTCTCCGCGACGGAGCCTCCGGGGACTTCTTACCTGTTAGACGGGCGAGAGGCGAACCTGCGTGAACCGGTCACGATTATTTGTCGGCGGACATCTCGCGCTCGAGGACGGCGAGCGCATTGACCATGTGGGTGACCACCGTGTTGCGGCTGATCCCGAGGCGTTGGGCGATGTCGGCCAGGCTCATGCCTTCGAACTTGCCCAGCACGAAGACCTCGCGGCAACGCGGCGGCAGGCCTTCGACGGCACTCAGCAGGCGATGGAATTCGCTGCGGTGGAGGGCGACGGCCTCGGGCGACGGCTGGCGGTCGGCGACCGCCTCCGCCACGGCGGGCGTCGACGGCAATTCGATCCGGTGGCTGGCATGGCGCTGGTGATCCAGCGCGAGATTGGAGGCGATGCGGAACAGGAAGCCGCGCGGATTGTCGATCGCCGCGGGACTCTGCACATGCGCCGCCCGCAGCCAGGTCTCCTGTGTCAGGTCCTCGGCCAGCGCCAGGTCCCGCAGCTTGCGGTGCAGGAAACGCTGAAGCGCCACCCGGTGTTCGGCGAAGGCGGACAGCAGGCGGTGGCGGTCGTCGGCCATGGGCTCCCGGTGATCCTGCCTCCTGCCATATCGATAGTGCGAATGATTCGCAATATTTTCGCTTCAGGGCTTGATTTTAGAAATATCTAAGATATATCTTAGTAATGTCTAAACAGTTACAAAGGCAAACCATGCGTTTCCACTCTTCTTTTCATGGCCATTCCGGTCATCACCATCCGCTGCACGGCCAGGCCTTCGGCCGCCATGGCGGCAGGCACTTCGGCCGGCACGGCCGCGACGGCTGGGACCGGTCCGACGACGATCGCGGCGGCCGGCGCCGCCGGGTCTTCGACTCGAGCGAGCTGCGCCTCGTCCTGCTCAAGCTGATCGCCGACCAGCCGCGCCACGGCTACGACCTGATCCGCGCCGTCGAGGAGCTGACCGGCGGCGTCTATGTGCCGAGTCCCGGCGTGGTCTATCCGACCCTGACCCTGCTCCAGGAGATGGGCCACATCGACGAGGCGGCCTCCGAGGGCGCGCGCCGCGCCTTCGCGATCACCGCGCAGGGCACCGCGCACCTCGCCGAGAAGAAGACCGAGGTCGAGGCGCTGTTCGTCCGCCTCGCCCAGCTCGACGACGCGCGCGAACGTCACGATGGCGGGCCGGTGCGGCGGGCGATGCAGAACCTCAAGATGGCGCTGCGCGACCGCTTCGCGCGCTTCAACCGCGACGACGTCGAGGCCGAGACCCTGCACAAGGTGGCGGCGATCCTCGACGAGGCGGCGCAGAAGATCGAGCGGCTGTGAGCACCGTCAGCACCGCGCGCGTGCCGACCGCGCATGCCAGCCGCTACCTCCAGCAGCTCTGCAAGCACTGGGCGCACAATCTCGCCGTCGCGTTCGATCCCGAGAAAGGCAAGGTCACGTTCCCGCGCAACGCGCGCGGCGCCGACTGGCCGGGCGATGCCGTCCTGCACCTCGAGGCGCAGGCCGACGCCCTCGACTGCCGCCTGGAGGCCAGCGCCGACGGCCAGCTCGAAGCGCTGAAAGGCGCCGTCGCCCGCCACCTCGACCGCTTCGCCTTCCGCGAAGCGCCGCTCACGTTCGATTGGCGCGATCACTAGGCGTCTTAGCTGGGACCGCGCCACTCCAGTGGCGCCTCATGAGCGCCACTGGAGTGGCGCGGTCCCAGCAACTACGCCATCCGGCCCTTGTTGCGCTCGCGCAGGATCGGCATGACCCATTTGCCGAAGCGCTCCGCTTCCTCGTCGTGCAGGTAGCCCGAGAGGCAGAAGGAGTGGCAGCCGAGGTCGATGAAGTCCTGCAACGTATCGGCGCACTGTTCGGGCGTGCCGACGATGGCGATGCCGGCGCCGGGACGGACCTGGGTGATGCCGGTCCACAGGTTCTTCTCGATCACCTCGCCGACCGCGGCCAGCTCGCGCACGCGGCGGTTGGCTTCCGACGTGGCGAAGCGTTCCTTCACGAACGCCTTCTGCGCGTCGCTGGCATGCGCCACCAGCCCGTGCGCGAAGTCCCACGCTTCCTTCTCGGTCT
>JAFEFH010000101.1 GCA_018240695.1 Pseudomonadota bacterium | reverse complement strand
GCGCCGGTCAGCGCCTCGATGCGCACGAGGTGGGAATCGTGATGGCCGTAGAGCTCCGCCACCACCGCATTGTCCTCGAAGGCCTGGCGCTTGGTGACGCTCACGCCGCCACCTCTTCGACGCGCGCGATCTCGCCCGCGAGGCTGTTCGGATGGCCCGCGACGAGGTGCGTCTCGACGATATGGCCGATCAGGCGCTGCGGGCCCTCGGCATAGACCGACTGCAGCCACGGCGTCTTGCCGATCAGCTGGCCCGGCCGCCGGCCGGTCTCGGCGAACAGCACCGGCACGGTGGTGCCGGCCTTGGAGAGGTTGAAGGCGTGCGCCTGGCGGCCGAGCAGCGCCTGCAACGCGGCAAGCCGCGCGACCTTGACGTTCTCCGGCACCTGGTCGGCCATCGCCGAGCCCGGCGTGCCGGGGCGGCGGCTGTACTTGAAGGAGAAGGCCGAGGCGAAGCCCACCTGGTCGACGAGGCGCATCGTGTCGTCGAAGTCGGCGTCGGTCTCGCCGGGGAAGCCGACGATGAAGTCGGACGACAGCGCAAGGTCGGGCCGCGCCGTGCGCAGGCGATCGACCAGGCCGAGGAAGAGATCGCGCCCGTGCTGGCGGTTCATCTCGCCCAGGATGCGGTCCGAGCCCGACTGCACGGGCAGGTGCAGGTACGGCATGAGCTGCGGCACCGCGCCGTGCGCGGCGATCAGCGCGTCGTCCATGTCGCGCGGATGCGAGGTCGTGTAGCGGATGCGCGCCACGCCCTCGATGTCGGCAATCTCGCGAATCAGCCGCGCCAGCGACCAGGTCGAGCCGTCCGCGGCCTCGCCGTGATACGCGTTGACGTTTTGGCCGAGCAGCGTGACCTCGATCGCGCCGGCGCGCACCAGCTGGCGCGCTTCGGCCAGCACCGCGGCGGCCGGGCGCGAATACTCCGCGCCGCGCGTGTAGGGGACGACGCAGAAAGTGCAGAACTTGTCGCAGCCTTCCTGGATCGACAGGAACGCCGAGCCCGCGCGCACGCCCTGCGGGTCGGGCATGTGGTCGAACTTGCTCTCGGTCGGGAAGTCGGTGTCGAGCACGCCCGCGCCCGGCAGGCGCTTGCCCGCCTTCAGGATCGCGGCCTTGCGCTCGGCCTCGGCCAGCAGCTGCGGCAGGCGATGGTACGCCTGCGGACCGACGACGATGTCGACGGCGGGCTGGCGTTTGGCGATCTCGCCGCCCTCGGCCTGGGCGACGCAGCCCGCGACGGCGATGGTGAGGTCGGAGCCGGCGGCGCGCCGCTCGTTCTTGGCGTCGCGCAGGCGGCCCAGCTCGGAATAGACCTTCTCCGAGGCATGCTCGCGGATGTGGCAGGTGTTCAGCACCACGAGGTCGGCCTGCTCGGGCGACGGCGCCACGGCATAGCCCAGCGGCCGCAGAATGTCGGTCATGCGGTCGGAATCGTAGACGTTCATCTGGCACCCGTAAGTGCGGATGAACACACGCTTCTGGGCCTTTTGCGCGGTCACGGAGCGGCTTCTATCACCGGGGCCGGAGGGGGTCGAGTCGGCGCTACGCGGCCTTGTCCGGCAGCAGCTCGAGGCGGCCGGTGTTGGCCGCCTGCACGCCGGACGAGACCTGCCTGAAGCAGTGGTCTGCGAGCTTCTTGCGGTCGCCGAACTGGTCGATGTCGATCGGCGGGAAGAACGTCACCACCGCCTCGGTCTCGCCGAGGCAGACCATCTGCCAGAGGTGCGGCACGAGGTCGAGATCGCCGAACCACGCGAACATCGGCCGCCAGTAGCGCCCGAGCGGAATGCCGTCGAGGCGCGTGTAGGCGATCGCCACCGGCTGCACAACGATCGGCTTGTCGTCGCGGCGCAATTGGGCCACGCCGAACAGGGCGCTGCGGAACGGCAGCACCCGCGTGCCGTCGCTCGAGGTGCCTTCGGGGAACAGCATGAGGTTGTCGCCGGTGTTCAGCCGCTTCATCATCTCGTCGCGGCTGGCGCTGGTCTTGCCCGAGCTGCGCTCGATGAAGATCGTGCGCTGCGCCTTGGCGAGCGTCGAGAAGAACGGCCAGGTCGCGACCTCGGCCTTGGCCACGAAGCTGCCCGGCACCAGCCCGCCCATCACCTCGATGTCGAGATAGGACACGTGGTTGGAGACGAACAGCGTCGGCGTCACGTCGGAGCGGGTGCCGTGCACGCGCACCTTGATGCCGAGGATGAAGCAGACCGTGCGGTGATAGGCGACCGGCATCCAGCGGATGACCGGCTGGATGCGCAGCGCCAGCGCCACGAAGTAGAACGGCAGCAAGACCAGCGTCAGGCCGACATAGATCAGCAGCCGCGACGCACCGCGCAAGGGAGAACCGATCGGCATTGCGATGCGGGTGGCGGGTCCCGTCAGCGAACGCCGCGCTCGTAGTGGCGGATGTACTTCTCCGTCACCAGCTCGGTCTTGACGATGATGAAGACGTCGGTCGAGTCGAACTCGCGGTCGATCACCGCGCCGTCGCCGACGAAGCCGCCGAGCCGCAGGTAGCCCTTGATCAGCGGTTGCACGCGCGCCAGCGCCCGGCGCTTGTCGTAGCTGTCGGGCGGCAGGATGTTCATCTCGACATAGCGCTCGGGCAGCGCGCGCACCCGGATCTCCGGCGGCGCGAGATGGTTCTGGTAGAGATACGACAGCGCCTGCGCGTGCTGCTCGGGATCGGTGCCCGGCATGCTGGCGCAGCCGAACATCACCTTGATGTCGTAGTGGTAGGCGTAGAGCGCGATGCCGCGCCACAGCATCTGCATGGTCGCGGTGTTGCGCGCGTCCTTGTCGATGCACGAACGGCCGAGCTCCAGCACCTCGCCCGGATAGTCGATCATCTTGCCGATGTCGTACTCGGAGGCGGAGTAGAAGCGGCCGGCCTTGGCGGCGGCCTCGCGGCGGATCAGGCGATAGGTGCCGACGATGCCTTCCGGGCCTTCGCCACGGCGACGGTCGAGCACCAGCAGGTGGTCGCACACCCGGTCGAACTCGTCGAAGTCGCGACGCTCCGCCGCCACTTCCGGCGTCGGGTGGGCCGACATCTCTTCGTAGAAGACGCGGTAGCGCAGCGCCTGCGCGGCATCGATCTCGGCCGGCGTCTGGGCGAGCCGGACCTCGAAGTCTCCGGCCACGACCTGAACGATCTCCCGGTTGGAGATCGGCGGGCCGAGCAGCTCGGACTCGCTATCAGCACGGTCAATGCGCATGGGTCATCCGCAAGGTGGGGGAAATGCGTCTGCTCATTTCTGCCGGTCGGACTTGCCGTCGATGGGAACGCCGTAGAGCTCCAGGCGGTGGCCGACCAGCCGGAAGCCCAGCTTCTCGGCGATCTTGCGTTGCAGCTCCTCGATCTCGTCGTTGTGGAACTCGATCACCTTGCCCGACTGGATGTCGATCAGGTGGTCGTGATGCTCCTCGGGAGTCTCCTCGTAGCGCGCGCGGCCGTCGCCGAAATCGTGCTTGGCGAGGATCCCCGCCTCCTCGAACAGGCGTACGGTGCGATAGACCGTGGCGATCGAGATGTTGGGATCGACCGCGGTGGCGCGCTTGTGCAGCGCCTCGACGTCGGGATGATCCGACGACTCCGAAAGGACGCGCGCGATCACGCGGCGCTGATCGGTCATCTTGAGACCGCGATCGGCGCACAGCGCCTCGAGCTTGGAACGGCTATCTGGCATGCTCGGCCACCCTACACCGGCCCGGGAACGGGGTATAGTTGGGGGCATGCACACCTCTGCCGCCCCACCCCCCGCGGACCAGGCCCTCGATATCACAAGCGAGGTCTGCCCGATGACCTTCGTGCGCACCAAATTGCGGCTCGAACGCATGGCCGCGGGCGAAATCCTGAGCGTCCGGCTGCGCGGCGACGAACCGTTGCGCAACGTGCCGAAGGCGGCGCGCGATGAGGGCCACAGCATTCTGGGGATAGTAGAGGACGGGAGTGACCATATCGTGACTATCCGCCGCGCCTGAAGCCGTCACGCGTGAGCGCAAGGCGCATCACGATGGCGTCCGCCGGCGCACCGTCGCCGCGCCGGTAGTACCCCACGCGCCGGCCGACGGTCTGGAAGTCCTTCTGCCCATAAAGCGAGCAAGCCCCCGGATTGTCGACGCCCACTTCGAGGAAGAGCGAAGCAGCGCCGGCGTCGCGGGCGCGCGCGATCACCGCGTCGAGCAGCGCGCGGCCCGCGCCGCGCCGCCGATGGGCCTGGTCGACGGCGATCGTCAGCAATTCGGCTTCGTCCGCCGCCACGCGGCAGAGCGCGAAGCCCACCTCTTCCCCATCGGCCGACAGCAGGATTCCCCCGACTCCCGGTGAGGCCATCAGCTCGGCCACGTCCTGGCGGGTCCACGCGCGCTCGCCGAGCGGCGCGAAGGCCGCGCTGTGCAACGCCGCCGCTCGATCCAGATCGAGCGCCCCCATCGGCCGCAAGTCGAAGCCGCTCATGCGTCGACCGTCCGCCGCGCGCCGTCGGGCAACGTGATGTTCACGCCGCGCAGGTAGAGCGGCCGCGGCAGCCCTTCCGTGCGGTTGCGCACCCGCCACGTCTCGACACCCTGCTCAAGGGCAAGCCGCGCGACGACGGCCGGATCCGGCAGGGCGACCTGCGCCAGAGCATCCGGCAGAAGCGGCGCCAGCACGCTGGCGTCCGGCCCCACCACGAGGCAGGGTTTTCCGTTTAATCGGTCGGATAAAACGGCGGTGGTCGCCACGAAACACTCCAGCGCACTAGCGCTAATTGCGCTAATTCCCCCCAGCGCACAGAACCAGTCGCCGAGATGGCTATCGATCGCCGCCACCGCAAGCCGGTCGCGGGCGTCGGCCTCTGCCAGGAGGGCCGCGGTCGTGGCGATCCCGGCCAGCGGGATGTCGAGCGCCAGCGCCAGACCGCGCGCGGCGGCAAGGCCCACGCGCACGCCGGTGAAACTGCCCGGCCCCGTGGTGCAGGCGATCAGCGACAGGTCGCGCCGCTCGACGCCGGCGGCGCGCAGTACGTCGGCAATGACCGGCAGCAGGCGCGCGGCCTGCTCGCGGCCCTCCTCGCGCGCCTCGGCCAGCACCGTGCCGTCGCGCACCACGGCGACGGCGAGCCCGCGCACCGCGCAATCGAAGGCGAGCACGAGACTCATCTCCTTCTGGCGCTCGCGGTGGGGGCTGGGCATTGTGGGGTCATGAAACTCGATGTGGTTGCGATCGCTCCGCCCGCCTTCGATGTCGAGGTGAGCCTGGCCTATGCGACCGATGCCAATCTAACGGGCAAGCCGGTCTATCGGAACGCCGAATGCTGGCTGCACCGCGAGGCCGCCGGCAAGCTCCAGGCCGCCATCGCGCTCGCCAGGCCCCTCGGCCTGCGGCTGCGCATCTTCGACGCGCTGCGGCCCGTCGAGGCGCAGTGGGCGCTGTGGAACGTCAATCCCGATCCCGAATTCCTGGCCGACCCGCGCCGCGGTTCGCCGCACTCGCGCGGCGTCGCCGTCGACCTCACGCTGATCGGCCCCGACGGCCGCGACCTCGAGATGGGCACCGGCTTCGATGCCTTCACGCCGCTGTCGCATCACGGCCGCACCGACGTTTCCGAGGAGGCGCAGCGCAACCGGCTGACCCTGATGGGATTGATGACCACGGCGGGATGGGACTTCTATCGCAACGAGTGGTGGCACTATCAGCTGTTCGACGCGCGCCGCTATCCGCTGGTCGCCAACGCCGATCTGCCCCGGCCAATGATGTAAGGCCGATGATGTGAGCCGCGCGGCGCCTAGAACGACGCCATCTTGAGCTTGGCGCCGTCGAAGTCGGTGAGCTTGTCCTCGCGCATCACCTGGCGCACGAACTGCACATAGCCCAGGCCGCGCTCGGAGTAGCGCAGCAGCTGGCCGATCAGCTTGTAGCCGTCGGGCTGCTCGCCGCGGTCGCGCATGGCGGCGCGCTCGGTGCGGAAGGACGCGTAGGCGGGATGCGTGTTGAGGTTCACGACATAGGCCTCGGCGGCCTCGCCGACCGACGCGAAGGGCTGCGGCATGCCGGCGCCCGGCTTCCACGACACGCTGACGGCATGCTGGCCGACCGACTGGATCTGGCCGAACAGCGCGTTGCCGGTGCGCGCGGCGAACGACGTGCCCCAGCCGGACTCGATGCCCGCCTGCGCGATCGCCATCGACGGCGGCACGATGTCGACGCGGCGCGCGAGCTGGTCGAGCTGGTCCTTGTCGACCTGGTCGATCGTCATCTCGTAGCGGTCGGCGAGCTGCATCAGCCACGCGCGGTCGAAGTCGGTGAGGGTCGCCGGGTTCTCGGCGAACTTGTCGCGCAGGTTCAAGAGCTGCTCGCGCTCGACGGTGACGCGCTGGTTGACCTCGAGGATCACCGGCAGCAGCGCGGTGATGAACAGCATCTTGCGCTCGACGCCGTCCTTGGTGTTGAGGTCGTCGGGCACGCGCTCGAGCCTGATCGGCGGCACGGCGAGGCCCTGGCGCACGTCGGCCAGCGTGTAGGACTGGTCGCGGAAGAAGCCGGCGAGCTCCTCGGCGGTGCGCGGATTGATGGCGCGCGACTGGACCTGGCGGCGCACCGCGTTGCCCGGCGCGGCGAAGCGGCCGTGGCCGCCGGCGATGTCGCGCACGTTCACGTTGAAGGCGGCGGCCTGCTCGTCGGGCGTCTCGAGGTCGTGGCGCACGAAGATCAGCGCCGCGGTGTCGGCGTTCATCGGCGGCAGGAAGTCGGGCAGGCTGGAAGCCAGTTGGCCGAGCGGATTGAAGTTCAGCAGGGCGGTGGCGTCGATCGCGGGAAGCGGCGCGCGCATCCCGATTCCAGTGAGGAGAACTGCCGCCCAGGTGGCGGGGAAGGCGTATCGTCGCCCGCGATCGAGTGCAGGCTTAACCAGAAACCGCATGCTTTTCTCTTCGTTATTGAGAACGAACGATCCATGCACGCGGCCCCGAGGGCCGCGACGCTACGCACTAACCGACGCTGTACGCTTGACTGGCGGGCGGCCTACTGGACTGCCTGCACTTCGACGACTTCCGGCACGTAGTGCTTCAGAAGATTCTCGATTCCCATCTTCAGGGTGGCCGTCGAGCTCGGGCAGCCCGAGCACGAGCCCTGCATGTGCAGGTAGACCACGCCTTCGCGGAAGTCCTGGAATACGATGTCCCCGCCGTCCTGCGCCACGGCGGGACGGATACGGGTCTCGAGCAGGTCCTTGATCTGGGCCACCACCTCGTCGTCGTCCTCGGACGCCGCGCCCTGGGCCGCCGCCTCACCCGCGATGACGGGCTCGCCGGAGGTGTAGTGCTCCATGATGCCGCCCAGGATCGAGGGCTTCAGGATCTGCCAATCCTTATCGGAGGTCTTGGTGACGGTGACGAAGTCGGCACCCAGGAAAACCCGCTCCACGCCTTCGACGGCGAACAGGCGCTTGGCCAGGGGGGACGCGGCGGCCGTGTCGGCGCCGGCGAAGTCCATCGTGCCCTTGTCCATCACTACCCGGCCCGGAAGGAACTTCAGGGTGGAGGGGTTGGGCGTCTGCTCGGTCTGGATAAACAAGCTTGAAACCTCCGCAGGCGGGCCGGAAGCAGTCCGACCCTCCAAAGTGCCCGTCCGAGGTAGGAACCGGGGCAACCCCGATCAAGATGATTCTTGGGTGTCTCTGTATAGAAGTTATGGAAATTTCTATTATAAAGCTTGTGGTGAGGTCGATTAGGCGCCTGCCCTTGGAATCGCCCCGGTTCGCTATGCGCTATGCAAACGCTGGTTCCGGGGAACTCTTTGGAAAAGAGTCGCACGATTCACTTCACACTCTATGCAATTGCATCGACCTCGGCCTCCGTCAAACCGCCCGGCACGATGGTCAGCGGGATGCGAAGCTGGCCGCCGCCCTTGCCGAGGAAGGCGCTGACCAAGGGGCCGGGACCTTCGCTTTTCGACGAGCTGCCGAGCACCAGGACCGAGATCGAGCGGTCCTCGGTGATGAGTTTGACCAGTTCCTCGCGGCTCTTGCCCTCGCGGATATGGATCGAGGGCGGCTGGCCGGTGAGGGTCGCGGCCGTCTCGGCATGGGCGGCCACCACCTGCTCGGCCTGTTGGCGGGCTTCCTGGCGCATCAGGTCGGCGACGCCGCCCCACTGCTGGGTCTCGGGCGGCGGCATCACGTAGAGCAGCGCCACCCGGCCGCCGGTGCGCTTGGCGCGGCGGCAGGCATAGCGCAGCGCCGTCGGCATTTCGGGACTTTCGTCCACGACGACCAGAAAGACGCGTGTGGTGTCGGCCATGGCCGGTTCTCCCCTCTTCTCTCTAGAGCCGCCGCACGACGGCGCCGCCCAGCCAGCCGACCAGCAGCGCCATCAGGATGGCCCCCAGACCGTAAAGCGCGCCCTCCCGCCCGGCCCAGCCGGCCAATTGGGCATTGAATCCGACCTTGCTGACCGGCAGCGGCCGCGACACGGCGGCGACGATCTTGCCGTCGCGCAGCAGGTACGCGCGCACATCGTAGACGCCCTCGGGCAGGCGCGACGGGAACGGCAGGTCGACCCGGAAGAGGCGGTTGGCCTGGATGCTGACCTGGCCGATATCGGCCGGGAACAGGCCCTCGCGCCGCTTGACCTCGACCAGCCCGGACCGGAACCGCGCCAGCTCGGCCGACGCGCGCGGCGTGGCAGCGTGGACCGTGCTCATGCGGTCTTCCAGCGACAGGATCTCGCCGCCGGTGCCGCGCGCCAGCAGGCGCTGGAGCGGCTGGCTGGCGGCGATGTAGTAGTAGGCTGGCACGTCGTCGAAGGCCTGGCGGCCGGTGTTCAGCCACAGATAAAGAAAGCGCTCCTTGCGCAGCACCGTCTCGCGGGCCGGCGGCCCGGAGACCACGACCACGACCTCGCCCGGCGGGTCGAACATGCCGAACAGCAGGAGCTTCTCGCCCTGGAAGGCCGAGGTGATCGACACCCGCGGCGCCGACAGGTCCATGACGAGGTCGGGCGCCACGACGGCGGGCGCCGGCGCCTCGATCGCGGGCCCGGGCAGCGACGGCGGCGCGCCGGGATCGACCCGCGGGCCGGCCTGCTGCGCCAACGCGCCCGCCGACAGCAGCGTCGCCGTGACCAAGGACAAAGAGAGGAGACCGGCGCGGATCATTTCAGGACCTCGCGCAGGCCCAGCGAATAGGGCGAGTAAGGCGCGCGCAACAGCTCGACCAGCAGCTGCGCCGCCACGCCCAGGATCAGCAGCGCCATCAGCCCGCGCAGCACCACGCCCGGCATCTTGGCGGCCAGCCGCGCGCCCACCGGCGCGCCGACCACGCCGCCCAGGATCAGCAGCAGCGCCAGCACCACGTCGACCGTGCCGTTGGTCGCCGATTGCAGGAAGGTGACGTTGGCCGCCACGAACAGGACCTGGAAATTCGACGTGCCGATCACGACCGAGGTCGGCATGCCGAGCAGGTAGATCATCGCCGGCACCAGCACGAAGCCGCCGCCCACGCCCAGGATGGCCGACAGGATGCCGATGACGAAGCCCAGGCCCATCGGCAGGAAGGCGCTGATGTAGAGCTTCGACTTGTAGAAGCGCATCTTCCACGGCAGGCGATGCACCATGTAGTGCTGGTGCAGCTTGCCGCGCGGCGTCTCGGGGTGGCGCTTGTGCCGGAAGTAGGTGCGCAGGCTCTCGAACGCCATCAGCCCGCCGATCGTCGACAGCATGACGACGTAGAGCACGGCGATCACGAAATCGATCTGGCCGATGCGCTTCAGGTAGGTGAACAGGGTGACGCCGACCGAGGAGCCGACGATGCCGCCCAGCAGCAGCACCAGGCCCATGCGCAGGTCGACATTGCCGCGCCGCCACTGGACCTGGAGCGACGACACCGAGTTGGCGATCACCTGGTTGGCCTGGCTGGCCACCGCCACCGCGGGCGGGATGCCGACGAAGATCAGGAGCGGCGTCGCGAGGAAGCCGCCGCCGACGCCGAACATCCCGGCCAGCAGACCCGCCACCCCGCCGAGACCGAGCAACAGGAAGACGTTGATCGATTGCTCGGCGATCGGGAGGTAGATCTCCACGCGCCGCCTCTACCGCAGCAGGATCGCGCTGATCTCGCGCAGCTGGGTGCGGGCCCGCAGCAGGTAGAAGCCCTGCGCGGCGAGATGATTGGGGATCACGAAGGCGTCGGGCCAGCCGTTCCAGACGACCCACGGCTCGAGCTGCGAGGCGACGCGGAAGGTCTCGACCGTCTGCTGCCAGGTGGAGGTCAGGCCCTTCTCCTTGATCACGCCCTCGAAGTCGCTGCCGAGCTCGCGCATCAGCAGGTAGTTGGCGTAGAGCCGGCCCTTGTTGAAATAGAAGATGTCGTCGCAGTGCATGTCGAACAGGTTGCCGGCCTGCTCGACGATGTGCTGGTCGATCACCGAGGAGTCCGAGCCCTCGTCGTTGGCGATGCGGTCGATCAGCGCCTGGAGATTGTCCGAGCGGCGCTCGAACGTCGCCTGTCCCGCCGCCAGCCGCTTGTTGTAAGCCACGAGCTTGTCGCGGCCGGCGCGGTACTTCTGCGCCGAGGTGGCCGACGGCCACAGCGAGACGCTGGGCTGCCAGATCCAGATGTTGGGCTGCTCGTTCAGGAAGCCGCGCGCCTGCTCGAGGTCGCGGTCGGTCTGGCTCGAGCCGCGCGTGCGGCCGACCTGGTCCATCAGCTCGGTCGAGAAGCGGCCGAGGGCGGCCATGATGCCGCGCTGGAAGTTCGGCATGTTGTCGAGGATGCCGCCCGGCATGAAGAAGGGCTGCATCGGCGTCCAGCTGTGGACGTCGACCTCGCGCGTGACGAGACCCGAGGCCACCGCCACGGCGCGGCTCTCGCCCGCCGCCACCCCGGCCGGGCCGAACTGCGGATCGTCGTCGATGTTCTCCACGATCATCGCGCCCAGCGGATAGTAGAGCAGCAGCACGGCCGCGAGCGCCCACAGCAGCAACCGCCAGCGCGAGCGCCCGCCGGACGCCGCGCTGCCAGCCGGTCTGCGAAAACGAATCGCGCGCAGACCATCCCAGCGCCGCCGCCAGAAGGAACGCCGAGGCACCTGCGGGGCAGCGCCGTCATCGGGATCGAACGTCATGACGCACTCTAGCCTGAACGCTTGCCGGAATTGCGGAAAATCGATGACTTCGCACCGACGAACGCGATGACATTCGCGTTTCCCCCCGGCGAGGATGTTACAGTGCCGCCATGGCACTCGATCCCGAATCCCAACGCATCCTCGACCTCACCGCCGCGGCCAACCGCCCGGCGTGGAACACGCTCAGCCCGCAGGCCGCGCGCGACCTCTATCTGGCGCTGCGTCCGGCCGGCCAGGGGCCGATGCCCGACGGCGTCAGCGTCTCGAACCGCACGATCCCGGGGAAGAATGGCGCCGGCAAGGACGGCCACAAGATCCCGGTCCGCCTCTATCGGCCCGACCGCGCGCCGGCCGAGGCGCGCCTGCCCGCCCTGCTCTACGCCCATGGCGGCGGCTGGGTGTTCGGCAATCTCGACAGCCACGACGTGCTGTGCGCCCAGCTCGCCATCGAGGCCGGCATCGCGGTGCTGGCGGTCGACTATCGCCTCGCGCCGGAGGTCCGCTTCCCCGGCGCCTTCGACGACGTGGTCTCGGGGCTGCAATGGCTCGCCTCGCACGGCCCGTCGATCGGCGTCGACCCGACCAAGCTCGCGATCGGCGGCGACAGCGCCGGCGGCAACCTCGCCGCGGCGGTCGCGATCTGGGCGCGCGACAACAAAGGCCCGAAGCTGCGCATGCAGCTGCTCGCCTATCCGGTGACCGACATCGTGGCGCGCGGCGAATCCTACAAGCACTTCGCCGACGGCTACGGGCTGAACGCCGCGACCATGGAGTGGTTCATGGACCACTACCTGCCCGACAAGAAGGCGCGCGACGACTATCGCGTCTCGCCGCTGCGCGCCCAGTCGCTGGCCGGCCTGCCGCCGGCGCTGGTCGTGACGGCGGGCTACGACCCGCTGCGCGACGAGGGCCGCGCCTATGCCTGGCGCCTCCAGCAGGAGGGCACGGTGGCCGACCTCGTCGAGTTCGGCGGCATGCTGCACGGCTTCCTGTCCTCGCCGATGCTGCTGCACGGCGCGCGGCGCGGCACGACGCTCTGCGCCGCGGCGCTGCGCGAGGCGCTCGTCCTGCGCGGACAATAGGACAGAGTCAGCCCAGCGCGGCCTGCCGGTCGAGCCATTCGGCGAAGACCAGCGTCTCGCGGCCGATGCCGGGCGCGCAGCCGTAGCACATCGGCGCCAACGGCAGGCGCAGGCCGGGCAACGGACAGACCAGCCGTCCCTGCGCCACGTCGGCGCCGAGCAGCGAGCGCGCGACGATCGCGAAGCCCAGCCCGTCGACCGCGGCCTGCAACACGATGTGCGAGTGGTCGAATTGCAGCCGCGCCGCCGGCCGCAGGCGCGGCAGGCCGATATGGGCCTTCCAGTCGTCCCAATCCTGGTTGCGCGTCTTCACCACCAGCAGCGTGTGCTGGGCCAGCGCCTTGGGCTCGGCGATCGGCTTCTTCTTCAGCAGCGACGGCGCGGCCAGCACCAGCAGCTCGTCCTCGAGGAAGGGCTGCGCCTTGACCCCGCTCGGCCAGCCGCCGAGGTCGCGGCGGATGGCGATGTCGAACGGCTCGGGCGCCTTGTCGGGCGCGGCCAGGCTGGTGATGAGCTGCGGCGCGATGCCGGGATGGCGCGCCACGAAGTCGGGCAGGCGCGGGATCAGCCAGCGCACCGAGAACGACGTGCGCGAGTTGATGCGGACGCCGCGCGTCGGCGCGCGTCCCGTCACCCCGCGCGCGGCGGCGGCGATCTGCTCCATCGCGGGCTGCGTCTCGGCATAGAGCTGGCGGCCCTCGACCGTCAGGCTGACCTGGCGGACCTGCCGCTCGAACAGCGCCACGCCCAGATGCTCCTCGAGCGCGCGCACCTGCCGGCTGACCGCGCCGTGCGTCACGTTCAGCTCGACGGCGGCGCGCGAGAAGCTGAGGTGGCGCGCGGCGACCAGGAACATGCGCAGCGCGTTGAGCGGCGGGAGCGAGCCGGCGGGCATGTGTGAGTTTTTATCACACGCCGCTGGAAATCACATCGTTTGTCACATCCCGGTAACACTCCGAGATTGCCGGCCATGTCCGCGTCAGCCCCCGCATCCGCACCAGCGCCCGCCTCCTCCACCGATCTCAACGCCCGCCACTCCGCCCTCGCTTTGGCGCTCGCGCTGCCGGCCGACACCGTCCTCTATCTGCTGCTGCCGATGTTCGCCCCGGCGTTCGGCGTCAGCGTCGCCGAGGCGGGCATCCTGCTGGCGGCCAACCGGCTGATCCGCATCATGGGCTATGGCTGGGTGGCGAAGTTCTATGCGCGGCGCGGCGACCGGCCGACCGGGACCCTGGCGGTGATCGCCGCCGCGATCGCGGCGCTGGGCTACGCCACGCTGTCGGGCATCTGGCTGCTGCTGCCGATGCGGCTGCTGTGGGGTCTCGCCTTCGCCGCGCTCAATCTGTCGACGCAGGCGATGTCCACCGCCGAGGCGGTCGGCGCCGCGCGCCGCAGCGGCCGCTCGCGCGCCATCGTCGCGGTGGGCCCGATGCTGGCGCTGCCGATCGGCGCGCTGCTGGCCGAGGCCTACGGGCCGCGCGCCATCTTCTATGTGCTGGCCGTGGTCGCGGTGCTGGGCCTGTGGGCCGCGCGGCGCCTGCCGGCCGAGCCGCACCCGGTGCCCGCGACGAGCCGGCGGGTCAGGCTGCCGGGCAGCCTCGACGTCTGGTCGTTCCTCGAGGGCTTCACGCTCGACGGGCTCTTCATCATGGGCTTGGGTTATCTCGGCAAGGACCTGCTGCCGGGCGGCGCGGTGCTGGCCGCCGGCCTGCTGATGGCGCTGCGATATTTCTCCGAGTTGCTGCTCGCTCCGCTGGGCGGCCACATGGCCGAGAAGATCGGCGCCGAGCGGTTGCTGGTGACGCTGTCGCTGATGACGACCGTCGTGCTGGTCGGCTTCGGCGCGGGCTGGCTGTGGAGCTGCGCCGCCGCCATCGTCGTGCTGCGCGCGCTGCAACTGCCGCTGATCTCGCCGATCGTCGCCCACCGCACGCCCGGTCCCGGCCGCGTCCAGGCGCTGGCCGCACGCAACGTCTGGCGCGACATCGGCGCCGGCACCGGCCCGCTGGCCGCGGGCGTCCTGCTGCCGATCGTGCCCAGCATCTGGATCTACGCGGTGTCGGCCGGATTGCTGGCGATCTCGGCGGTGGCGGTCGTGGTGCGGCGGTGAGGGTCGCTTTCCGCTCTTGATCTTTCCGATACGATTCCATATTATTTCCATATGGAAACATTATCACAAAACACCGCCGCAGCGGCGCTCAACCTGTTCCAGGCGCATGCGCGGCTGGAAGAGCGGTTCGCGGCCGGGCTCGGCGCGGTCCATGGCCTGTCGCTCAAGGACGCGCTGCTGCTGATGCATGTGGCCCGGGCCGAGGGCGGGCGGCTGAGCCGCATCGACCTCGCCAAGCGCCTCTCGGTCAGCCCCTCGACGGTGACGCGCACCACCGCGCCGCTGGAAAAGCTGGGCTTCGTGGCGCGCGAGAGTCACGAGCGCGACGCGCGCTATGCCTTCGTCGTGCTGACCGATGCCGGCCGCACGGCGGTGGCCAACGCCGAAGCCACGTTCGGGCGGCTGGCGGCCGACACGTTCCGCGACCGCTGGACGGCGGCCGAGATCGAGAAATTGGGTGCACTGCTCGGACGACTCGCCTGAGCGCTGGCGACCGGTAGCTTCTCCCGACAGGGACGGGGCATACTGCGCCGCGTGACCAAGTCGCGCGCCTCCTCGCTCAAACTCAACTGGCTCGCCTGGATCGGCGCCACCGTGCTGCTGCTGATCTACGGCGAGGCGGCGCGGCTCGAGAGCACGCCGACGGCGATGCGCCTGCAACTGACGCCCGGCACCGAGGTCGAGATCGACACTTTTCGTCTGTTCGACAATCCGCTGCGCATGGTGCTGACCTTCCGCGCCGACGGCTGCGACCAGCGGCCCGAGCTGGGCAGTTGGCAGGGCTCCAAGGAACAGGACGGCGTGATGCGGCTGAAGCCCGGCGCCACCGTGCGCATCCGCGCGAGCCTCGACGACGGCCAGCCGCCGGTGGTCTTCGAGGCCATGCCGATGAGCGGCTACTGCAACGGCAACTCGCGCGGCATGACGGCCAACCTCGCGGTCGCGCCCGGCGTCTATCGCTGGCCGCCGCCGCCCGAGACGCCGGCGCTGTGGCTGGGCTTCGGCATGAACCGCGTGCACCTGAACGTACTCGAGGTCGAACAGCCCATCGTGGGCGAGTTCGTCACCCTGACCGCGCCTGCCGCGCTCGGCCTCAAGGTCGCCGCCGACAACGTCGCGTGGCTGGTGTTCGGCCTGTTCCTGAAGCCGGTGTTCCTGTTCACCCAGAGCGGCTGGCTGCTGGGCCTGCTGCTCTACACATGGGTGTGCTGGCGCCGCGGCGACGAAGAGGACGAGACCGAGGAAGCGCCACTCTGACGTGCGGGATCAGGGAGCGGGCGCCGCCTGCACCGCGTCGTCGAGCCAGCGCGCGGTCTCGCCGATGGCGGCGGGCGGCACCGGGAAGGTCTCGGGCTTCGCCTGGTCGAACTTCGCGCCGCGCCAGCTGAACTGCACGGCCGCGATCGTGTTGCCGACGATGAACAGCTTGGCCACCACCACCTCGCCCACGCCGTCGCCGTAGCCCGCGAGCTTCTTTCCCCGGGCGGTGTTGCCGCACAGGATG
>JAFEFH010000100.1 GCA_018240695.1 Pseudomonadota bacterium | reverse complement strand
TGTCGATGCTCGACTATGGCTGCGGCGCGGGCGACCTGATGCGCGTGCTGGGCGGCCTCGGCGCGCGCGCATCGTTCACCGGCTGCGATGTCTCGACCGGCATGCTGGCCGAAGTTTCGCGGCGCTGGCCGTCGTCGCTGGGCGCCGCGCCCGCCACGGCGGCGCAGGACGGCGCACGCACGCCGTTCGCCGCGGGCCAGTTCGACGTCGCCACGATCAGCGCCGTGCTGCATCACGTGCCGGTCGCCGAGCGCGCGGCGGTCTATGCCGAGCTCGGCCGCGTCCTGAAGCCGGGCGGGCGGCTCTACGTGTTCGAGCACAATCCGCGCAATCCGCTGGTGCGCTACGTGATCGCGCGCACGCCGATCGACGAGAACGCCATCCTGCTCGATGCACACGAAGTGCGAGAGGGGCTGCTGGGCGCGGCGCGCTACGAGCTCGACACGGAGTATCTGATGTTCATGCCGCCGGGCGTCGCCTTCCTGCGGCCGGTGGATCGCGTACTGGCGTGGCTGCCGCTGGGCGCGCAATATGCCGTGGCGGCGCGCAAGCCCGCCTGAAGGAGACGACGATGGACCGGAAGACCTTCGAGGACGAACTGAAGCGCGACGGCTACGACGTGGCCACCAGCACGACGCCCGGTGCCAAGGTCAATCCCGAGCACAGCCATCCGTTCGACGTGCGCGCGATGGTGCTGAAGGGCGCCGTGACGCTGACCACCGGCGGCACGACCACGACCTACAAGCCGGGAGAGATCTTCTCGATGGAGCGCGGCTGCCAGCACTTCGAGAGCTACGGCCCCGAAGGCGCGGTGTCTCTGGTCGGCCGCAAGCACTGACATCGAGGACTGCCCGGTGAGACTGTCCGGGCAGGTGCTGCTCGCCTTCGTCGCGTCGCTGCTGGTGCTGGGCGGCCTGATCGCCTGGCTCCAGAACGTCCACATCGTCACGGCCAACGGCATGTACAAGAGCATCCAGGCCGAGCCCTGGATCGCCGACTTCGCGCATGCGCGGCTCGATCCGTCGAACTATCTCTTCTTCCCGCTCTACGGCGCCTCGAGCCGGCTGTTCGACGCGCTCGGCCTCCTGCGCGGCATGGCGTGGATGCAGTTCGCCTACTTCAACGCCTTCTGGGCGAGCGTGGGCGTGGTCGTCGTCTACGCCTTCGTCCATCGCGTCACGGGCAGCGCATGGACCGCGGCGCTGGCGAGCCTGTTCCATCTCGGCTCGGGCTTCGTGCTGCTGCTGTCGGTGATCAACGAAGACATCATGCCGGGCTACGTGCTCGTGCTCGCAGCCATGGCGCTGGCCGGCATCTGGTTCCAGCGCCCGACCTACCGGCAGGTGGTGCTCGTCGCCGCCCTGTTCACGCTGGGCTGGCTGGTCGAGTGGCGGCTGATCTTCCCGACGCTGCCGGCGCTCGGCCTCGCGCTGCTGCTGTCGCAGGGCACGCTGAAGGAGAAGCTGCTGCGCGCCGTCGTGCTGGTGGTCTCCATCGTCGCCGTCGCGGGCATCGTCCAGCAGATCTGGGAGGGCCACACCGGCGCGGTCGGCCTGCACGACCTGCTGTGGACCGGGAAGGGCGTGGCGACCGGCTGGGCGGGGATCGGCTGGGACAAGGCGTGGATGATGCTCTCGGGCGTCGGCAACTACCTGCTGCTGGTCGGCGGCTTCGTCGATCCCGTGGCGGCGCGGCGCGCGGCCGGGCCGCTCGCGCTGTCGGTCGCCTTCCAGGCGGCGATCTTCGTCGCGGCCGCGGTCGTGCTGTGGCCGCGCCGCCATGAGCCGCGTGTGCGCGCCATCGCCCTCGTCTTCATCGGCACGCTGGGCGCGGGACAGGTGATGAACTTCTACTCCCAGCCGCAGGACCCGCAGATGCAGGTCAACGTCATGGGATGGCTGACAGTGGCGTGGGCGACGGTCGTCGCGGCCTGCGTCGCGCGTCCCCGCCTGCGGATCGTGCTCGCCCTGCTGTCGTTCGTGCCGCTCGCGTGGAACGTCGCGGCGTTGGCGCACCATCGCGGCGGCGACCGCGACGCGTTGGAAGCGCTGGCGACGCTCGAGCGCGCGTTGCCGCCGGAGCAGACGGTCTTCGTCTACTGGGGCTTCGAGGACATCGCGATGTGGCAGTACGCGATGTGGGGCCGCACCTGGGATCTCGACGAGGGGAACTGGGAGCCGCCGCCGCGCTTCAAGTGGATCGCCCTCGACGCCGCGGCGATCCGTCATCCCGGCTGGACCGCCGAGCAGCATGCGCAGTCGATCAGGCGCGGCCTCGATCTCGCGTTCGACCGCGGCTGGAGGGTCGTGATCGGCGCGCCGTGGACGTGGAGCGAGGCCGAGCTGGCGGGGCAGCTCGGCGGGCTGTCGGCCGCCAATCGCGCGCCGGCCATCCACAGGATGCTGCACGACACCTACGTCGCAACACCCGTGCTCGACGTGAAATCCGTCGGCACCTATTACGAGCTGCGGCGCAAATCGGCGCATTGACGCCGCGCCCCGTCGTCCGTATATCGGCGCCGGGCCACGCTCCCCCACCGGAGTGCAGTTCTTCTGTAAGGGAGAAGGAAAATGACGAAGCCGACCTCGCGTCCGGCGCGTCCCGACTTTTCATCGGGACCCTGCGCCAAACGTCCGGGATGGACCCCGGAAGCCCTCAAAGACGCGGCCACGGGCCGCTCGCACCGATCCAAGCTCGGCAAGAAGAAGATTGTCGAAGCCGTCGATCGCACGCGCGCTCTTCTCGGCATTCCCGCCGACTATCGTATCGGCATCGTGCCGGCGTCGGACACCGGCGCCGTCGAGATGGCGCTGTGGTCGCTGCTCGGCGCGCGGCCGGTCGACATGCTGACCTGGGAAAGCTTCGGCGACGGCTGGGTCACCGACGTGGCCAAGCAGCTCAAGCTCAAGGACGTGCGCACGCTGAAGGCGCCGTACGGCCAGATCGCCGACCTCAAGGCGGTCGACTGGACGCACGACGTCGTCTTCACCTGGAACGGCACGACCTCCGGCGCCAAGGTGCCGAACGGCGACTGGATCGCCGACGACCGGCAGGGGCTCGCGATCTGCGACGCGACCTCGGCCGTCTTCGCGATGGACCTGCCGTGGCAGAAGCTCGATGTCGTCACCTGGTCCTGGCAGAAGGTCATGGGCGGCGAGGGCGCGCACGGCATGCTGGTGCTGAGCCCGCGCGCCATCCAGCGCCTCGACAGCTACGTGCCGGCCTGGCCGATGCCGAAGATCTTCCGCCTGACCTCGGGCGGCAAGTTCTCCGAGGGCATCTTCAAGGGCGAGACGATCAACACGCCGTCGATGCTCTGCGTCGAGGACGCGATCGACGGGCTGAAGTGGGGCGAGAGCGTCGGCGGGCTGAAGGGCCTGATCGCGCGCTCGACGGCCAACCTCGGGGTGCTCGAGAAGTTCGCGGCCGACCGCGCGTGGATCTCTTTCCTCGCGGCCGACAAGACCGTGCGCTCCAACACCTCGGTCTGCCTCGTGATCGCAGCACCATGGTTCACCGCGCTGCCGGCCGACAAGCAGGCCGCCGCAGCCAAGAAGATGGCCGATCTCCTGGAAACCGAAAAGGCCGGCTACGACCTCGGCTCCTATCGCGACGCGCCGCCGGGCCTGCGCATCTGGTGCGGCGCCACGGTCGAGAAGAGCGATCTCGAGGCGTTGCTGCCGTGGCTCGACTGGGCCTACGGCGAAATCGAAAAAGAGTTCGGCGCGAAAGCCGCCTGAGGAGTTCTGGAACATGGCAAAGCCCAAGGTGCTCATCTCGGATGAGCTGTCTCCGCGCGCCGTCGAGATCTTCGCCGAGCGCGGCTGCGACGTCGATTTCAAGCCCGGCCTGAAGCCCGCCGAGTTGCGCGCGATCGTCGGCAACTACCAGGGTCTCGCGATCCGCTCGGCCACCAAGGTCACGGCCGAGGTGCTGGCCGAGGCCAAGAACCTCAAGGTCGTGGGCCGCGCCGGCATCGGCGTCGATAATGTCGACATCAAGTCGGCGACCGCGCACGGCGTCGTCGTGATGAATACGCCGTTCGGCAACGCCATCACCACCGCCGAGCACGCGATCGCGCTGATGTTCGCGGTCGCCCGCCAGGTGCCCGAGGCCAACACCTCGACCCAGGCCGGCAAGTGGGAGAAGAACCGCTTCATGGGCACCGAGCTCAGCTTCAAGACGCTGGGGCTGATCGGCTGCGGCAATATCGGCTCGATCGTCGCCGAGCGCGCGCTCGGCCTCAAGATGCGCGTGCTGGCGTTCGACCCGTTCCTGTCGGACGAGCGCGCCGCGACGCTGGGCGTCGAGAAGGGCACGCTCGACCAGGTGCTGGCGCGCGCGGACTTCATCACCGTGCACACGCCGCTCACCGAGCAGACCAGGAACATCCTCAGCCGCGCCAATCTGATGAAGACCAAGAAGGGCGTGCGCATCGTCAACTGCGCGCGCGGCGGGCTGGTCGACGAGCTGGCGGTGCGCGACCTGCTGGTCTCGGGCCATATCGCGGGCGCGGGCTTCGACGTGTTCGTCGAGGAACCGGCCAAGCAGAACGTGCTGTTCGGCGCGCCGAACCTGGTCTGCACGCCGCATCTCGGGGCGGCGACCGTCGAGGCGCAGGAGAACGTGGCGCTCCAGGTCGCCGAGCAGATGTCGGATTACCTGCTGACCGGTGCGGTCACCAATTCGCTCAACATGCCCAACGTCTCGGCCGAGGATGCGCCCAAGCTGGCGCCGTTCCTCGATCTCGCCGAGAAGCTCGGCTCCTTCGCGGGCCAGCTCACCGACACCGACATCAAGGCCGTCTCGATCGAGTACGAGGGCCAGGTGGCGGCGCTCAACATCAAGCCGCTGTCGCAGGTCGCGCTGATGGGCGTGCTGCGCCCGCAGCTCGACTCGGTGAACATGGTCAACGCCCCGGCCGTCGCGCGCGAGCGCGGCATCGAGGTCGCCGAGGTCAAGCACGAGCGCGACAGCGACTACAACTCGATGATCCGCGTCTCGGTCACGACCGACAAGTACACACGCTCGGTCACCGGCACGCTGTTCGGCGGCAAGCATCCGCGCCTCGTCGACATCAAGGGCATCGGCATCGAAGCCGAGTTCGGCGCGCACATGCTCTATCTCACCAACGACGACAAGCCGGGCTTCATCGGGCGGCTGGGCAGCCTGCTGGGCGAGAGCAAGGTCAACATCGCGACCTTCCATCTCGGCCGCGACAAGCCGGGCGGCTCGGCGATCGCGCTGGTCCAGGTCGACCAGCCGCTGTCGGCCGACCTGACGGGCAAGATCGCGGCCCTCGAGGGCGTGGTCCAGGCCAAGGCGCTGAGCTTCTAGCGCTCAGCCCTTCTTGCGGCCGGGCAGGGCGTCGACGACGCGGCGCAGGTCGTCGAGCGTGTAGGGCTTGGCGACGAAGCTGACCCGAGGATCGGTGACGAAGCGGTCACGCAGCTTCGCGTCGTCGTAGCCGCTCGCGATCACGATCGGCAGGTTGGGGTGGAGCGCGCGCAGCTCGGCCGCCAGCGCGTCGCCCTTGCCGTCGGGCAGGCCGATGTCGACGATCGCCAGATCGATGCCGCCGGCGACGCGCTTCACCTTGTTCATCGCCTCGGTGACCGAGCCCGCCGTCTCGACCTTGCAGCCCAGTTCGCCCAGCTGCTCCTGCGCCACCATCTGGACCAGGATCTCGTCCTCGACCAGCAGCACACGCGGCGCGTCGCTCTTGGCGCCCAGGATCTCCGCGAGCTTCGAGGCAACGGCTGCGTAAGTGAAGGGCTTGGGCAGCATCTGCACGCCGGGATCGAGCCGGCCGCCATGGACGATGGCGTTGCGCGCATAGCCTGTCGTGAACAGCACCTTGAGGTCGGGCCGCAGCTTTTGCGCGGCGTCGGCCAGTTGCCGGCCGTTCATGCCGCCCGGCAGGCCGACGTCGGTGAACAGCAGCTCGATCTCGGGATGGGACTCGATCAGGTGCAGCGCCGTGGCGGCCAGCGGTGCCTCGAGCACGGCGTAGCGCAGCTCGCGCAACATGCCGGTCGTGTTGGTCCGCACGTCGGGATCGTCCTCGACTACGAGGATGGTCTCGCCGTTCTGGCTGGTGGGCGCCTGGCTGGGCTTGAGCGGCAGCACGTCGGGCTCGTCGGTCGAGAGCAGGCGCGGCAGATAGAGCTTCACCGTCGTGCCGTGTCCGGGCTCGCTGTAGATCTTGATGTGGCCGCCGGACTGCTTGGCGAAGCCGTAGACCTGGCTGAGCCCGAGGCCCGTGCCGTGGCCTATGTCCTTGGTCGTGAAGAACGGCTCGAAGGCGCGCGCCAGCGTCTCGCGGTCCATGCCGACGCCGGTATCGGTGATCGAGATCACGACATACTGGCCGGGCACGACCTCGGTCTGCGAAGCGGCATAGGCCTCGTCGAGGAAGGCGTTGGCGGTCTCGATGGTGAGGTGGCCACCGTCGCGCATCGCGTCGCGCGCGTTGACGGCGAGGTTGAGGATGCCGATCTCGAGCTGGTTGGGGTCGGCGTTGACGCGCCACAGGCCGCCCGCCAGCACCGTCTCGACGACGACCTGCTCGCCCAGGCTCCGGCGCAGCAGTTCGGACATGCCGGTGACCAGGCGGTTGGCGTCGATCGGCTTGGGATCGAGCGGCTGGCGGCGCGAAAAGGCCAGCAGGCGCTGGGTGAGGGATGCCGCGCGCTGGGCGCCCAGCGTGGCATGCTCCAGCGCGCGCGCGAGCCGGTCGGGATTGGGGTTGCTGCTGCTGGCACGCTGGGCGGTCTCGAGATTGCCGAGGATCACCGTCAGCAGGTTGTTGAAGTCGTGCGCGACGCCGCCGGTGAGCTGGCCGATGCCTTCCATCTTCTGCGCCTGGGCGAGCTGCTCCTGGGCGCGCTGCAATTCCTCCTGCGCCCGCCGCCGTTCGCTGATGTCCCGCGTGATCTTGGCGAAGCCCAGCAGGTTGCCGGCCCGGTCGAAGATCGGGTTGATGACGACGCTCGCCCAGAAGCGCGAGCCGTTCTTGCGTACGCGATAGCCCTCGGCCTCGAACTTGCCGCTGGCGCGCGCCGTCGCCAGTGCGCGCGCCGGCAGCCCGGTCGCGCGATCCTCCTCGGTGTAGAAGTTCTCGAAGTTGCGGCCGACGATCTCGGCCGCCGTATAGCCCTTGATGCGCTGGGCGCCGGTGTTCCAGTTGGCTACGGTGCCGTCGGGCTCCAGCATGTAGAGCGCGTAGTCGGTCACGGCCTCGACGAGATGCTGGAAGCGTCCCTCGGCATGCTCGCGTTCGGCGATCTCGCGCACCAGCTGGCGGTTGGCGTCGGCCAGTTCGACCGTGCGTTCCTCGACCTTGCGCTCGAGCGACTGCTCGCTCTGCAACAGGGCCTGCTCGGTCTCGCGGCGGCGTTGGAGCTCGGTCTGCGCGGAGCGGTAGAGGCGTGCCTTGTCGATGGCGATGGCGGCCTGGTGGGCGATCGCCGAGACGATGCGCTCGGCGCGTTCGTCGAACATGCCGGCCTCCGGATGGCCGAAGAACAGCCCGCCCAGCACTTCGCCGGTGCGCGACATCACCGGCACGGCGAGGTAGCTCACGACCGGCAGGTGTCCCTTGGGATGGCCGTGGTAGGGCGCGTTCTTGCCGAAGCGCGGGTCCTTGCGGATGTCGGGCGAGCGCACGACGCCTTCGCCTTTGAAGGTCGGCGCGAACACGGCGGTGTTGCGCGGCATCGGGAACTTGGAGAAGGCCTCGCGCGGCACGCCGGAGATCGTATAGAGCGTGTAGCTCTCGCCCTTGTCGTCGATCACGTTGTAGAAGAACGCGCCGAACTGGGCACCGGACAAGGTCGTGGCCGCATCGGTGACGGCCTGCACCGCCCGCTCCAGGTCGAGCTCGGCCGAGACCGTGTTGCCGACCCGGTTCAGCTCCTCGAGGATCTGCGTCTCCTCGCGCAGCACGCGCTCGCTCTCGCGGCGCATGTTGGCGAGCCTGAGGTTGGACTCGACGCGGGCCAGCAGCTCGCGCGCGGAGAAAGGCTTGGTGAGGTAGTCGTCGGCGCCGGCGCGCAGTCCCTCGACCTTGGATTCCTCGCCGGCCCGGGCCGACAGCAGGATGACGGGAATGTCGCGCAGCTCGCTGTCGTCGCGCATCGCCTGGATCAGCCCGACGCCGTCGAGCCGGGGCATCATGACGTCGGACAGCACGAGGCGCGGTTTCAGCGCCCGCGCCGACGCCAGCGCGGCTTCGCCGTCGGCCACTGCCTCGACGCGATAGCCCGCGCCCTGTAGCAGGCGGGCGACGTAGCGGCGCATGTCGAGATTGTCGTCGGCCAGCACGATCAGGTCGCCGCTGTCGCCGCCGCGGGCCTGGACCGGGAGGTCTTCGATCACCGAAGCCGGCGGGACGTCGCTCTCAGCGGTGTTGTCGTCGAACCAGCCCGCGGCCTCTTGCAGATAGGCTTCGGCGCGGAAGACCGCCATGGCGTCCGTGCCCTGCTCGGCCGGCAGCGGCGCATTCATCGCCAGCGGCAGGCGAACCGTGAAGCGGCTGCCCTTGTCGACCTCGCTCTGCACGTCGACCGTGCCGCCGTGCAGCTTCACCAGATCGAAGACGAGGGCGAGGCCGATGCCGCTGCCCTCGATGCTGCGGCCGCGCGCGCCCTCGACGCGGTGGAAGCGCTCGAACAGGTGCGGCAGCTCGGCCTCGGGAATGCCGGTGCCGGTGTCGCTGACGGCAACCTCGGCCGCGCCGTCTGGCGTGGCGCGCACGCTGACGGTGATGCCGCCGTCGAACGTGAACTTCAGCGCGTTGGAGAGGAGGTTGAGGATCACCTTCTCCCACATGTCCCGATCGATCAGCGCGGGGTGCGCGAGTCGGGGACAGTCGATGGTGAGCGTGAGGCCCGCGCGCTCGACGGCCGAGCGGAAGGTCGAGGCGAGCTCGGCGGTGAAGGCCGGGAGGTCGAGCGCCTCCAGCCGCGCCGGAGTCCGGCCGGCCTCGATGCGGGAGAAGTCGAGCAGCGCGTTCACCAGCTTGAGCAGGCGCACGCCGTTGCGATGCGCGACCGAGACGAGCTGACGATCGCCCTCGGCCGGCGTCTCCCTGTCGCGGGCGAGGATCTCTTCGAGCGGCGAAAGCATCAGCGTGAGCGGCGTGCGGAACTCGTGGCTCACGTTGGAGAAGAACAGCGTCTTGGCACGGTCGACCTCGGCCAGCGCCTCGGCGCGGCGGCGCTCTTCTTCGTAGGCCTCGGCACTGGCGATCGACGCGGTGATCTGGCCGGCCACGAGATCGAGGAAGGCGGCGTACGGACCTTCGTAGAGCCGGTACGGGTTGAGGCCCACGATCAGGAAACCGGTGCGGCCGGTGCCGCCGCCGGCGCCGATCGGCAGCAGGACCGCGGCCTTCGCCGGCTCGTCCCAGGCGCCGGTCGGCATGGCGGCGGCAAAGCGCTCGTCGAGATCGGCGAGCACAAGGGATGCGTGGGATCGCACGAGTTCGGCGACGGGCCACGGCGCGGCGGCGGAGAGGGCGATCGAGGGAAGGGCCGCCGGGTGGGCGGGATCGATTCCGGCGTGGGCCGTCAGCGTGGCGGCGTCGCCGCCGGGCTCGATCGTATAGAGCAGCGTGAAGGGCAGGTCGCGCGCGTCGGCCTCGAGCGCCTTCAGGCCGAGGGCGCAGGCCTGCTGCCAGCCGCGCGCTTCCGTGGCCGAGGCAGCGAGCGCGCGCAGCACCGCGAGCTGGCGCTCGCTCAGGACGCGCTGGGTATCGTCGGTGTTGGCGCAGAAGATACCCGCCGGTTTGCCCGCATCGTCGGGGATCGGGCTGTAGGAGAAGGTGTAGTAGGTTTCCTCGGGATAGCCGTTGCGCTCCATGATCAGGAGCTGCGCCTCGACATAGGTGCCGGCGTCGCCCTTCATCGCGCTGTCGAGCATGGGTCCGATCTCGTCCCAGATCTCGCTCCACACCTCGGAGGTCGGGCGGCCGAGTGCCCACGGATGCTTGCCGCCGATGATCGACTTGTAGGCGTCGTTGTAGAGGTAGATCAGCTCCGGCCCCCAGCCGATCCAGATCGGCTGGCTGGAGGTGAGCATGATGCTGACGGCGGTCTTCAGGGCCTGCGGCCAGATTTCGGGCGGCCCAAGCGCTGTCGCCGCCCAGTCGTGGCGCCGCATCAGCTCTGCAAGCTCGCTGTTCCCGCGAAATAGGGCCGTTTCCGCCCTATCGTCCCCCGCCATATGCTGGCCAGCCCCCTTCAGCCCGATCCCTGTCAACGCTCTTTGCCGTATATTGTTCCACCAAATTCCGGAGGAAACCACTTGATGCCCAGGATCAGCGAGATCGAGGAGGATGGCGGCGACCCGACGCTCAAGTCCATTTTCGACAAGCAGCGGGAACTGTTTGGCTACGTACTGAACCCGGCGAAGGTGATGGCGCATTGCCCGCCGATCCTGAAAGCGGCGGGCGCGCTCGGCCAGGCGATCGAGCAGTCGGGCCAGTTGCCGAAGGGGCTGCTGCCGCTGATCTACACGCGGGTGGCGACGATCAACGGCTGTCCCTTTTGAATGGACATCAACGCCGCGCGTGCCGCGGAAGCGACGGAAGGCGGTCTGGAGAAGCTGGGCGAACTGCTCGCCTGGCGCGACAGCAAGCTCTTCAGCCAAGTCGAGCGGGTGGCGCTCGAATATGCCGAGGCGGTAACCTACACTGACCGCGACGTGGACGACGCGCTGTTCGCCAGGGTGAAGGCGCATTTCACCGAGGCGCAGATCGTGGAACTGACCGCGGCCATCGCCTTCGAGAATTTCCGCTCGAAGGTCAACCCGACCCTGGGCGTCGCGGCCCAGGGCTTCTGCATGGTGCCCAAGCGATGAGCGATCAGCCCGTCAGGTACATGGACCGCACCCGCGATTACTATCGCGCGCTGGGTTACGCCAAGGACTATGTCTGGGCGCGGTTCGACGAGGTGCCGTTCGCGCGTCTCGCAAGGCCGCTCGCCGAGAGCCGCATCGGCCTGGTGACGACGGCCAGTCCGATGGGCCTGTCCAATCGCGATGCCAAGGGACACCGCCATGTCTGGTCGGGCGACGTCGCGCCGGTGCCGGAAAAACTGTTCACCGACAACGTCGCCTGGGACAAGGAATCGACGCACACCAACGATGTCGGCAGCTTCCTGCCGATCGAGGTGGCCACCGAACTGGCGAGCGAGGGCGTGATTGCCGGGATCGCGCATCGCTTCCATGGCGTGCCGACGGAATACAGCCAGCGCAAGACGATCGAGGAGGACGCGCCGCAGGTGCTGGCGCGGCTGCGCGACGACGGCGCCGACGCCGCGATCCTCTGTCCTCTTTGACCCGTCTGTCACCAGACCGTGAGTCTGGTCGCCCGGCACCTGGAAGAGAACGGCATTCCGACCGTGATCGTCGGTTCGGCGCTCGACATCGTCGAGCATTGCGGCGTGCCGCGCTTCGCGTTCACCGACCTGCCGCTCGGCAATCCCTGCGGGCCGCCCTACAGGCGCGATGTGCAGAAGTCGGTCGTGCGCCAGGCGCTCGGCCTGCTGGAGAGTGCGGAACGGCCGCGGACGACGCTGCGTGCCGATGTCACGTTCGACGACCCGCACTGGCGGCCGCGCTACGGCCGGGTCGATCCGAAGGAGATGGCCCGCCTGCGGGCGCTGGGCGACGAACGTCGCAAGCGCCAGCAGGCGGTCAAAGAAAGCTAGATACCGCCGGCGGCTATTCCATCTGGATATTGAGCTGCTTCAGCTTCTTGCCCCAGAAGGCGTGCTCGTCGTGCACGAACTTGGTGAACTCCGCGCGCGTGCGCACCGGCGGCATCTCGAGGCCGTCGCGGGCGAGAGCGGCTTCCCACTTCGGATCGGTCATCGCCTTCTTGGTCGCCGCGTCGATCTTGTCCAGGATGGCGTCTGGCGTCTTGGCCGGCCCGAACAGGCCCTGCCAGCTCGTCACCACGACGTCGATGCCCTGTTCCTTGAGCGTCGGCACGTCGGGCAGCGACTTCACGCGCTTGTTGCCGGTCACCGCCAGCGCCTTCAGATTGCCGCCCTTGATCTGCGACACCGCCGGCGGCAGCGAGGAGAAGTTGCAGGTGATCTGGCCGCTGATCACATCGGCGACCGCCGGCCCGGTGCCCTTGTAGGGCACGTGGACCATCTTGATGCCCGCGGCTTCCGCGAACAGAGCGCCCGCGAGGTGGTTGTTGCCGCCGACGCCCGACGACGAATAGGTGAGCTTGTCCGGCTCCTTCTTGGCCAGCGCCACCAGCTCCTGCGCGTTCTTGGCCGGCACCTTGTTTCCCACCACCAGCACGTACTGGTAGTCGGTGATCTGGCTGATCGGCGCCAGCGCGGAGATCGTGTCGATCATCCCTTTCTGGACCCACGGGTTGATGATCACGTTGGTGCCGACGGCGACGAAGATGTTCTGGCCGTCGGGTTTGGCCGCGGCGGTGGCGCGCAGGCCGATCGAGCCGGCGGCGCCGCCCTTGTTGTCGATGATGATCTGCTGGCCGATCACCGGCGTCATGACCTGCGCCAGTTCGCGCGCGTTGATGTCGGTGCTGCCGCCGGCGGCGTAGCCGACGACGAAGGTGACCGGGCCGTTCGGCCAGGTGGCCTGGGCGCGGACGAGGGACGGCATCAGCAGGCTGCTGCCGCCGAGGGCGAGCGCGTGACGGCGATTGATCATGGTCATGTTCAGTTCTTCCCCTTGACGTAACGGCCGGCGCCATCGCCGGCGAGCTTGCCCAGCACGGCGCCCGACACGAGGCCCGCGCCACCCGGATAGTTATGATAGAACAGGCCGCCGACCAACTCGCCCGCGGCGAACAGGCCGGGGATCGGCGCGCCGTCGGTGCTCTCGACCTCGCCGCCGGTGGCCGAGGTCTTGAGGCCGCCGAAGGTGAAGGTGAGGCCGCAGGTCACGGCATAGGCCTCGAACGGGGCCTGGTCGATCGTGTTGGCCCAGTGGCTCTTCGGCACGGCGAGGCCGCGCGTCGAGCGGCCGTCCTTGATCGCGGGATTGAACGGCACCTCGGTCATCACCGCGGCGTTCCATTCCTTGATCGTCTTCAGGAACTGCTCCTGGTTCACGCCCTCAAGCTTGGTGGCGAGCTCCTCGATCGTGTCGGCGCGCACCTTGGTCATGCGCTTGATGCGGTATTCATCGCGCAGCCGGTCGAGCACCTTCGAGTCGAAGATCTGCCACGCGAACTGCTGCGGCTGGCTCAGGATCACCGCGCCGTACTTGGCGTAGGTGTAGTTGCGGAAGTCCGCGCCCTCGTCGACGAAGCGCACGCCGTTGGCGTTCACCATGATGCCGAGCGGGTAGGAGTGCTTCTGGAAGTTGTCGCCGACCTCGAGGTCGCCGAACTCCGGCGCGTTCATGTCCCAGCCGACGGCGTGGCCGCCCGACCAGTTGCCGTGCGGCTTGGCGCCAATCGCCAGCGCCATGTTGATGCCGGCGCCTGTATTGAACCGCGTGCCACGTACTTTCGCGAGGTCCCAGGTCGGGCCGAGATAGCGCGTGCGCATCTCGGCGTTGCTCTCGAAACCGCCGCAGGCCAGCACGACCGCCTTGGCGCCGATCTTTATGCGGCGGCCCTTGTGGCGGGCGATGACGCCGCGCACGACGCCGTCTTCCTCGATCAGCGACACCGCCGAGGTCTCGTAGTGGATCGGGATGCCGGCCTTCACCGCCGCCTTGTGCTCGAGATCGACGAGGCCCGGCCCGCCGCCCCAGGCTTCGACCGCGAGGCCGCCCCAGAACTTGTACTTGCCGTTCACCTTGAAGGCCTGGCGGCCGTAGGAGGGCTGGAAGCGCACGCCCTTGGAGCGCATCCACTTCAGCGTCTCGAAGCTCTTGTTGACCAGCAGGTCGGTGAGGTCGGGGTCGCAGCGATAGTTGGTCACCCGGCCCATGTCGTCGAGATACTGGTCCTCGGTGTAGCTGCCGAAGTCGACGTCGCGCTTCTCGTCGTCGGTCAGGTCGTAGAGCTGGGCGAGGTCGTCGACGCCGTGGAACACGACGCGCATGGCGCCGGCGGTATAGGTGCTGTTGCCGCCGCGCTCTTCCTCGGGAGCGGCCTCCAGCATGGCGACCGACGCGCCGGTCTCTCGGGCGGCCAGCGCCGCACAGGCCGCGGCATTACCCGCGCCCACCACCAATACATCGACCTGGAAATCGTCCACGCGGCACTCCTCGATTTTGGCCCGATCCTTGCACTACACTAGGCGCAATGGGTGATCGTTTCGACCGTCTAGGGGTCCGGCATGCCAATGTCGAGAGCCTCCTGCGCAGGCCAGGCATCGGGCACAACAATGGCCCGACCTTCGACATGTCGTGGGGCGCCTGGGTGTGGCGCCGCGCCGCCGCCAAGGCGTGGAAGAGCCCGAGCCCGGAAGTCGCGAAAATGCGCATCAAACGCGCCGAGCGGCTGGGCATCACCTACAAGGAACTGACCGCCTCGCTGATGAACACCGGCAGCAACCTCGGCGCCGCCGTCATGCCGCTGTCGCTGGCCGCGCGGGTACGTCGCGGTCCGAAAGGCGAAATCATCGTCGAGCCGCGCAATTCCGTGGCTGCTTTGGTGGCGCGCTTCGGCGGCCGGCTGTTCCTGCTGGGCGACATCGACGCGGTGCCGGGGCTGAGCGAGGCCGAACGTGCCGAGTTCCTCGCCATCGTGAACCGCGCCTTCGACGGCAAGGTCGAGGCGGTGGGCTGGGGCCACGACGGCAAGGCCATCCGCGCGATGCTGAAGGCGAATGCGATGCCGCATCAGGAGACCTTCCTGGTCGGCGCCGGCATCGGACACGAGGTTCTGGGAGAGTCGGCCGGCTTGCCGTTCACCAAGGACATCGAGGGCTGGTTCAACTAGCACGGTGCGCGTCCCCCTCACCTAGCCTCTCCCCCTTAGGCGTTTCGCCGAGAGGCGAAAGCGCCACAGGGGGAGAGGGACATGAAAGCTCCTCTCCCCCGATAGGGGGAGAGGTTGGGTGAGGGGGTTACGCGCGGTTTGGCGATCACGCGCTTTGTCGCCTCGCGCTGGAAAAGCTTTCCGCTATCTTGCGCCGCGATGGCATCGAGCAAGCGGAAGCCGGCGAAGCGCGGCCGGAACAACAGCAAGAGCAACAAAAAGAAGTCTGCGACTCCCAAGGGGAGAAACGTGCGAACCGTGCGCGTTGCGGCCGACCTGCCGTTGCAGCAGGGGCTGGTCGAGATGGCGACCATCGGCGCGCAATCCTTCCTCTGGCTGGTGACGGTCATCGCGGGCTTCGCCGTGCTGGCGGGCGCGGCCTTCGGCGCGTGGTCGCTGCGGCCGGTGCCGGCCTATTCGTCGGACCAGGTCACGATGGGATCGGCCTTCGCCGTCACCTTCCGCGTCGACAATCCCAGCGAGTGGTTCGCGCTGTCGCATCTCAGGATTCGCTGCGTGGTCGCGGGCGTGGATGCCGCGGACATGCCGCCGGTCGATGCCGACATATCGAAGATTCCGCCGCGTCTCGAACCCGGCCAGCAGGCGATCTTTACCTGTCCGCTGCGCGCCGCGGACCAGGAGGCCGCTCTGCGATCCGAGATCTACTTCCGCAGCGCGTATGACATGCCGGGCTGGGGCACGATCAAGCTCAGCGCCAACAACGGTCCGTTCGTCGTGAACACGAAGTTGCTGCCGCCGCGCTGGACGGCCAAACCCGGCAGGGACTAGAGGGAAGCATGACCTCTCCCGTTGAACCGCCCCTGAAGGGCGTGCGCGTCGTCGAACTCACTCACACCATCCTGGGCCCGTCGTGCGGCATGATCCTCGCCGATCTCGGCGCCGAGGTGATCAAGGTCGAGCCG